>QEVN01000011.1 GCA_003576795.1 Burkholderiales bacterium
CCGCGCCTGGTCGACGCCGGGGATCTTCAGCAGCTTCTCGCGGGCTTCGTCGCACATCAGCGTGCCCATTCCGCAGCCGGGCGCCGTCACCGTCATCTGGACGTCCAGCCGGAAGCTGCCGTGGTCGATCTTACTGCAGACGCAGCTGTACACGAGCCCCAGGTTCACGATGTCCATCGGAATCTCGGGGTCGTAGCAGGTGCCGAGCACCTTCCAGGCAGCCGCCTCGATCAGCTCCGGCGTGGGCGCCTTGTCGGCGAAGAGGTCGGCGACCTCGGGCAGGACGAGCGGCTCCAGGCCCAGCGCTTCGGCGTACTGCTCGTCGACGCGGTACAGGTTGCCGTCGACCATGACGGTGATCGTGCCGCCCAGTCGCTGCGTCACCTGCCCGGGCTTGCCGGCCATCAGTGAACTCCTGCGCTTGACCATGTCTGCCGCCCATCGCTCTTACCTCACTCGGTTTTCGCCTGCTCGCCGTGGCCGGCGAGCGCATTGTGCAGGGTGTGCCAGGCGAGCGTCGCGCACTTCACCCGCACCGGGAATTCGCGCACGCCCGAGAGCGCGACCAGCTTGCCGAAGTCGCGCTCGGGCGGCTGCTGGTCGGTGAGCAGCGCGTGCACGTCGCGGAACAGCGACTCGATCTCCTCGATCGACCGGCCCTTCACCGCCTCGGTCATCAGCGACGCCGAAGCGGTGGAGATGGCGCATCCGTGACCGACGAAGCTCACGTCCTCGATGCGCCCGTCGCTCACGCGCAGATAGACGGTGAGCTGGTCCCCGCACAAGGGGTTGTGCCCGTCGGCGCTGCGGTTGGCCTCGGGCATCTCGTGGAAATTCCGCGGCTTGCGGTTGTGATCGAAGATCACCTCCTGGTACAGCTCGCGAAGATCGCCGCGCGAATTCATCGTGCTCTCACTTGCCCTCGAACAGATCCTGCGCCCGGCGGATCGCCGCCGCCAGCGCATCGACGTCGGATTCGTCGTTGTACAGCGCCAGCGACGCCCGCGCCGTTCCGGGAATGCCGAAGCGCTTCATCAGCGGCATCGTGCAATGGTGGCCGGCGCGGATCGCCACGCCCTCGGTATCGAGGATGGTACCGAGGTCGTGCGGATGGATGCCGTCGATCGTGAAGGACAGGATGCCGGCCTTGCCGGCAGCGGTTCCGATCAACCGCAGCCCCGGGATGGCTTCGAGCGCGCGCGTGCCGTAGGCGAGCAGCTCGTGCTCGTGCGCCGCGATGCGATCGATGCCGACCGAGCGCAGGTAGTCGATCGCCGCGCCCAGCGCCACGACGCCGGCGATGTTCGGCGTTCCCGCCTCGAAACGCTGCGGCGCGTCGGCCCAGGTGCTCGCCTCGAAGGACACGGTGCGGATCATGTCGCCGCCGCCCTGCCACGGAGGCATCGCCTGCAGCAGCTCGTGGCGACCGTACAGCGCGCCGATGCCGGTGGGCCCGTACAGCTTGTGCCCCGAAAACGCGTAGAAGTCGCAGCCGATCGCCTGCACGTCGACCGCCGTGTGCGCGACCGCCTGCGCCCCGTCGACCAGCACGACCGCACCCACCGCGTGCGCGCGCTGCACGAGCCGCGCGACCGGATTGACGGTGCCGAGCGCGTTCGAGACGTGCGCCACGGCGACGAGCCGCGTGCGCGGCCCGAGCAGCGCGTCGAAGGCGTCGAGATCGAGCGCGCCCTCGTCGCCGATCGGCGCCACGCGCAGCACCGCTCCGGTCTGCGCGCACACGAGCTGCCACGGAACGATGTTGGAGTGATGCTCCATCGTCGTGATCAGGATCTCGTCGCCCGCCTTCAGGTTCGTGCGCGCCCAGCTGTACGCGACCAGGTTGATCGCCTCGGTGGTGCCGCGCGTGAAGACGATCTCCTCGCTGCGCGCCGCGTTGAGCAGCGCGCGCACCCGCTCGCGCGACTCCTCGTACAGGTCGGTGGAATGCTGCGACAGCCAGTGCACGCCGCGATGGATGTTGGCGTTCGACTCGCGGTAATAGCGCGCCTCGGCCTCGATCACCGCCTCGGGCTTCTGCGTGGTCGCGGCATTGTCGAGATAGACGAGCCGCCTGCCTCGCACGGAGCGCGCGAGGATCGGGAAATCGGCCTTGCGCGCCGCCAGTCCGGCCGCCGGCGCGTCGCCGGGCGCATTCGCGCGCGCGCCTTGCAGCACGACGCTCATCCCAGTTCCTCCAGCGCCCGGGCGAGTGCCGCCCCTCCGGGCAGGCGGCTCAGGAGCGCCGAGCGCGCACGACGCTGCAGCGACGCGATGCCGATGCGCGACAGCGACTCCGCAGCGAAAGCCCAGGTGAGCAGGTTGCGCGAGCGCTCCTCGTCGATGCCGCGCGAGCGCAGGTAGAACAGTGCCGATTCGTCGATGCGCCCGACGGTGGCGCCGTGCGCGCACTTGACGTCGTCGGCGTAGATCTCGAGCTCGGGCCGCGCGTCGGCTTCGGCCTGGCGCGACAGCAGCAGGTTGTCGGTGCGCTGGATCGCGTCGGTGCGCAGCGCGCCGGGAGCGACCACGATGCGGCCGGCGAACACGCCGCGGCCGGCTTCGTCGAGGATGCCCCGATAGAACTCGCGGCTCGTGCCGTTCGGCTCGGCGTGGTCGATCACCGTGTGATGGTCGACGTGGCGCTTGCCGTCCACGTGATACAGCCCGTTGAGCAGCGTCTCGCAACCGGTGCCGCCGAAGCGCGTGACGATGTCGTTGCGCGCCAGGCGCGCGCCGAACGACAGCGAATGCGACGCGAACATCGAGCCGCGCGCCTGCCGGGCCTCGATGCGCGCCAGGTGCACGGCGCGCTCGGAATCCTGCTGGAACTTCAGGTGCGTGACGCGCGCATCGTCGGCGCAATCGATGCGCGTGACGACGTTCGACAGCAGCGGTTCGTCGTGCGCCTTCACGTGATGCTCGACGATCGTCGCCTGCGCGCCGGCCTCGGCAACGACGAGGTTGCGCACGTGGATCGCCGCCTGTGCCGTGAGGCCGACGAACACGAGATGGATCGGCTCCTCGACGACGACGCCGCGGCGCAGGTGCACGAAGGCGCCGTCGGCGGCGAAGGCCGTGTTCAGCGCGGTGGGGCTGTAGCCGTCCTCGGCGGCGCCGAAGTGCGCCTCGGCCCGCTCGGGCGCCTCGTCGAGGATGCGCGCGAGCGAGGCGACCTCGGCGCCGGCGGGCAGCCGGCCCGGCCTCGACAGCGCCGGCGCGTGGCTGCCGTCGACGAACACCGACCAATGGCCGTCGTCGCCCTCGCGCAACGCGTCGACCACGGCGCGCAGGCGCTCGGCCGCCTGCGGCTGGGCAGCGGCGGCCGGAACGACGAAGCTCTCCTGCTCGAGCGACAGCAGCGACGTGTGCCGCCACGCATCGGAGCGGGCGCTCGGCCAGCCTTCGGCGACGAAGCGATCGAGCGCGCGCCGCCGGGTTTCGGCGAGCCAGGGCACCGCGGCGCCGGCGAGCGCCGGCGCGCGCTCGCGGAATGCCTCGGTCCAGGGCTGCGCGGCGCTCATCGCGCGCTCTCCGCGGCCGGCGCGGCGCCTTTCGCCGGCGCGCGCTCGATCCAGCCGTAGCCGCGTTCCTCGAGTTCGAGCGCCAGCTCGCGTCCGCCCGAGCGCACGATGCGGCCCTCGGCGAGCACGTGCACGAAATCGGGAACGATGTACTCGAGCAGGCGCTGGTAGTGCGTGATGACGATCATCGCGCGCTCGGGCGAGCGCAGCCGGTTGATGCCGTCGGCGACGATGCGCAGCGCGTCGATGTCCAGCCCCGAGTCGGTCTCGTCGAGGATCGCCAGCTTCGGCTCGAGCAGCGACATCTGCAGCACTTCGTTGCGCTTCTTCTCGCCGCCCGAGAAACCCTCGTTCACGGAACGATAGAGGAACTCCTCCTTCATCCCGACGGCCTTCATCTCGGCCTTGACCTTCGCGAGGAAGTCCATCGCGTCCAGCTCGGGCAGGCCCCGGTGCCGGCGCACGCCGTTCACCGCCGCCTTCAGGAAATACGCGTTCGACACGCCCGGGATCTCGACCGGGTACTGGAACGCCAGGAAGATGCCCGAACGCGCGCGCTCTTCGATCGGCATCTGCAGCAGGTCCTGGCCTTCATACGTAACCGTGCCGCCGTCGACCGAGTAGCTCTCGCGCCCGGCGAGCACCTGCGACAGCGTGCTCTTGCCCGAGCCGTTCGGCCCCATGATCGCATGCACTTCGCCGGCCTTCACCGACAGGTCGATGCCGCGCAGGATCTGCTTGCCGTCGACCGAAGCCTTCAATTGACTGATTTCGAGCATCTCGCGATTCCTTTCAACCCACGCTGCCTTCGAGACTGACGCCGATCAGGTTCTGTGCCTCCACGGCGAACTCCATCGGCAGCTCCTTGAACACTTCCTTGCAGAAGCCGTTGACGATCATCGAGACGGCGTCCTCGGCCGACAAGCCGCGCTGCATCGCGTAGAAGAGCTGGTCTTCGGCGATGCGCGAAGCCGTGGCCTCGTGCTCGACGTGCGCCGTGGGGTTGCGCGTCTCGATGGTCGGAAAGGTGTGGGCCGCGCACTTGTCGCCGATCAGCAGCGAGTCGCACTGCGTGTAGTTGCGCGCGCCCTCGGCCTTCGGCGACATGCGCACCAGGCCGCGGAAGGTGTTGCTGCCGTGCCCGGCCGAGATGCCCTTGGAGATGATCGTGCTGCGCGTGTTGCGCCCCATGTGGATCATCTTGGTGCCGGTGTCGGCCTGCTGGCGATGGTTCGACAGCGCCACCGAATAGAACTCGCCCACCGAGTCGTCGCCGCGCAGCAGCACGCTGGGGTATTTCCAGGTGATCGCCGAGCCGGTCTCGACCTGCGTCCACGAGATGCGCGAACGCGCGCCGCGGCAATCGCCGCGCTTGGTGACGAAGTTGTAGATGCCCCCGACGCCGTTCTCGTCGCCCGGATACCAGTTCTGCACGGTGGAATACTTGATGCTCGCGCCCTCGAGCGCGACCAGCTCGACGACCGCGGCGTGCAACTGGTTCTCGTCGCGCATCGGCGCGGTGCAGCCCTCGAGGTAGCTGACGGTGGCGCCCTCCTCGGCGATGATCAGCGTGCGCTCGAACTGACCGCTGTCGCGCGCATTGATGCGGAAGTAGGTGGACAGCTCCATCGGGCAGCGCACGCCCTTCGGGATGAAGACGAACGAGCCGTCGGAGAACACGGCCGAGTTCAGCGCGGCGTAGAAGTTGTCGCTCGGCGGCACCACCGAGCCGAGATACTGCTGGACGATCTCGGGATGGTTCTTCACCGCCTCGGAGAACGAGCAGAAGATGATCCCCTGCTCGGCCAGCTGCTTCTGGAAGGTGGTGGCCACCGACACCGAGTCGAACACCGCATCCACCGCGACGCCCGCCAGGCGCGCGCGCTCGTGCAGCGGCACGCCGAGCTTCTCGAAGGTGCGCAGCAGCTCCGGATCGACCTCGTCGAGGCTCTTCGGGCCGTCGGTCTTCTTCTTCGGCGCCGCGTAGTAGACGATGTCCTGGAAATCGATCGGCGGATAGCTCACCTTCGCCCATTCGGGATTGCGCATGGTGAGCCATCGGCGATACGCGCGCAGCCGCCACTCGAGCATGAACGCCGGCTCGCCCTTGCGTTCGGAGATCAGGCGGATCGTCTCTTCCGACAGCCCCTTCGGGATCGTGTCGGTCTCGATCTCCGTGACGAAACCGGCTGCGTACTCGCGATCGAGAAAGCTGTCGATCTGGGTGGTGGCGGAACTCATGCGATGGATTCCTCTCGGGGTTGCGCGGGCTGCGCCGCGGGCGGGCGCGAGGCCCGCTTGCGCGAAACCGCCGTCGTTCTGTCGGGCTTCGCCTTCGGCGCCCGCTCCTGCGCCTCGTCGAGCGGGACGACGCGCATCATGTCGGCGAGGCTCACGTCCTCGAGCGTGCGCCGCACGATCCGGTTGATGCGCAGCCAGTTCGAACGGATGCGACAGTTGCGCTCGAAGCCGCACAGCCCCGCCGACGCGCTGCACTCGGTGAGGCCGAAGGGCTGTTCTTCCAGCGCGTCGACGATGTCGGCGACGCTGATCGCCTCGGGCGCGCGGCTGAGCGAATAGCCGCCGCGCAGGCCGCGGATGCTGCGCACGAGGTCGTGGCGGCCCAGCGCCTTGAGCACCTTGCTCACGGTGGGCACGCCCAGGCCCAGTTCCGCGGCGACGTCCGCGGCGCTGTGCATCCGCTCGGGATGCATCGCAAGGTACGTCAGCGCGAGCGTTCCGTAGTCGGTGAGGCGGTTGATCCGGAGCATCGAAGGTGCGGCTTTCGCGTTGTTTGCGCAGCGAGACCCTGCCTCGCTTCGCGTGTGGAACGGCACAAACAGTACCACTTCGGTCCTTTATATGTCAAAGCCGCGCACCGGCTTTTTCTTCGGTCCGACCCGGCTTTCTTGATCCGTATCAAGGGCGCCGCGGGTGGCTGGGCGACAATTTACGCATTCCGGTACCGGAATACCAAATTAAGCCGATGGAGGCACAGATGACCGACCAGGCCAAGCCGGCCCCGACCGACTCCGAGCAGCGTCTCGGCGACATTTTCGAGCACTGCAACAACCTGCGTCTCGGACCGATGCCGTCGATCGATTCGCTGCCCGAGGGCTATACGGGAACCTTCGGCCACTTCCCCGTCTACTTCCCCGAAGAGATCGTGCACGCCGCGGGACTGATCCCGGTGAGCGTGCTCGGCGGGGGCAACAAGCTCGAGCTCAAGCACGCCGACGCGCACATGGGCTCGTTCATCTGCTCGATCTGCCGCTCGACCACCGAGCTGGGGCTGAACGGCTCGCTCGACGGGCTCACCGGCTTCGTCACGCACCCGATCTGCGACGCGGCCAAGCACCTGGGCGGCATCTGGTCGCGCAACTTCCCCGACAAGCTCGGGCAGATCCTCTACCTGCCGCAGAACCCCAACACGCCCGGGTCGGTGCGCTACACGAGCGCCGAATACCAGCGGCTGCGCGGCGACGTCGAGAAGAAGATCGGCCGCACGATCGACGACGCGGCGATCTGGCGCAGCATCCGCATCTACAACCGCAACCGCGCGCTGCTGCGCGAGCTGTACGCGCTGCGCTGCGACGAGCCGTGGAAGGTCAGCACCAGCGAGCTGTACCTGCTGATGCGCGCGCGCACGCGCATGCCGGCCGAGCAGCACAACGTCCTCCTCGAAGAGGCGCTCGGCCTGCTGCGCGCGCGCAAGCGCGCCGCGCAGGACAAGCCGCGCGTCGTCTTCGTCGGCGGCTTCTGCGAGCAGCCGCCGCTCGAGATGCTCGAGGCGCTCGACGACACCTGCTACGTGGTGGACGACGACCTGCTGATCGGCCTGCGCTGGATCACCTCCGACGTGCCCGAAACCGGCGACCCCGTGTGGGCGCTCGCCGAGAGCTTCATCGACCGCTCGGCCGCCAGCCCGGTGCAGCACGACGAGCGCAAGACCAAGGCCGGCTACCTGATGGACATGATCCGCACGAGCCGCGCCGACGCCGCGATCGTCACCGCCGCGAAGTTCTGCGAGCCGGGCCTGGACGAGCAGGTCACCTGGTCCAAGCATCTGGACAAGGTCGGCGTGCAGCACCTCGTGCTCGAGTTCGAGGAAAAGATGACGTCGTTCGAACAGATGTCGATGCAGCTGGAAACCTTCGCCGAATCGCTTCTGTTCCAGATCGCCTGATACGGAGACTGCCACCATGACCACAGCAACCGTCGAGAAGACCGCAGCCCCCGCCGAAGGCGGCGAGTTCAACGCCCACATGGAAGGGCAGAAGCTCTTCAAGGACTGGTACGCCGGCCTGGAGGGCGCCAACCAGCGCGGCGAGCACGTGGCGAACGTGTTCGTGATGGGCAACGCCGTCGAGATCCTGCGCGCCTTCGATTTCCGGCTCGTGTTCCCCGAGATCACCTCGCTGCAGATGGGCGTGCGCAAGGTGTCCGAGGACTACCTGCGCGAATCGGAAGACTACGGCTACTCGCCCGACGTCTGCTCGTACGTGAAGGCCGACGTCGGCCTGATCCTGCGCGAGCACAAGCACCCGGCCGGCATCATCCCGAAGGCCGACATCGCCATCACCTCGAACATGTGCAGCACGTTCATCAAGTGGGGCGAGATCTGGGAGCACATGCTGAACACGCCGACCTTCACGCTCGACCTTCCCGGCCAGCGCTCGGCGAACTGGACGGTGCGCCCGGGCGATGCGCAGCACATGGCCGACGCGCAATGGGTCGAGGCGCAGTTCCGCGACCTGATCGAGCGCTGCGAGAAGATCACCGGCAAGAAGTTCAACATGGACCGGCTCGCCGAGATCGAGGACAACGTCAACAAGACGGTCGGGCACTGGAACAACGTGATGGCGCTGAACCGCACGTGTCCGGCGCCGTACAACGCGATGCTCGACGGGCTGACCTACATCGGCATCATGAACATCTACCGCGGCACGCCGGAAGGCACCGAGTTCATGCGCCGGCTCGAGGAGTCGCTGCGCGCCAAGGTCGCGCGCGGCGAGGGCCGCGTCGCCGAGGAGCGCTTCCGCCTGCTGTTCTCGGGCACGCCCTGCTACGTGTCGATGCGCCGGCTGATCGAGCTGTTCGAGACCTGGGGCGGCGTCTTCGCGTACTCCGACTACCTCACCTTCGCCGCCGGCGGAATGGACGCGGCCGACGTGCGCTACGACACGTCGCGCCCGCTCGAGAGCCTGGCCGAAGTCACGGCGCTCGCCGCGCAGCGCGGGCTGTCGAACCAGTTCTTCTCGCACGAGCGGCTGGCGCAGCAGATCAAGGACTACGACGTCGACGGCATCGTCTTCCACGGCATCAAGAGCTGCCGCTTCGTCTCCTCGGGCATGGCCGACACGCGCAACTACCTGAACGAGCGCCTGCGGCTGCCCAGCCTGTACATCGAATCGGACCTGATCGACCCGCGCTACTGGTCCGACGCGCAGATCAAGAACCGCGTGGATGCGTTCTTCGAGTCGCTGCAGAACCGCGGCGGCGCGGCGCCGGGAACGACGAAGTCCAACGCTCACACCCTCGGGAGTCAGGCATGAAGTACATCGGCGGAGTCGACGTCGGGTCGACGCAGACCAAGGCCGTGATCATCGACGAGAACGGCAAGGTCGTCGGTCGGGCGCTGGTCGACATGGAAACCAGCATGATCACCGTCGCCGAAGACGCGTTCAAGGCGGCGCTGGAGAACGCGGGAATCGAGCAGTCGCAGGTGGTGCGCATCGCCGGCACCGGCTACGGCCGCTACAACGTCACGTTCGGCCACGAGCAGGTCACGGAGATCACGTGCCACGCGCGCGGCGCGGTCTCGCTCTTCCCGAATACGCGCACGGTCATCGACATCGGCGGACAGGACACGAAGGCGATCTCGGTCAAGCCTGACGGCCAGGTCGACGATTTCACGATGAACGACAAGTGCGCCGCCGGCACCGGCCGCTTCCTCGGGGCGGCGTCGTATGCGCTCGAGCTGCCGCTGTCGGAGCTCGGCACGCTGGCGCTGCGCTCGAAGAATCCGGTGCGCATCACCACGACCTGCACGGTGTTTGCCGAGTCGGAAATCATCAGCCACCTCGCCAAGGGGATCCTCCCCGAGGACGTGCTGATGGGCGTGCACCAGGCGATCACCGCGCGCTGCGTCTCGCTCGCCCGGCGCGTCGGAATCAACCCGGAAGTGACCTTCACCGGCGGCGTGAGCCGCAACCAGGCGATGGTCAAGCTGATCGAGGACGCGATCGGGACGAAGCTCAACGTGAGCCCCGAGGCGCACTTCTGCGGCGCGCTCGGCGCGGCGCTTTTCGCGCGCGACCACGCGTTCGGACTCACCGCCGAACCGGCGCTCGCCTGAGGAGAAAGACATGATCAACGCCGTCGGCATCGACATCGGCTCCACCTACACCAAGGCGATCTGCCTGGACGGCGACCGCAAGGTCGTCGGCATGGCCGTGCGCAAAACGGGTTTCAAGCTCGCAGTGGCGGCCGAAGCCGTCTTCGAGGACCTGCTGAAGGAGTGCAAGCTCGACCGCTCCGATATCACCTACGTCAGCTCCACCGGCTACGGGCGCTACGTCGTCGACTTCCGCCATGCGCAGGTCACGGAACTCACTGCGCACGCACAGGCGGCCACGCAACTGTTCCCCGACACCCGCACGATCCTCGACATCGGCGGACAGGACATCAAGGCGATCAAGGTCGACGCCGAAGGGCGCGTCAAGGCCTTCCGGCTGAACGACAAGTGCGCCGCCGGCACCGGCGCCTTCCTCGAGAAGACCGCGCGCTACCTGGGCCTGACCACCGAGGACATCGGCCCCTACGCCAAGCGCTCCACGTCGCCGAAGGCGATCAGCAGCGTGTGCGCGGTGTTCGCCGAATCGGAGGTGATCAACCACCTGGCCAACGGCATTCCGGCCGAGGACATCATGATGGGCGCGATGGTCTCGCTCGGCGGCCGCGCGATCCAGCTGATGCGTCGCGTCGGCCTCGAGCCCGGCTTCATGCTCACCGGCGGCATGACGCGCAACATCGCGATGATCGACGCGCTGCAGAGCGCGCTCGGTTCGCGCTTCCACGTGGCGCCCGACGGACTCGGCCAGTTGAACGGCGCCTACGGCGCGGCTTACCTGGGCCTGCGTCGCGTCGAGAAGCTGCGGGCCGAGGGCAAGCCGATTCCGCCCACCGCCGCCGAACTCGGGGGCGAAGAGAAGAAGCCGGCGCGCCGCTGGTCGGCGATGGCGCTCACCGATCGACGCTTCGAACTGCCCGCCGACACCGGCGATACCGGCGAATGCCCGGTCGTCACGACCGAGACGAACCGCGGCAAGGCCCCGGTGCACCGGATCAGCGCGGACGAGGTCAGGGCCGAATCCGAGAAGGCCGTTCCGGCGGCCGGCTGAACCGAGGAGGGAAATGCGATGGCACACGTCGTTACCGAAGCCTGCATCAACTGTCGGCACACCGACTGCGTCGAAACCTGCCCGGTCGACGCATTCCATGCGGGACCGAACTTCCTCGTCATCGACCCCGAAGTCTGCATCGACTGCGCGGCATGCGTCCCGGCATGCCCGGTCGAGGCGATCTACATCGACGGCGACGTTCCAGGGTCGATGCACGCGTACGTGGCCCTGAACGCCGAACTGGCGCGGGTGTGGCCGGAGATCACGATCAAGGAAGACGCGCTTCCCGATGCCGATCACTGGGCCACCGTCACCGACAAGCGCGCGGAACTGAAGGAAGCGGCCTGACCGGCAACGCTCG
Organism: Burkholderiales bacterium; assembly: GCA_003576795.1. Lineage (GTDB taxonomy): Bacteria > Pseudomonadota > Gammaproteobacteria > Burkholderiales > Burkholderiaceae_E > Zeimonas. The sequence continues at coordinate 11,289 of QEVN01000011.1, forward strand.
CGGAGCAAGGAAATGGAAACGATCAACGATTACATGATGAAGGATCACCAGGTCATCGACGGCTTCTTCGAGCGTGCGGAAGAGGCGGCGAAGGCCGCCGACTTCGCGACGCTCGAGCGCGAAGCGAACGAGTTCCTGACCCGGATCGCCGTGCACATCGACGTCGAGGACCGGCTGCTCTTCGCCGCGTTCGAGGAGCGCACCGGAATGGCGCAGGCGGGACCGTCCGTGACGATGCGCGAGGAGCACCGGGAGATGGAGCCGATCTTCGATGCGATGCGCGAGGCGGTCGCCGCGCGCGACGCCGCCGGGTACCTGAGTGCAGCCGCGCAACTCGTCCAGATCCTCACGCCGCACAATCAGAAGGAGGAGACGATGATGTACCCGATGATCGACGACGCGATGGGACCCGACACGCGCGCCCTGCTGGACGAAGCGAAGGCGTCGATGACGGCCTGAGGCTCGGCGCGCCGGGGCACCACCCCCAGCGCGGCCGGCCCGGACAGTGCCAACAGAAAACGCGCCGGCACGCGTCATTGCCGACTCGCGGAAGTGAAGGCAATGGCGGTGTAACCCGGCAAGCGCCGCGATGCAGCGCGCGGGCGGGCTGCGGAACGCAGCGTTTCCGCACGCGAAAGCGTTTGCGTAGCCAGGAATGCTGTATCACGCAGCACGGAGGAGCGTAGTCCGCAATCCGGCAAGCGCAGGCGCAATCGTCATCGTTCGGTATTCTGTGCTGCCGATCTGGCCTGCGAGGCGCTGAACATGCTCGCCATGACGCTCCACGCTCCCGGCACCCCGCTCGTGCCGGAGCAGCGATCGGATCCGCTACCCGGGAAAGGCGAGGCGCTGCTGCGCGTCACGGCGTGCGGCGTATGCCGCACCGACCTGCACATCGTCGACGGCGAGCTGGCGCTGCCGAAGCTGCCGGTGGTGCCCGGGCACGAGATCGTCGGCGTCGTCGAGGCGCTCGGCGACGGCGCACAGGGCGTGTCGATCGGCGAGCGGGTCGGCGTGCCCTGGCTCGGGCAGGCGTGCGGGCACTGTCCGTACTGTCGGGAGGACCGCGAGAACCTGTGCGACACGCCCCGCTTCACCGGCCTGCACCGCGACGGCGGCTACGCGACGCAGGTGGTGGCCGACGCGCGCTTCTGCCATTCGCTCGAAGGCATCGCCCTGCCAGACGCGCAGGCGGCGCCGCTGCTGTGCGCGGGGCTGATCGGCTGGCGCTCGTTGAAGCGGGCCGGCGACGCGCGTGCGCTCGGCCTGTACGGTTTCGGCGCTGCCGCCCACCTGATCGCGCAGGTCGCGATCCGGCAGGGCCGGCGCGTCTACGCTTTCGTGCGGCCCGGCGATTCGGCGGCTGCCGCGCACGCGTGCTCGCTGGGCGCCGCCTGGGCGGGCGGCTCCGACGAGATGCCGCCCGAAGCGCTGGACGCGGCGATCCTCTTCGCGCCGGTCGGCGCGCTCGTGCCGCAGGCGCTGCGCGCGTTGCGCAAGGGCGGAACGGTCGTCTGCGGCGGAATCCACATGAGCGACATCCCCTCGTTCCCCTACGAGATCCTGTGGAACGAGCGCGAGATCCGCTCGGTGGCCAATCTCACGCGCGACGACGGCCGCGAGTTTCTCGACTGGGTGCGCGCGAATCCGACCCGCGTCGACGTGCAGACCTGGCCGCTGGAACAGGCGAACGAAGCGCTCGCGGCGCTTCGTGACGGCAGGGTGACCGGCGCGGCGGTGCTGCTGCCGTAACGCGGGGCGCCGGCAGCGCCGCTGCGCAGCGTGCGACGCCGGCGGCGCCACCGCCGGCCTGCGCCGCCCGCGCTACACCCCGAGATGCCGCTGCAGCAACTCCGGCTGCGCCTTCAGCCCGGAGGCCGGGCCTTCGTGCGCGATGTGTCCGTTGTTGATGATGTAGACGCGGTTCGCCAGCGCCAGCGCAGCGGCGATGTTCTGCTCGACCAGGATGATCGTCTGCCCGGCCTGCGCGAGGTCGTGGCAGGCGCGCACGAGATCCTGCACGATGATCGGCGCGAGCCCCTCGAAAGGTTCGTCGAGCAGGATGAGCTTCGGGTCGCGCACCAGCGCCCGCGCGATGGCGAGCATCTGCTGCTCGCCGCCCGACAGGTCGGTTCCGCGGCTGGTGCGCCGCTCCTTCAAGCGCGGAAACATCGCGTAGATGCGCTCCAGCGGCCACCTGTTCTCGGCCGTGAGCCCCGCGAGGACGATGTTCTCCTCGACGTTCAGGCTGCCGAAGATGCGGCGCTCCTCCGGCACCAGCTGCATCCCCGCGCGGGCGATGCCGTGCGCCTTGTGGCCGGCGATCTCGACGCCGTCGAGCCTGACGCTGCCCGCCCGCGGCTTCACCACGCCCATCAGGCTCTTCAGCGTCGTCGACTTGCCCGCGCCGTTGCGTCCGAGCAGCGCCACCACTTCGTTCTTCTGCACGCGCAGCGAGACGTCGAACAGGATGTGGCTGTCGCCGTAGTAGCTGTTCAGGCCATCGACTTCGAGCAGGCTCATGCCATTTCTCCGAACGCCAGCTCTCCGTTCACACCGCCGAGATAGGCTTCCTGGACCTTGACGTCGTTCTTGATCTGCTCGGGCGTGCCTTCGACGAGGACCTTGCCCTCCTGCAGCACCGTGACCTTCTCGACCAGCTCGAACAGCGAGTCCATGTCGTGGTCGATGACGATCATCGTGCGACCCTGCGCGATCGACTTGAGCAGCGCCACCGTCTCCACGCGCTCCTGCGGGCTCATGCCGGCCAGCGGTTCGTCGAGCAGCAGCAGGCTCGGCGAGGTGGCCAGCGCCAGCCCGATCTCCAGGCGGCGCTTCTCGCCGTAGGCGAGTTCGGACACCGGCGCCTCGAGCCGCTCGGTGAGGTGCACCAGCGCAGCGGTGCTCTCGACGCGTGCGGAAAGGCCCGGCACCTTGCGCAGGTTGCGGAACAGGTCGAGCTTGAACTTGCCGCGCGTCTCGCCGAGCGCGGCGATCGCCAGGTTCTGCCGCACGCTCAGCCGGTCGAAGAGCTGGTTGATCTGGTAGCTCTTGGTGAGTCCGAGCTGGCAGACGTCGGTGACGCCGAAATGGGTGATGTCGCGGCCCTCGAAGGTGATCGAGCCGGAGGTCGGCTGCACCTCGCAGGTCAGCATCTTGAAGAAGGTGCTCTTGCCGGCGCCGTTCGGCCCGATGATCCCGCGGATCTCGCCGCGGTTCACGCTGAAGTCGATGTCGCGGTTGGCGATCAGCCCGCCGTAGCGCTTGCTCAGGCCGCGCGCCTGAAGGATCGGGCCGCTCGTTGCGCCGGTGGGCTTGCGCCGGGCCGGCATCGGCACCACGATGTGCTCGCCGGCGCCGGGAGCGACGCGCCTGGCGGGCTGCGCTTCGGCCGTGGCCTGCGCGGGTTTCGACCCGCCTTTCGCCATGTGGTAGAGGTCGATGATCGCGCCGGCCAGTCCGCGGCGCAGGAAGACCACCAGCAGCACGAACACGATGCCCAGAACCAGCTTCCAGGTGGCGCCCAGGTTCAGCGTCGTCTGGAAGAAGTCGCTCAGGTACAGCCAGGTCGCCGCACCGAGCAGCGGACCGAACAGCGTGCCCGCGCCGCCGATCGCCGTCTGCATGATGATCTCGCCCGACGTATGGAACATGAATGCGTCGGGCGGCATGAATCCCTGCATCAGGCCGAGCAGCCCGCCGGCGAAACCCGCGTACATCGCGGCGACGACGAACACCGTCAGCTTGTAGCCGTGGATGTTGTGCCCGAGCGCCTGGGCGCGCAGCGGGTTGTCGCGGATCGCGCGCAGCAGCAGGCCGACCGGCGAGCGGACGATGCGCAACGCGACGACGAGCCCGACGAAGTACCAGAACGCCAGGAACACGTACATCGAGAAGTTGTCGTCGAACTCGAGCGTGGTGAAGCCGAGCTCCAGGTTCGGCGTCGGTACGCCGGGCAGTCCGTTCTCGCCGCCGGTGTAGGCCGACAGCGGATTGAACTCGAGGAAGAAGAACACCTCCGCGATGGCGACCGTGATCATCGCGAAGTAGATGCCGGTTCGCCGCAACGCGATCAGCCCCACCAGGTAGCCGACGATCCCCGCGACGATCGTGCCGATGACGACGGCGGCGATCGTGTTGGTGAACGCTGTCTGCGTGAGCAGGTACGCGGCGAACATGCCGCCGGTGCCGAAGAACGCCGACTGGCCGAAGGAAAGCAGGCCGGCGTAGCCGAACAGCAGGTCGAAGCCGATCCCGACCAGGCCCCAGATGAGGATGCGGTTGATCGTCGTCGGCGTGAAACCGAGGTACGGCAGGACGTAGGGCGCGGCGATCAATCCGAGGATCGTCAGCGCCTCGACGAGGTACGGGCGGCTGGGTCGGGCCATCGGCATCGCCGTTACTCCCGTCCCGCCACGCCGAGCAGTCCGTGAGGACGGAACATCAGCACGAGCGTCATGGCTACGAACAGCATCACGTAGGAATAGGCCGGATTGAACATCGAAGTAATGCTGAGGATTTCGCCGGCGATCAGCCCGCCCAGGATCGCCCCGGGGAACGAGCCGACGCCGCCGATGACGACGACGACGAAGGTCTGCACCAGGATGGCGTCACCGACGTCGGGCGCGATGGACACCACGGGCGCGTTGACGATTCCGGAGAAGCCGGCCGCCATCGCGCCGATGCCGAACACCAGCATGAAGATCTTGTAGACGTCGATGCCGAGCGCATCGACCATCGTCGAATCCTCGATGCCGGCGCGCACGATCATGCCGATGCGCGTGCGGTAGAGCACGAAGTACAGCACCAGCAGCGCCACCGCGACGATGCCGAGCAGCCCCAGCCGGTAGGTGGGATAGACCATGAAGCCGAGCTGCGTGATGCCGAGCAGCGGCTCGGGCGGCGGAACCGCCTTCGACAGGCTGCCGAAGAAGAAGCGCACGGCCTCGACGAAGACGATGCCCAGTCCGAAGGTGACGAGGAGCTGGTCTTCGGGCGGACGCGAATAGAAGTGGCGGATGATCAACCGCTCGGTGATCACGCCCACCAGCATCACGAAGAGCGACCCCGCGATCACCGCAGCGACGAACGAGCCGGTGTAGTCGAAGGTGACCCAGCCGGCGTAGCCGCCGAGCATGAACATCGCTCCGTGCGCGAGGTTCAGCACGCCCAGCGTGCCGTAGATGATCGTCAGGCCCGACGAGATCAGCGCCAGCAGCGCGCCCAGCACGAGCCCGTTGAAGCATTGCGAGATGAAGTTGGCCCAGTTGATCACGCTGTTCCGCCCGGAGGTTGGATCGATTCGAGCATTCGACGACGGAGAGTTCGACGCGCGCCGCTATCGACCGCGGCCGCAAGGACGCCCGCCGCCGATGCGCGGCAGCGGGCGCGACGCAACGCCTCCGGCCCGCCCGGGCCGGAGGGCGCCCGGCGATCTCAGGTGTAGTCGCCGAGCTTGCAGCCGAAGGCGTCGGGCTTCTGGATCACGTCCTCGCCCTTGACCTCGTCGACGACCTCCCAGAAGTCCTCGTCGTTGCGCATGTCCTTCTTCGCCTTGCCGCGCACGACGAACACCGGGCGCACGCACTGGTGGTCCTCGGGCCGGTAGTGCACGTCACCGACCAGCGACGGGATGGTTTCGCCCTTCTCCCAATGCTTGATGACGTCGGGCGGATAGAAGCTGCCCGTCTCGGTCACCATGCGCGCCCAGTGCGCGAAGCTGGTGTAGGCGTTTTCGGCGCCCCACTCCGGCCGGTAGCCGTACTTCTTGTGGAAGGCTTCGACGAACATCTTGGAGAGCGGATACTTGTCCTCCAGCGTCCACCAGAAGTCGGTGGCGGCGAATACCCCGGCGCTGATGTCGACGCCGGTCTCCTTGGCGAAGAACGGAATCTGGTAGGGCAGCACCAGCGTCATCTTCGGCAGGAGGCCGAACTGCTTGGCCTGCTGGCTCGACAGCACGGCGTCGCGCCCCCAGTTGACGTTCATCAGGAACTCGGCGCCCGAGTTCGCGATGTTGGTCAGGTACTGGCTGAAGTCCTGCGTGCCCAGCGGCGACACCTGGTTGGTGACGGTCTGCCAGCCGCCCTTGTCGCGCAGGAAGCGCTCGGTGGATTCGGTGGTCGTGTGGCCGTAGGTGTAGTCCGGCGTCATGAACGCCATCTTGCGGTTCTTGCCGAACTGCTTGAGCAGGATCGGCCCGATCGCGTTGGCCGCCATCTCGCCGAAGTAGCCCTGGCGGAAGCCGTAGCGGACGCAGTCCTTGCCGGTGGTGTCGTTCGAACCCGAGATGCCCGGCATGTAGAGGATCTTCTCGCGCTGCGCGAACTTGTTCAGCGCAACCGCGACCGCCGACGACGTCGACCCCGTCATCAGGATGACCTTCTTCTGGTTGATGAAGGTCTGCTGCGCCTGCACCGCCTGGTTCGGCTTGGCGGCCGAGTCGGCGTACAGCAGTTCCACCTTCTTGCCGAGCACGCCCTTGTCGACTTTCGGCGCGAGCTTCTTCATCAGCTCGTGGTTCGTGTTCATGTGCTCGACGGCCAGCTCCCAGCCCTTCAGCTCGTCGGCGCCCTGCACGGCGTAGGTGCCGGTGAGCGGAACCGCGGCGGCGACATAGATCGTGTCGCCCTGCGAGCCGGCCGGCCAGGTGCCCATCGCCGGCTTGTCCTGCGCGAAGGCCCAGTTGATGTGGCCGAGCCCGGGAATGAGAACCGCTCCGGTGCCCAGGCGCAGCGCGTCGCGGCGCGAGATTCCTTCCCTGCCCGCTGCCTCGCCCACGCCACGGCTCCTGTCGTCGTGTCTGCCCATCTCGCCTCCTTCGTGTTCGTTGGGAATCGTCGAGCCGACGCCGAGTTGCGCCGAATCTTCGAGAGAGAATGGTTCTCATGAGTCAATGCGGCAATAGCTGATTGACTTGATTGGGTATTTTTGTGAACAATAAAATGTGCCGCGAGAAAATCTGTCGAGAATTGACCTTGCAACGCAGCATCGGGCGCTGACGAGGGGAACGGGAACGTGCCGCGCTCGCTGATCGGCGCTCGCATCCGCGAGCGGCGGCGCGCGTTGGGGATCACGCAGGCGGGCCTGGCGGCCACGCTGGGCATCTCCGCCTCGTACCTGAACCTGATCGAGAGCAACAAGCGCAACATCGGGGGCTCGCTGCTCAAGCGCGTGGGCACGGCGCTCGACGTTCCGCTGGGAGAACTCGACGGCGCCGCGCAGCGGCGCCTGGTCGACGACCTCGCGTCGGTGTCCGCCGAGCCCGAGCTCGCCGGGTTGCGGCTCGATGCCGACAGCGCGGAGGAACTCGCCGGCCGACAGGAAGCGTGGGCGCAGGCGGTGGTGCGCCTTCATCGCGCGCTGCTCGATCGCACGCAGGCGGTGAGCGCGCTCGCCGACCGCCTGCATCACGACCCCTTCCTCGGCGAGGCCGTGCATTCGATGCTCAGCCGCGTGGCGGCGATCCGCTCGTCGTCGGAGATCCTCGAGACGGTCGAGGATCTCGAGGCGGGACAGCGCGCGCGCTTCGTGTCGATCATCGGCGCGGAGAGCGCGCGGCTGTCCGACGTCGCGCAGGCGCTCGCGTCGTTCTTCGACAAGGCGCACACCGGAACCCGATCGGTCACGCCGGCCGAGGAAGTCGACGATTTCCTCCTCGAACGCAACAATCACTTCCCGTCGCTCGAGCGGGCGAGCGTCGACTTCCGCGCCTCCGCGTCGATCGGCGGCGCCTGTCGCGAGAACGATCTCGCCGACTACCTCGAGCGCGTGCACGACGTGAGGGTGCGGATCGGTGCAGCGCACGACGCCTCGCCTTTTGCGCAATGGGACGAGGCGAAGCGGCTCCTCACGCTGCCCGGCTCGGTGACATCGACCACGCGCCGCTTCGAGCTGGCGAAATTCGCCGCGCAGACCTTCCTGCGCGGCGCGCCGGTCGCCGCCGAGATCGCCCGCACGTCGCTGCTGACGGGCGATGCCGCCCGGCGACGCGCCGCGCGCGTCCTCGTCTCGTATCTCGCCGCGGCGATCCTGCTGCCCTACGAGCCGATGCTCGAGGCCGCGCTCGCCGAGCGCTACGACGTGGAGCGCCTGATGCGCCGCTTCGACGCGAGCTTCGAGCAGGTCTGCCATCGGCTGGTCACGCTGCAGCGTCCCGGCGCGCAGGCGATTCCGTTCGCGTTCCTGCGCGTGGACGTCGCCGGCTTCGTCAGCAAGCGCTACCCGCTGCCGAACCTGCTGCTGCCCCGGCACGGCATGGCCTGTCCGCTGTGGCCGATCTACGCGGCGTTCCAGTCGCCCGGAGCGCTCGTGCGCGAGCTGGTCGAGTTCCCCAACGGCGGACGCTTCGTGATGCTCGCGCGCAGCGACGAGAAGGCCCGGCCCTCGTTCACGATGCCGCGACGGCTCGCATCGGTGATGCTGGCCTTCGACGCGCTGCATGCCGATCGCACGGTGTACGGCGACGGCATGGATCTCTCGTCGGACGCCCCTGCGGTGCCGGTCGGGCCGACCTGCCGGCTGTGCGTGCGGCACGACTGCTGGTACCGGCAGGAAGACCCGATCGTCGACGTCTGATGCCGATCGCCTCCTTCTTCGACGCCCGCGAAGCCGCTACACTGCGCGCTACCGGGAAACGACGTCTCGCCTCCGAACACGGCCGATGAACACGAGGGTGCTGATCGCCGAAGACGAACCGCACATCGTCGAGTCGCTGAGCTTCGTTCTCAGCCGCAGCGGCTACGAGGTCTCTTCGGTACTCGACGGCGAGGCCGCGATGCAACGACTGCGCGCCGACCCGCCCGACCTGATGATCCTCGACGTCATGCTGCCCAGGCTCAACGGCTTCGAGGTGCTCAAGCAGGTCAAGTCCGATCCTTCGCTGCGCTCGGTGCGCGTCATCGTGCTCACCGCCAAGGGCCAGGCGCACGACCGCCGGATGGCCGAGGAGATCGGCGTCGACGGCTTCATGACGAAGCCGTTCTCCAATCGCGAGATCGTCGACGAAGTCCGCCGCCTGGTGCCCTGACGGGGCGGCCGGGCGAACGACATGCCGCGCCGCACTTCCCGGCCGAAGCGCCGCCCGCCCCCGCGCCGGCTGCGCGACGTCGCCGTACTGCTGCCGCTGCTGGGCCTGTTCGCCTGGATGCCGCCGGTCATCGGGCTGTTCGCCGGAGGCGGGCACTTCTTCGGCGTGCCGGCGATCGTCGCCTGGCTCTTCGGCGTCTGGATCGCGCTGATCGCATCGGCGCTGGCGCTGTCGCGGCGTCTCGACTCCGGCGACGAGGACGAGGGCTGAACGAATGCTCTCGCCCAACTTCGTTCTCTTCATCGCGCTGGCCTACGTGGCGCTGCTGTTCGCCGTGGCCTTCCACGGCGACCGCCGCGCGCGCGCCGGGCGCCTGGGCTGGCTGCAGTCGCCGGTCGTCTACACGCTGTCGATCTCGGTGTACTGCACGTCGTGGACCTTCTACGGCGCGGTCGGATCGGCGGCGCGCAACGGGCTCGAATTCGTCACGATCTACATCGGTCCGGTGCTCGTGTTCGTCGGCTGGTGGGCGCTGCTGCGCAAGCTCGTGCGCATCGGCCGCACGCAGCGCATCACGTCGATCGCCGACATGATCTCGTCGCGCTACGGCAAGAGCGAGGCGCTGGCCGCGCTCGTCGCCGTGATCGCCGTCGTCGGCGGAGCGCCGTACATCGCGCTGCAACTGAAGGCGGTGACGACCAGCTTCCACGTGATCAGCAACATCGGCCCCGAGTCGCTGGCCGGCATGCCGACCGTGGCGCCCGACTACAACACCGGCTTCTGGATCGCCGCCGGCATGGCGGTGTTCACGATCCTGTTCGGCACGCGCAACATCGACGCCAACGAGCGGCACCACGGCGTCGTGGCGGCGATCGCGCTCGAGGCGGTCGTCAAGCTGGCGGCGCTGCTCGTGGTCGGCATCCTGCTCGTCTTCTTCATCGCCGGCAGCCCGGGAGAGCTGTTCGATCTCGCCTCGCCCGAGCTGCTGCACTCGGAGGACGTGTTCGGGCCGCGCTGGGTGACGCTCACCTTCCTGTCGGCCGCCGCGATCATCTGCCTGCCGCGCCAGTTCCAGGTCGCCGTCGTCGAGATCTCCGACGAGCGACACCTGCGCACCGCGTCGTGGCTCTTTCCGCTGTACCTGTTCCTGATCACGCTGTTCGTGCTGCCGATCGCCATCGGCGGACTGAGCATGCTGCCGGCGGGCTCGGATCCCGACATGTTCGTGCTGACGCTGCCCATCTGGGCGGGGCACGACACGGTCGCGCTGCTCGCCTTCCTCGGCGGCTTCTCTTCGGCGACGTCGATGGTCATCGTCGCCAGCATCGCGCTGTCGACGATGATGTCGAACCACCTGATCATGCCGATCGCGCTGCGCCTGCACTGGGTTCCGGTGGGCCCCGGCGGTCCGATCCGCGGCTTCCTGCTCGGCAGCCGGCGCCTGAGCATCTGCCTGGTGATGCTGCTCGGCTTTCTCTACTTCCGCTGGAGCGGAAACTCCGACGCGCTCGCGTCGATCGGCCTGATCTCCTTCGCCGGCGTCGCGCAGTTCCTGCCCGCGCTGCTCGGCGGGCTCTTCTGGCGACAGGCGAACGCAGCCGGCGCCTTCACCGGCCTGCTCGCCGGCGCGCTGCTCTGGGGATACACGCTGTTCCTGCCGAGCTTCGGCGGCGGGCTGCTGCTGTCGCCGGACGACATCGCGCGCGGCCCCTTCGGCATCGCGCTGCTTCGCCCGCAGGCGCTGTTCGGCCTGGAAGGCGTCGATCCGCTCGTGCACGCGATGTTCTGGAGCCTGTCGATCAACACGCTGCTGTTCGTGCTCGTCTCGCTCGCGCGCGAGCAGCGCCCGCTCGAGCGGCTGCAGAGCACGCTCTTCGTCGACGTCTTCCGCACGACGGCGGAAGCGGCCTCGGGGCTGATCCGCCGCTCGGCGAAGACCTACGACCTGAACCTGCTGGCCGAGCGCATTCTCGGCCCGGACGAGGCCAGGCGGCTGTTTCGCGACGCCTCGGGCGGCCCGCTGCGCGGCGGCGCCGGCAGGGCCGACGCCGCGTTCATCTCGCAGCTCGAGCGCAAGCTCGCCGGCAGCGTCGGCGCCGCTTCGGCGCGCGCGATGATCTCGCAGGTGGTCACCGGCGAGACGATCAGCCTCGACGAGCTGATGAAGATCGCCGACGAGACGCAGCGCATCCGCGAGTACAGCGAGCGCCTCGAGCACAAGTCGCGCGAGCTGGAGATCGCGGCGCGCCAGCTGAGCGAAGCCAACGAACGGCTCACGCAGCTCGACGCGCAGAAGGACGATTTCCTCAGCCAGGTCAGCCACGAGGTGCGCACGCCGATGACGTCGATCCGGTCGTTCTCCGAGATCCTGCTCGAGACGCCCGATCTGGATACGACGCAGGCAAGGCACTTCCTGGCGATCATCCACGAGGAGAGCGAGCGCCTCACCCGCCTGCTCGACAGCACGCTCGACCTCAGCCTGCTCGAGCGGGGCGAGACGCCCTGGGCGCTCGAGCGGATCGACCCCGAGGAAGCGCTCGATCGCTCGATCCGGATGTGCCGCGGCCTGGCCGCGAACACGAAAGTGAGCGTGCTCGACGGCGAGCGCGCGCGCGGCGTGCTCGTGCTGGCGAACGCCGATCGCCTCAGCCAGGTGTTCATCAACCTGATCTCGAACGCGATCAAGTACAACACCAGCGACGCGCCTTACGTGCGCCTGCGCAGTCGCGTGGTCGACGGCGCCTACGAGGTGCTGGTGGAAGACAACGGTCCCGGCATTCGCCCCGAAGAGCGCGAGCTGATCTTCTCGAAGTTCGCCCGCGGATGGGCGCACACGCAGACCGCGGTGGTCGGCGCCGGGCTGGGGCTGGCGATCAGCTGGCAGATCATGCGCCGGCTCGGCGGAAGCCTGACGCTGATGCCCGACAGCGGCCGCGGCGCCTGCTTTCGCGTCTCGCTCGCGGCGCTCGAAGCGGGCTGAGGCCGCGCCGGGCGCGCGGGTCGGGCGCCGCGCCGAGCATGGCCCGGCAATTGCTGGGCTCCGGCGAACCCCCCAACGCCGGACGCCATGCCGCTGCTACGAAGTTTCCGACCCCGCCGCATCGTCGTGCTGCGCGCCCTGCAGCTCGGCGATACGCTGTGCGCCGTGCCGGCGCTGCGCGCGCTGCGGCGCGAATGCCCGCATGCGTCGATCACGCTCGTCGGCCTGCCGTGGGCGCGGTCGCTGCCCGAACGGCTGCCGGACTATCTCGACGACTTCCTGTCCTTTCCGGGATTTCCGGGACTGCCGGAACAACCGGCGAACCCGCGGGCATTCGCGCGCTTCGTCCTCGATGCGCGCTCGCGCGGCTTCGATCTGGCGCTGCAGATGCACGGCGACGGCCACGTCTCGAACCGCGTGGCGCGGCTGCTCGGCGCACGCCGCATCGCCGGATTCACGCCCGACGGAAGCGACGACGACGAGCGTCCCGGCAACGCGTGGCTGCGCTATCCGCAACGGGGACACGAGGTGCGCCGCCTGCTCTCGTTGACGCGATTCCTCGGTTGCGCGTCGCGCGACGAGTCGCTCGAGTTCCCGCTGCTTGCCGCCGACCGCGAGGAACTGCACGACAGCGGACTGGCGCAGCGCCTGGCGCCCGGCGGCTACATCTGCGTCCACCCCGGCGCGCGCTCGGCGGATCGATGCTGGCCGCCCGAGCATTTCGCGGCGGTCGCCGATGCGCTGCACGACGCCTCGGGACTGCCGATCGTCGTCACCGGTTCGGAGCGCGAACGCGAGCTGAGCGCGAGCTTGCGCTCGCGGATGCATGCGCCCGCCATCGATGCGGCAGCGCCGATCTCCTTCGGCGCGCTCGCGGCGCTGATCGCCGACGCACGCCTGCTCGTCTCCAACGATACCGGCGTCTCGCACCTGGCGGCCGCGCTGCGCGTTCCGTCGGTCGTCGTGTTCAGCCATTCCGACCCGCAACGCTGGGCGCCGCTCGATGCCGCGTTGCACCGCGCCGTGCTGGCAGGCGACGGCAACGGCGTACCGCAAGCGGTCGTGTCGCAGGCGAAGGAGTTGCTGGCGACCTCGACCGGGGAAGCGGCGGACCTCGTCCTCAGGCGGAAAGCAGGCGCGGCGCATCGAATTCACGCCGGGGCACCGTAGTGGGCAGTTCCTGGTGGTAGGCGCCGGAAGGAATGATCGCGCAGCCGCCGAAACGCTTCATCACGCGCAACTGGGCGAGAACGTCCTCTCCGCAATGCTCGGCGGGAAGCTCGGGCCAGAATCCGAAGCCGCCTGCCTCGCGCAGCTTCTGCGCATCGAACAGCACGCAGCCGCCCACCCAGGCCACGCGATATACGCGCTGGCGCCGGGCATCGAGCGCCAGGCGCGTCTGCAGATGCCACAGGTTCGCCGCGCTGTGCAGGCGATGCCGTTGCCAGGCCGGGCTGTCGGGCGTGATCGTTTCCGGCTCGACCGGTCCCTCCCAGAACTCGATCGCCTCCTCCTGCGGCCGACGGTCGCCGGCAAAACCCAGTCCGATCAGTGCGCTGCCGACGAAGCCGCAGCGCTGTTCGACGAGGGTCGCATGCAGGCGCGCGACGAGATCGGGCTCGACGACGACGTCGTCGTCGAGGAACAGCACGTGCGGTGCGTGCGCCTGTCCGAGCAGGAAATGCCGTTGCTCCGCGAGCCCGCGCCGCGGCAGGTGACGCAGGATCTCCACGCGATGCCCTCGTGCGCGCAGGATCCGCACCACCGCCTGCGTCTCGCGCTGCGCCTCGACCGGATACGTCTCCCCCTGGTCGGAAACGACGATGCGCAGCGGCGAGAAGGTCTGCGCCAGCAGCGAGGTGAGCGTCACGGCGAGCGCCGCGGGTCGATCGCGGGTCGGCACGAGCACGTCGACGAGCGGGTCGATGCCCGCTTCGCCGTTCGCCGATGATCGCGCCGCTGGCTGCGCCGCAGCGCCCTCGCCTTGCGCACGGCCCCGGGCCCGCCGATACAGCTCCGGATTCAGCCGCGGATCGTTGTACATCTTGAACTGCCGATAGACGCGAAAGCGCGTACGGCCCTCCGGCAGGCCGGCGAGCAGCGCATCGAGGCACGCGGCAAGGTCGCCACGCTGCTCGATCAGCACTTCGAGCCGCGCGGCGCAGCGCGCGCGGTGCGCATCGTCTTCGTCCTCTCGCTGCGCCTGGATGCGCATGTGATGGACCTTCAGCGCGAGGATCGACAGGCGATCGATCATCGCGCCCGGCGTCTCGCTGGACAACACGGCCGGGTGCTCGGTTTCGGGCGGCTGCCCGCAGCGCACTTCCTGCAGCCACGCGCAGATCGCTTCGTCGAGCTTCTCGACCGCGTCGTTGCGCCGCTGGTTCAGCCCGTCGATGCGACGCTTGCAGGCGGCGATCGCCGAATCGGCAACGTCCGTGCGGCGCGCCTTGTCCTCCTCGCTCCACAGCGCGACGTTGTTGCGGTGGTTCTCGGCGATCCAGCGCCAGGCATCGCCGGCGGGCGGCTGCGCGGCCCGGCCGCGAAGAAAGGCATCGTGCCAGTCGTGGATCTGCTGCGCGCGCAACAATGGCTGCGGCGCGCAGCGCGAGGACGAACGGGAGGGGGACACGCAGG
>QEVN01000188.1 GCA_003576795.1 Burkholderiales bacterium
TCGCCCAGGCGCGGACCGGGCCGCAGCAGCAGCGGGAAGAACTCCTCCGAGAACACGCAGTGCCGTCCGCTGCGCAGCGCTTCGAGGCGCTCCCAGCCCGGACGCCCGGCCATCGTCGCGAAATCCCGCTCGGAGGCCAGGATCCAATCGGGACGCGCACGCACGACGAACTCGGGATTGAGCTTCGGAAACGGGCCGAGCGCGGCCGGCACGATGTTGCCCAGCGCCAGCCGGGCCAGGATCTGGCCGACGAAGGAGCTTTCGCCGGCGGCGAACGGGCCGGGCGCCACTTCGAAATACACGCGCTGCCCGCGCAGTTGCGCCGGCACGCGCGCGGCAGCCGCATCGATGCGCTCGTTCAGGCTTTGCCACAGCGTCTCGCCGGCGCCCGGCGAACCGAGCGCGCGGGCGGTCGCCTCGAGCACGCGGTGCACGTCGGCGAGGTCCTTCGCTTCCAGCACCAGCACGGCGACCCCCAGCGCCTCGAGCCGGTCGACCGCGCGGGCGAAGGGACCGGCCAGCACGAGGTCGGGCTTCAATGCGACGACGCGCTCGAGCTGCGCGTCCTCCAGGCCGCCGACGCGCGGCAGCTCCCGCACCTGCGCCGGCCAGTCCGAGAAGCGATCGACGCCGACCAGCCGCTCGCAGGCCTGCAGCGCGCACACCGTCTCGGTGGCCGACGGCAGCAGCGACACGATCCGCATCGGCGGCCGCGGCAACTCGACCACCCGGCCGCGATCGTCGCGAACCGTGATGCCCGTCGCCTGCGCGGCCAGCGATGCGACGAGCAGCAGGGCGTACAGCCATCGAGTGCCGCGCAGCACGATGCGCAGCCGCAGACCGCCGAGCCGCCGATGCCGCCTCGGCTTCATGGCCGCGTCTCCTTCATGCGCAACTCGCACCCGGCCACCATCAGCGTCACGCGGTCGCAGACCTCGGCGAGCGCCTGATGCAGCCGGCCCAGCGCGTCGACGAAGCGGCGCGTCCCGGCCGACGGCGGCGTCACGCCGAAGCCGATCTCATTGGAGACGAGCACCACCGGGCCCGCCGCCGCGCGCAGCGCGCGCAGCAGCTGCTCGATCTCCGCCGCCGGCTCGACTCGATCGGCTCGCGCTCCGGACGGCGGCATCGCGAGCTGGGTCAGCCACAGCGTCAGGCAGTCGACGACGACGAGGCGATGCGCCGCGCATTGCCGCCGCAGCGCCGCCGCCAGGTCGCGCGGCTCCTCGACCGTAGCCAGCCCCGGCACGCGTACCGCCCGCTCGCTGCGATGGCGGGCGATGCGCTCGCGCATCTCGGCGTCGGCGGCCAGCGCGGTGGCGATCAGCACCGCTTCATGGCCGTCCACGACCAGCCACTGCGCGGCGCGCACCTCGGCCGTGCGCGACTTGCCGCTCTTCTGCCCGCCGAGGATCAGCTCGTGCATCGCGGTGTCGATCGTCTGCGCACGCTGCGCCGCTGCGCTTCAGCGCGGCTCGTAGCGCACGACGAGAAAGGCCTCGCGTCGCGGCTGGTCGTAGCCGAACGCGGTCTCGTAGGCCTTGTCGCCGACGTTGTTCAACCGCGCCCCGACGCTCCAGTCGCGCGTGAACCGCCAATCCGCGCGCAGATCGACCGTGCCGTAGCCCGGCAGCGGACGCGCGTTCGCGGCGTCGTCGAAGCGATCGGAATACGCCGCCCACGTGGCGCCGAGCGACCAGGGGCCGCGGATCCAGTCGACGTGGGTCTTGAACGCGACTTCGGAGCGTCGCGGCAGCTGCTTGCCGTAGCTTGCCCCGTGGGTCTCGTTGCGCGGATCGATGCGATCGAGCGAAGCGCCGAACACGAAGTCTCTCCAGCGTCCTTCGTACGACAGCGTGACGCCGTCGATGCGGGTGCGCGGAATGTTCACCGGCGCCGGCCCGCTGGAGATGAAGCTGCGGATGCGGCTGTCGAACCATGCCGCTCGCACGGCATGGACGCCGGAGCGCCACGCGAGGCTCAGCTCGGCATGCCTGCCTTCCTCGGGCTTGAGGTCCGGATTGCCGAATCCCGGGTAATACAGCTGGTTGAAGCTCGGCGCGACGAAGCTGGTGCCGTACGAGGCGCCGACGCTCCAGGCCGGCGTGAACGCATACCCCCAGCCCATCGAGCCGGTGGTCTGGTTGCCGAACTGCGAGTTGCGATCGTTGCGCACGCTCGCCTGCCAGCTGTGGTCGGCGGCCGAGCCCGACAGTCCGAGCGCCACCGCGTCGATCCTGCGATCGCCGAGCGCGAACGGCGCTGCCGGGCGGCTGACGTCCTGGTCCAGACGCTCGAGCAGCGCGAGCGCCGTGCCCAGCGGCGTGGCGAAGGTGTTCTCCCAGGTGAACTGCTTCTGCGAGGTTTCGATCACGCCGAGGTCGTAGAACGGGTTCGCCGTCGCCACCGTGTCATAGCTGTCGACCGAGTGCGCGGCGAGCAGCTTCGTGTGCCAGCCGTCGAGCACGCGTCCGCCTGCCTGCAGCGACTGGACCGCGGTGCGCAGCCTGGCCCGCGAATCGGCGCCGGGGCCGTCGTCGTACTGCACCTTGCCGCGCGATTCGAGCAGCAGGCCCTCGATCCGCCAGCTCTCGCCGAGTTTCGTGCCGAGGCGAAGGTTGGCAGCGTTCTGCTCGAAGCCGTCGCGGTCCGGGTTGAAGTTCCCGAACGGAACGCGCGCATTGGTCGCCGAGAACCCGTCGGTGTCGAGCGTCTGCACCTGCACGGCGCCGTCGAAGCGGCCGTCGCCGAAAGCCGCGCCGCCGCCGAGGCGGCCGTAGCGATGGGAGCCGACGGCCGCATGCGCGTTCGGATGGAATCCTTCCTGTCCGCGCCGCGTGAAGATCTGGATCACGCCGCCTACCGCGTCGCTGCCGTACAGCGACGACAGCGGTCCGCGCACGATCTCGATCCGGTCGATCGAGTCCAGCGGCAGGTTGTCGATCGACGGCGTGCCGGCGGTCGCCGAGCCGACGCGCACGCCGTCGATCAGCAGCAGCGTGTGGCGCGATTCGTGCCCGCGGAGGAACAGCGAGCCGGTCTTGCCGAGGCCGCCGCTGCTGCTGAACTGGATGCCGGGCTCGCGCGCCAGCAGCTCGATCAGCGACTGGCCCTCGCTGCGCTCGATCTCGGCGCGATCGATCACGGTGACGTCGGCGATCGCTTCGTCGACGCGCATCGCGCTGCGCGTGGCGGTGACGATTACCGCGTCGAGGGAGGGGGCCGCGGCAAGCGGCGACTGGGCCCGGGACGGTGCCGCGGCGAGGCCGAGGCTTGCCGCCAGTGCCGCGACGAGCAGGGAGGAACGGGAAAGGGAGAGAGCGGGGAACAGCGATGAAGCGGACGAACGCAGGCAGGCAGCTGCAACGCACAGCGCATGCCCGTGGGGGGCCTGAGGAGTCATGGGAGAAGGAACCCGACAAGGAGCGCGCACCCTCCGCTTCCCCGCGGGGGTGCACCATAAGACGCGCGGCTTTCGCCGCGCGTCACCCGTTGGCCGGTATCCGGGCTTGCGGAACGACCCGTGCGGCCTTCCCGGAGAACTGCTTCTCCAGTGGCCGGAAGCACAGGCAGAGGCGTAGACGCCTCGTCCGCTTACCGTTGCGGGGGCAGCGCAGGTTGGGAACGATCCCGTGGGGACCGGACCTCCCTGCTTCCCGTTTACCCCGGTCGTCGACGATGCGCCGACCAGGCACCAACGAGGCGAATCGTATCACCGGGCGCCGTCGGCGTCAGCGACGCGAACGACGCGCGCCGCGCGCCTCACCCGCACTCGCCCTGATGCCCGCAGGCGGTGCAGAACATGCAGCCGTCGCGCCGGATGTAGGCGTGCGCCCCGCACGAGGGGCA
>QEVN01000189.1 GCA_003576795.1 Burkholderiales bacterium
TCGTCGAGCTTCCGCGCTACGACGCGGCCGAGCTGCCGCACGCGCTCACCGACGTCGACTGGGCGCACCTGGCGCTGCGCGTGCAGGAGAACGTGCTCGAGCGGCTGCTCGGCCGCTCGGAAACGCTGATCGACGACGAGATGCAGGCCGGGCTCGAAGCCGTGCTCTCGCGCGCCACCGAGTCGCTCGCCTCCGAACTGCGCCTGACGCTCGCGCAGCTGGTGCGCGACCTGGTCGCGCGCGCCGTCACCGACGAGCTCACGCGGGTGCACGACGAGATCATGGGGGAACGCGGGCGGGAGTGATTCCCTGTCCGTGATATAGTGACTTCGTGATTTCGTGACTTATCAGGGCGATGTCCGATGCCGAACCTCACCATTCACGCCGACGAAGAAACGCTGCGGCGCGCGCGCATCGAGGCTGCACGGCAAGGGATGAGCGTTTCCCGCTACGTAGGGGCGGTTCTCGAGGAAAAACTCGGCAAGGACGACGAATACGAGCGCGCGATGCAGGACTTCTTCTCGCGTCGCCCCTATCTGCGCCAGCCCGCGCGTGACGAAGCACGCCGGTGGCCGACCCGCGACGAAATCCACGAGAGAGGCCGGTGAGCCGACCCTCCGTCTTCGTCGACACGAATATCCTCGCCTACGCGCGAGACCTTCGCGAGCCGGCGAAGCAGGCGATCGCCCAGCGATGGCTGGAGGTTTTAGCCGAGCGGCGTGCAGGCCGCGTTTCCTGGCAGGTGTTGACCGAGTTCTATTCGGTGGCTACCCATCCGAGAAAGCTCGCCGCAGTGGCCGCGCAGGCACGCGCCGATGTAATCGCCCTGCAGGCCTGGAATCCATGCCCCGTCGACGGCATGCTCTTCGAGACCGCCTGGCGCCTGTCGGACCGCTATCGCTTCGCCTGGTGGGACGCACTGATCGTCGCAGCCGCCCGCCGCTGCGAATGTGAGATCCTCCTGTCGGAAGACCTGCACAACGGGCTCGTCGTCAGACCTGCACAACGGGCTCGTCGTCGACGGTGTCTTGCGAATCCTCGACCCCTTCTCGCCCGGCGCCCCCGATCCCGAGTCGCTCGACCTCGCGCAGGCCTGATCGCACTTCCGTCCGCTTCCTCCCGCGATGACCACGTCCCTTCCTTCGGATCGCTCGTCCACTTCCGCTACTGCCGATGCCGCCGACGGGTCTGCTGCCGTGCCCTCCGCCGCGAACGATCTCGCCAAAAGCTTCGAGCCCGCCGACATCGAATCGCTCTGGTACCCGCTGTGGGAGTCGCGCGGCTACTTCGCCGCCGGCAACGCCGAAGGCGCGCCGTCGTTCTCGATCCAGCTGCCGCCGCCGAACGTCACCGGCACGCTGCACATGGGGCACGCGTTCAACCAGACGGTGATGGACGCGCTCACGCGCTACCACCGGATGCGCGGCGACAACACGCTGTGGCTGCCGGGCACCGACCACGCCGGCATCGCCACGCAGATCGTCGTCGAGCGCCAGCTGGATGCGCAGCGCATCACGCGCCACGATCTCGGCCGCGAGAAGTTCGTCGAGCGCGTCTGGGCGTGGAAGGAGGAATCGGGCTCGACGATCACGCGCCAGATGCGGCGCATGGGCGCCTCCACCGACTGGTCGCTCGAGTACTTCACGATGGACCCGAAGCTGTCGGCCGTCGTGCGCGAGGTGTTCGTGCGGCTGCACGAGCAGGGGCTGGTCTACCGCGGCAAGCGGCTGGTGAACTGGGACCCGGACCTGCTCACCGCGGTCTCCGACCTCGAAGTCGTCAGCGAAGAGGAAGAGGGCCAGCTCTGGCACATCCGCTATCCGCTCGCCGACGGCAGCGGCACGATCACGGTGGCGACGACGCGTCCGGAGACGATGCTCGGCGACACCGCGGTGATGGTGCACCCGGAGGACGAACGCTACGCATCGCTCGTCGGCAGGAGCGTGCTGCTGCCGCTGTCGGGCCCCGGGGACGAGCCGGCCTTCGACGCCGCGTCTCTGCCGCTCGAAGCGCTCGTCGCGCGCGGCGCCGAGCGCGGATGGCGGAAGATTCCGATCATCGCCGACGCCTACGTCGATCGCGAGTTCGGCACCGGCGCGGTGAAGGTCACGCCGGCACACGACTTCAACGACTACGCGGTCGGGCAGCGCCACGAGCTGCCGATGATCGGCGTGCTCACGCTCGACGGCCGCATCAACGAGAACGCGTCGCCCCGCTACCGCGGGCACGGCCGCTTCGACGCGCGCCGGATGATCGTCGCCGACCTCGAAGCGCTCGGACTGCTCGAATCGGTGCGTGCGCACCGGATGATGGTGCCGCGCGGCGACCGCACGAACGCGGTCATCGAGCCGATGCTCACCGACCAGTGGTTCGTCGCGATGAGCAAGCCCGCGCCCGCCGATTCCCACCTGGCCGGCGGCAGCATCGCGCAGCGCTCGCTCGAAGCGGTGGCCGACGGGCGCATCCGCTTCGTCCCCGAGAGCTGGAAAGCCACCTACGATCACTGGCTGACCAACATCCAGGACTGGTGCATCTCGCGCCAGCTCTGGTGGGGCCACCGCATCCCGGCCTGGTACAAGGCCGACGCCGACGGCCAGCCGCTGTACGACGGAAGCGTCTTCGTCGCGCGCAGCGAGGACGAGGCGCGCGCGAAAGCGCGCGCCGCCGGCTGGAGCGGCGCGCTCGTGCAGGACACCGACGTGCTCGACACGTGGTTCTCGTCGGCGCTGGTGCCCTTCTCCACGCTCGTCGACCCGAACGAGCCCTTCCGCGACGGCCGTCCGAACCTGCTGCCTGCGCTCGCGCGCTACCTGCCGTCGTCGGTGCTCGTCACCGGCTTCGACATCATCTTCTTCTGGGTGGCGCGCATGGTCATGATGACGCTCGCGTTCACCGGCGAAGTGCCTTTCCGCGACGTCTACGTGCACGCGCTCGTGCGCGACGCCGAAGGCCAGAAGATGTCGAAGAGCAAGGGAAACACGCTCGACCCGATCGACCTGATCGACGGCATCGTCGATCGAGAAGCGCACGCGCCGCGAATACCCGAAAGGCATTCCGGCCTTCGGCGCCGATGCGCTGCGCTTCACCTTCGCCTCGCTCGCCGGGCCGGGCCGCAACATCAACTTCGACCTGAGCCGCTGCGAGGGCTACCGCAACTTCTGCAACAAGCTGTGGAACGCCACCCGCTTCGTGCTGATGCACTGCGAAGGGCACGACAACGGCTTCGCGCCGCACACCGCCGAGCAGTGCGCACCGGGCGGCTACCTGCATTTCGGCACGCTCGAGCACTGGATCGTCTCGCGGCTGCAGCGCACCGAGGCGCAGGTCGAGCGCCACTTCGGCGACTACCGCTTCGATCTCGCCGCACGCGCGATCTACGAGTTCGCCTGGAACGAATACTGCGACTGGTACGTCGAGCTGGCGAAAGTGCAACTGCAGGGCAGCGACGAGGCGAGCGCGCGCGCCACGCGCCGCACGCTGCTGCGCGTGCTCGAAGCGGTGCTGCGGCTGGCGCACCCGATCATTCCCTTCGTCACCGAAGCGCTGTGGCAGAAGGTCGCGCCGCTGGCGATGCGCTACGGCGAACGCGGCGAGCAGACGCTCGCCGGAGACGCGCTGCGGCAGGCGATCGCCGAGCGCCGCTACTCGATCATGACGCAGCGATTCCCGCAGGCCGACGAGTCGCGCATCGACGAGAGCGCCGAGGCGCAGGTGGCCGAGCTGGAGGCGATCATCGAAGCCTGCCGCGCGCTGCGCGCGGAGATGGGCGTCTCGCCCGCGCAGAAGCTGCCGCTGGTCGCGGTGGGCGACGCGCAGCGGCTCGCCGCCTTCGCGCCCTACCTGCGCGCGCTCGCGCGCCTCGAGGAAGTGCGCATCGTCGATCGCCTGCCCGAAGGCTCGATCGCGCCGGTGCAGGTGGTCGGCGAGACGCGGCTGATGCTCGCGATCGAAGTCGACGTCGACGCCGAGCGGCAGCGGCTGGACAAGGAGCTGGCGCGCCTGGACGCGGAGATCGGCAAGGCGCAGGCGAAGCTGGCGAACGCCAGCTTCGTCGAGCGCGCGCCGGCGGCCGTGGTGGAGCAGGAACGAGAACGGCTGGCGGCCTTCGGCGCTACGCGGGCGAAGCTGCAGGAACAGCGCGCACGGCTCGGCTAGAAGCCGCGGCGCCGACCGGCTCGATGATGTTCCTCGGCGTCGCCTCGGCGTCGCCTCAGCGCCGCTTGAGGTAGAACGTCCACTGGCGTTCGCCGACGTCCGTGCGCACCAGCTCGTGCCCGGTCTGCCGGGAGAAGGCCTCGAAGTCGCGCTTCGAGCCCGGGTCGGTGGACATCACCTTCAGCACCTGGCCGCTGGGCAGGTCGGTCAGCGCCTTCTTCGCGCGCAGGATCGGCAGCGGGCAGTTCAGGCCGCGTGCGTCGACTTCGCGATCGAAGTGCACGTCGTTCTCGGTCATCGGTCTTTCTCGGGAGAAGCTGGAGCGAATGCCCCGAGTCTAGCAGCGAGCGCGAGACGTCATCCGCCTTCGCCACTCGTTCGCCGCGGAAGATCGACGAACTCCACGGGAAGTCCGCGCGCGCGCATCCAGTCGGCCACCGCCAGGCCCGTTCCCGCCCGCCACGGCTTCAGCCGCTCGGGTGCGACCATCCGGTATTCGACGAGTTCCTCCGACAGCGTCACGGTGCCGCGCGCGATCGCGTGATAGGCGATGATCACCTCGTTCTTGCGCACGAAATCGTAGACGCCGATCAGCGTGGCGCTTTCCACGTCGAGGTCGGTCTCCTCCTTGATCTCGCGCCGCAGGCCCTCTTCCGGCGTCTCGCCCGCTTCGAGAAAACCGGTGATCAGCGCGAACATCTTCGCCGGCCACGCGGCGTTGCGCGCGAGCAGGATCTCGTCGCCGACCTGGACGAGCCCGGCGACGACCGGCGCCGGATTGTTCCAGTGGGTGAAGCCGCAATCGCGACAGAGGCTGCGCTCGCGCCCGCCGACCGTGTCGACGGCGAGCGGCTGCGCGCAGCGCGGACAGAAGCGGTAATCGGGATGCAGCATCGCGCGGCCGTTCGGCTGCGATCCGCCTACCTGGCCGAACGCGACGCGATCCGCGCCGCGAGCCGCTCGAACCCCGGATAGCGGTCGCGCGCGACGACGTATTTCCGCGCGTAGCGCCCCCACGCCTCGCCGCGCGCGACGGCGTCGGCGAAGCCGTCGCGGTCGACGATGGTCGTTCCGCCGAGCAGCGTGACGCCGCGTGAGAACAGATCGTCGGGCACGCAGCCGCCGCCCGGGCCGAGCAGCGCCAGCCAGCGCGCCGCGGACGCCGACGCGAGCACCGCGTCGAGCGTGTCGTTCAGCAGCACGGTCGTCGTGGACAGCACTTTCTCGCAGCCGGCCAGCTCCGCCGGATCGAGCGTCACGCGCCAGCCGTCGCGTTCGCCGGCGAGGCGGCTCTGCAGCTCGAGCACGACGAGCGAGGCGCCGGCTTCGACGATGCGCGGCACCAGCGGCCCGAACAGTCCGACCATGCCGATGCGCTCGCCCGGCTGCGGGTCCAGCGAGCCGATCGAGTCGGCGGCGGTGTCGAGCGCGTAGCCGGCCTCGCGAAAGAAGCGCTGCGAGATCGCGTTGACGGCGGCGAAGCCGAGCGTTCGACGCACCGGATCGTCGTCGAGATAGCCGCGCGCCAGCTCGAGCGCCGGCATGCCGCGCAGCGCACGCGCCGGGCTGTCACCGCGCAGGCGCGCGAAGGTGTCGCCCAGCAGCAGGAACGAAAGACCGATCGAGCCGTCTTCCAGTTCCACGCCGCAGAACTCGGATTCGCGCGATCCCTCGTCGGCGGCGAGCGGGAGATGCACGGCGGCCACCGCAGGCAGGGGCCCGAGCGCGGCGATCGCCTCGATGCGCCCCAGCAGTTCGTGCGCGAACGCGCGCGGGTTCGCCGACACGTTCAGCCTCGCGCGCGCACCCAGTCGGGCACGCCGGCGAGCGCCGCCGGCAGCCGCGCCGGCTCGCTGCCGCCCGCCTGCGCCATCTCGGGACGTCCGCCGCCCTTGCCGCCGACCTGCTGCGCGACGAAGTTCACCAGCTCGCCCGCCTTGACCTTCGACGTGGCGTTCGGCGTGACGCCGGCGATCAGGCTCACCTTCGCGCCGTCGACCGCGGCGAGCACGATCGCCGCGCTCTTCAGGCGGTCCTTGAGCCGATCCATCGTCTCGCGCAGCGTCTTCGCGTCGGCGCCGTCGAGGGTGGCCGCGAGCACCTTGATGCCGTCGACCTCCACGGCCTGCTCGGCCAGGTCCTCGCCGTGCGAGCTGGCGAGCTTCGACTTCAGCCGCGCCAGCTCCTTCTCGAGCGCGCGTGCATGATCGAGCGCCTGGCCGATGCGCGCCACGAGTTCCCCGGGCGCCGCCTTCAGCATCGACGCCGCTTCCTTCGTGCGCGCGTCGAGCGCCTGCACCCAGGCCACCGCGTTCTCGCCGGTGATCGCCTCGATGCGGCGCACGCCGGCGGCCACACCGCCCTCGGCGACGACCTTGAACAGCCCGATGTCGCCGGTGCGCGAGACGTGCGTGCCGCCGCACAGCTCGCGCGAACTGCCGATGTCGAGCACGCGGACCTCGTCGCCGTACTTCTCGCCGAACAGCGCCATCGCGCCGCTGCGCACCGCGTCGTCGAAGGGCATGACGCGCGCCGTCGAGCGGCGCGTTGTGCGCGAAGTCGAAGCGCGTGCGATCGGCATCGACCAGCGAGCCGCGCTGCTGCACGTGCGAGCCGAGCACCTCGCGCAGTGCCTTGTGCATCAGGTGCGTGGCCGAGTGGTTGCGCATCGTGCTCGCCCGCCGGGCCGCGTCGACCGTCGCGTCGAGCCGATCGCCGATCGCGAGCGTGCCGGCCACGAGCGTGCCGTGATGGCCGAACACCTCCGCACGCACCTTCTGCGTGTCGTCCACCTCGAAGCGCACGCAGCCGTCCTTCGAGGCGAGCACGCCGGCGTCGCCCACCTGCCCGCCCGACTCCGCGTAGAACGGCGTGCGGTCGAGCACGACGACGCCGCGCTCGCCGGCGGAGATCCTCGTCACCGACGTGCCGCCGACGTACAGCGCGACGACGCGCGCGTCGGCGATGTCGAGCTGCTCGTAGCCGTGGAAGGCCGTGCGCTCGCCCTCGTAGTCGAGCGCCGCTTCCGCGCGGAACTTGCCCGCCGCGCGCGCCTGGCGGCGCTGGCGCTCCATCGCCTGCTCGAAGCCGGCCTCGTCGACCGCCACGCCGCGCTCGCGGCAGACGTCGGCGGTGAGATCGAGCGGGAAGCCGTAGGTGTCGTAGAGCTTGAACGCCGTCTCGCCGTCGAGCACCGCGGGCTTCGACGCCAGCGCGCTCTCGAGGATCGCCATGCCGTTCTCGAGCGTCTCGCCGAAGCGCGCCTCTTCCTGCGCGAGCACCTGCTCGACGCGCACGCGCGCCGCGCGCAGCTCGGGATAGGCAGCCCCCATCACGCGATCGAGGTCGGCGACCAGCTTGTGGAAGAAAGGCTCGCGCCGCCCGAGCTTGTAGCCGTGGCGCAGCGCACGGCGCACGATCCGGCGCAGCACGTAGCCGCGACCCTCGTTGCCCGGAATGATGCCGTCGACGATCAGGAACGCGCAGGCGCGGATGTGGTCGGCGATGACGCGCAGCGACGGGCTGTCCGGAGCCTGCGCGCCGGTCTCGCGCGCGGCCGCGCGGATCAGATCCTGGAACAGGTCGATCTCGTAGTTGCTGTGCACGTGCTGCAGCACGGCCGCGAGGCGCTCGAGCCCCATGCCGGTGTCGACGCACGGATGCGGCAACGGCGTGAGCGTGCCCGCCTCGTCGCGGTCGAACTGCATGAACACC
>QEVN01000190.1 GCA_003576795.1 Burkholderiales bacterium
GCGGAGATCCGTGCGGCGCTCGCCGAAGCCGAGGCGACGCTCGCCGATGCGAACGCCAACGCCGAGCGCGCGCAGCGGCTCGACCGCAGCGGCGCGATCAGCGCGCAGCAGATCGAGCAGTACCGCACCGCCGCGCAGACCGCGCGCGCTCGCGTCGAGGCGCAGCGCGCGCGCCTGCAGGCGCAGGAGGTGCGCCTGTCGAATACGCGCATCGTCGCGCCGGACGACGGCATCGTCTCGGCGCGCAGCGCGACGATGGGGGCGATCGTGCAGCCGGGCGCGGAGCTCTTCCGTCTCATCCGCGGCGCACGCCTCGAGTGGCGGGCGGAAGTCCCCGGCGCGGAGCTGCCCCGCGTGAAGCCCGGCCTGCGCGCGACGCTGGCGAGCGCCGACGGCACGACGATCGAAGGTCGCGTGCGCGTCGTCGCGCCCACCGTCGATCCGCAGACGCGCATGGGGCTCGTCTACGTCGACCTGCCGCAGCCCGGCTCGGCGCGCGCCGGAATGTTCGCGCGCGGAACGATCGCGCTCGGCGAATCGCCGGCGCGCACGATTCCGCAGTCGGCGCTCGCGCTGCGCGACGGCTTCGCCTACGTGTTCCGCGTGGGCCCGGGCGACAGGGTCGAGCAGCGGAAGGTGTCGGTCGGCCGCCGCGTCGGCGATCGCGTCGAGATCGTCGACGGCCTCGATGGCTCCGGCGACGACGTGCGCGTCGTCGACTCGGGCGTCGGCTTCCTCGTCGACGGCGACCTCGTGCGCATCGTGGATCGCGCGCCGTCATGAGCTGGAACGTCTCGGCGTGGTCGATCCGCAATCCCACGCCGTCGGTGCTGCTCTTCGTGCTGCTCAGCGTCGCGGGGCTCCTGTCGTTCCACGCGATGAAGGTGCAGAACTTCCCGGACATCGACCTGCCGACGGTGACGGTGAGCGCATTGCTGCCGGGCGCCGGTCCGGCGCAGCTCGAGACCGAGGTCGCGCGCAAGATCGAGAATTCCGTCGCGACGGTGCAGGGCGTCAAGCACATCTACACGCGCTTGCAGGACGGCGCGGCGACGATCACCGTCGAGTTCCACCTCGAGAAGCCGGTGCAGGAGGCGGTGGACGACGTGCGTGCGGCGGTCGCGCGCGTGCGCGCCGACCTTCCCGGCGATCTGCGCGATCCGGTGATCACGCGGATGGATCTCGCCGGGCTGCCGATCCTCACCTACACGATCGCCTCCGGGCGGATGGACGACGAGGCGCTGTCCTGGTTCGTCGACAACACGGTGAGCAAGGCGCTGCTCGCGGTGCCCGGCGTGGGCGCGGTGGCGCGCGTGGGCGGAGTGACGCGCGAGATCGCCGTCGATCTCGATCCGCACCGGATGCTGGCGCTGGGCGCCACGGCGGCGGACGTCTCGCGGCAGCTGCGACGCATCCAGCAGGACGCTCCGGGCGGGCGCACCGACATCGGCAGCGCCGAGCAGTCGGTGCGGACGATCGCCACCGTGGCCTCGGCCGACGAGCTCGCGCGCATGTCGATCCCGCTGTCCGACGGACGCAGCATCCGGCTCGCCGACGTCGGCAGCGTGCGCGACACCATCGCCGAACGCCGCTCCACGGCGCTGCTCGACGGCGCGCCCGTCGTCGGCTTCGAGGTCACGCGCAGTCGCGGCGCCGGCGAGGTCGAGGTCGCCGAGGGCGTGCGCGCGCGGCTCGCCGCGCTGCAGTCCGAGCACCCGGACCTGCGCGTGGCCGAAGCGGTGAACTTCGTCACGCCGGTCGAGGACAACTACGAGGGCTCGCTGCGCCTGCTCTACGAAGGCGCCGCGCTGGCGGTGATCGTCGTCTGGTTCTTCCTGCGCGACTGGCGCGCGACCTTCGTCGCGGCCACCGCGCTGCCGCTGTCGATCGTGCCGGCCTTCGCCGGCATGTACCTGTTCGGCTTCTCGATCAACGTCGTCACGCTGCTGTCGCTGTCGCTCGTCGTCGGCATCCTCGTCGACGACGCGATCGTCGAGATCGAGAACATCATGCGCCACCTGCGCAGCGGCAAGACGCCGTATCGCGCGGCGATGGAAGCGGCCGACGAGATCGGGCTCGCGGTGATCGCGACCACCTTCACGCTGATCGCGGTGTTCCTGCCGACCGCGTTCATGAGCGGCGTCGCCGGACGCTTCTTCGTGCAGTTCGGCTGGACGGCGTCGCTCGCGGTGTTCGCCTCGCTCGTCGTCGCGCGCATGCTCACGCCGATGATGGCGGCCTACGTGCTGAAGCCCGACGTGCCGCACGAGGACGGCCGCATCATGCGCGCCTACCTGCAGGCCGCGCGCTGGAGCCTGCGGCACCGCGCGGTCACGACGATCGCCGCGGCGGTGTTCTTCGCCGGGGCGCTGCTGCTCGTTCCGCTGTTGCCCACCGGCTTCATGCCGCCCGACGACCTGTCGCAGACGCAGGTGCACATCGAGCTGCCCCCGGGCAGCACCTTCGAGCAGACGCTGGCCGCCGCCGAGCAGGCGCGCGCGCTCGTGCGGCGCAACGCGCACGTCGAGCGCGTCTACACCGCGGTGGGCGGCGGCTCGGCCGGGGGCGATCCGTTCGTCCCGCAGGGCGTCGCCGAGGTCCGCAAGGCGACGCTGACGCTCGACCTCACGCCGCGCGAGGAACGCCGCGGCACGAGCAAGCAGGAGATCGAGGACGGGTTGCGCCGGGCGTTGACCGCCGTGCCCGGCGCGCGCATCGAGGTGGGCCTGAGCGGCTCGAGCGAGAAGTACGTGCTCGTGCTGGCCAGCGAGGACGGCGACGCGCTCGCGCGCCACGCGGCGCGGGTCGAGCGGGAGTTGCGCACGCTGCCCGGTATCGGCAACGTCGTTTCGACCTCGAGCCTCGCCAGACCGGAAGTGATCGTGCGTCCCGACTTCCAGCGGGCCGCCGATCTCGGCGTGACCTCGGCGGCCATCGCCGACACGCTGCGCATCGCCACTGCCGGCGACTACGACCAGGGGCTGGCCAAGCTGAACCTCTCGCAGCGCCAGGTGCCGATCGTCGTGCGGCTCGATCCGGCTGCGCGCGAGGATCTCGCGCTGATCTCGCGCCTGGCGGTGCCCGGCGCGCGCGGGCCGGTCGCGCTCGACAACGTCGCCGACGTCTCGATCGGCAGCGGCCCCGCGCAGATCGATCGCTACGATCGCCTGCGCAACATCAACTTCCGCATCGAGCTGAACGGCCAGCCGCTCGGCGACATCGAGAAGAAGGCGCTCGCGCTGCCCAGCCTGCGCGAGCTGCCGCCGGGAATCCTGCAGCGCACGGTCGGCGACGCGGAGGCGATGGCCGAACTCGGGCGCAGCTTCGGGATCGCGATGCTCACCGGCGTGCTGTGCATCTACGTCGTGCTCGTGCTGCTGTTCCGCGATTTCGTGCAGCCCGTCACGATCCTCGTCGCGCTCGTGCTGTCGGTGCCGGGCGCCTTCCTCGCGCTGTGGATCGCCCGCCTGGCGATCTCGATGCCGTCGATGATCGGGCTGATCATGCTGATGGGAATCGCCACGAAGAACTCGATCCTGCTGGTCGAGTACGCGATCATGGCGCGGCGCGATCGCGGCCTGGCACGGCTCGATGCGCTGCTCGACGCCTGCCACAAGCGTGCGCGTCCGATCGTGATGACGACCGTGGCGATGGGCGCGGGCATGACGCCGATCGCGATCGGCTGGGGCGTGGATCCGAGCTTCCGCTCGCCGATGGCGATCGTCGTCATCGGCGGGCTGATCACGTCGACCTTCCTCAGCCTGCTCGTCGTGCCGGTGGTGTTCACCTACGTGGACGACGCGGTGCAGGC
>QEVN01000012.1 GCA_003576795.1 Burkholderiales bacterium
GAACGGCCCCTTCTCGAGGCCACCGAGGAACATCGCCTCGTCGACCTCGATGCCCCAGTCCATCAGCGTGCGGATCGCGCGCTCGTGTGCCGGCGCGCTGCGCGCAGTGACGAGCGCCGTGCGGATCCCCACCGGCGCGCGATCCGGTGCGAGCAGCCCTCGCTCGCTCTCGGAGGGCGCGTCCTCGTGCTGCAACCGGTGCAGCGCCTCGAGCAGCGGCTTGAACGGGCCCGGCGGCAGCGGCAGCGTGGCGCGCTCGGCCTCGTGACGATGGAAGGCCTCGAGGCCGCCCTGCTGGAACACGCGTTCCGACTCGTCGGAGAACAGCACGGCGTCGCCGTCGAAGGCGATGCGGATCTCGTCGGGGTGCGATTCGGAAGCGAGCACCGACTGCGGAAACACGCGCGCCGCCGGAATGCCGGCCGCCAGCGCGGCGGCGACGTCGTCGGCATTGGCCGACAGGAAGAGGTTCGCCTTCAGCGGAGTCAGGTAGCGCCACGGCGCCCTGCCCCGCGTGAAGACGCCGCGCTCGAGCCGCAGCCCGGCCTGGCGCGCCGAACGGAACACGCGCAGGCCGCTCACCGGATCGTTGCGCGAGACCACGACGACCTCGATGCGGCGCTGCGACTCCGGGCGGTCGGGCGGGTCGAAGCGCAGCAGCTTGCGCACCAGCGCACCGGCGACGCCGGGGCGCGCGCATTCGTCGAGCCGCTCTCGCTGCAGCGCCCTGTACGCGGCGTCGTCGTCGCGCTCGAAGACGAGGTTCTCCTCCTCGAAATCGAAGACGGCGCGCGAGGAGATCGCGACGACGAGTTTTCCGTCGAGCGTGGGGGGCATGGACGCACAGCGTAGGCAGCGACCGCCGGCAATGCAAATCGGGAGCGCGACGCGTGCCCCGATCGGGCACGCACGGCCTGCCGGTTAGAATGGCGGGCGCGCCGCGACAGGGTCGCGATGCGGCTTGCACCCCCGTTCGGCGCGGCCCCCCGCCGCGCCAGGCGCGTCGAAACGCTCTCCGCGCGCTTCTCCCGACACCTCGAGGATCTTCCGCATGAGCCTTCGCTGCGGCATCGTCGGCCTGCCGAACGTCGGCAAATCGACGCTCTTCAACGCGCTGACCAAGGCCGGCATCGCAGCCGAGAACTACCCGTTCTGCACGATCGAGCCGAACGTCGGCATCGTCGAGGTGCCCGACCCGCGCCTGGCCGTGCTGTCGGACATCGTGAAGCCGCAGCGCACCGTGCCCGCGGTGATGGAGTTCGTCGACATCGCCGGCCTCGTCGAAGGCGCGTCGAAGGGCGAGGGCCTGGGCAACCAGTTCCTCGCGCACATCCGCGAGACCGACGCGATCGCGCACGTCGTGCGCTGCTTCGAGGATCCGAACGTCGTGCACGTGAGCGGCCGCATCGATCCGCTGCACGACATCGAGATCATCGACACCGAGCTCGCGCTGGCCGATCTCGCCACCGTCGACAAGGCGCTCGCGCGATATTCGAAGGTCGCGCGCGCCGGCGGCGACAAGGAGGCGGCGCGCCTGGTCGCCGTGCTCGAGAAATGCCGCGCCGCGCTCGACCAGGCCGAACCGGTGCGCTCGCTCGACCTCTACGAAGAGGAGAAGGCGCTGATCCGACCGCTGTTCCTCCTCACGGCCAAGCCGACGATGTACATCGCCAACGTGCGCGAGGACGGCTTCGAGAACAATCCGCACATCGATGCCGTGCGAGCGCGCGCCGAGGCGGAGAAATCGGTCGTCGTGCCGGTGTGCGCGGCGATCGAAGCCGAGATCGCCGACATGCCCGACGAGGACAAGGCGGTGTTCCTCGCCGACATGGGGATGAACGAACCGGGGCTGGACCGCGTCATCCGCGCCGCGTTCACGCTGCTCGGGCTGCAGACGTATTTCACCGCCGGCGTCAAGGAAGTACGCGCGTGGACGGTGCGTGTGGGCGCCACCGCGCCACAGGCGGCGGCGGTGATCCACACCGATTTCGAACGCGGCTTCATTCGCGCCGAGACCATCGCCTACGACGATTTCGTCGCCTGCGGCGGCGAGGCGGGCGCGAAGGAGAAGGGGAAGATGCGGCTGGAAGGCAAGGACTACGTCGTGCGCGACGGGGACGTCATGCACTTCCGCTTCAACGTGTGAGTCTCGCGGAGGAATCGACGATGCGCAGAACGTATCGGGGAAGCTGCCATTGCGGAGCCGTCGCCTTCGAGGCCGACCTCGACCTCGAAGAAAGCTCGTATCGCTGCAACTGCTCGATCTGCCGGCGCACGCGCTTCTGGCCGGCCGTGGCGCGCCCGGAGGGCTTCCGGCTCCTGTCGGGCGAATCCGAGCTGACCGAGTACCGCTTCAACACGCACAGCAACGTCCACTACTTCTGCCGCCGGTGCGGCGTGCGCCCCTTCGGCGTCGGCAACGAAACACCGATCGGGAAGATGTACGGCGTGAATCTCGGCTGCCTCGAGGACGTCGACGACGAGACGCTGTCGCGCATCCCGATCACCCGCGTGGACGGGCGCAACGACGGCTGGGGCGACGAGCCGCGCTTCGGCGGCTACCTCTAGCGCGTGCGCGCATCGAACACCAGGCAGGTGGTCGATGCGTGCGCATACAGCCGCCCGTCCGGCCCGAAGAGCCGACCCTCGGCGGTGGCGAGCTGGTTGCCCGCGTGCACCACGCGCCCTTCGGCTCGCACCAGCGGAACGCGCTCGGTGAGCGCGCGCACGATGTTCGTCTTCAGCTCGACCGTCGTGTAGGCCTTGCCGACCGGCAGCGTCGCGTGCACGGCGCAGGCGACGGCGGAATCGAGCAGCGTGGCGAACCAGCCGCCGTGCACCGTGCCGAGCGGGTTGTAGTGCGCGAACTTCGGCGCGCCCTGGAACACCGCGTAGCCGTGCTCGATGTGCACGGGAACGAAACCGAGGGTGTCGCCGATCGGCGGCGCCGGGATGCGGCCGTCGAACATCGCCTCGAAGACCTGCAGCCCCGACAGGCCGGCAACCTGCTCGGGACGCGCCACGCCGAACTCGCGGATGCTGGCGCGCACGCGCGCCTCGTCGGCGCGCCAGCGCGCCAGCGTTTCCTCGACGCTCGTCCCGGCGGCGGCGTTCGAACCAGCGGCGTTCATGCTCGGCTCCCATGGCATCGGCCGCACCGGTTGCCGCGGCCCCCGCCGCATTCTATTGCGCGGCATCCGCCTCTCCGGCACGGCGCGCTCCCCGACCGATGGGGAGCTTTCGCGCAGCGACGGTGCGAGGCGTGCTTTCGCGCTCCTTCCGTCAAGATAGCGCGATGGATTCGCTGCATCCCGCCGTCGCCCGCTGGTTCGCGCACGCCTTTCCGGGCGGCCCCACCGACGCGCAGCGCGCCGCCTGGCCGGCGATCGCCGCCGGGCGCGACACGCTGGTCGCCGCGCCTACCGGCTCCGGCAAGACGCTCACCGCGTTCCTCGTGGCGATCGACTCGCTCGTGCGCCGGGGGCTGGGCGACGAGGGCCTGGCCGACGAGACCTCGGTCGTCTACGTCTCGCCGCTGAAGGCGCTGTCGAACGACATCCACGTCAATCTCGACGCGCCGCTCGCGGGCATCCGCGCGGAGCTGCAGTCGCTCGGACTGCCCGACGTCGCGATCCGCAGCGCGGTGCGTACCGGCGACACGCCGCAGCGCGAGCGCGCGCTCGCGCGCCGCAAGCCGCCGCACCTGCTCGTCACGACGCCCGAGTCGCTGTACGTGCTGCTCGGCTCCGACGGCGGCCGGGAGATGCTGCGCACGGCGCGCACGGTGATCGTCGACGAGATCCATTCGGTCGCGGCCTCGAAGCGCGGCAGCCATCTGGCGCTCTCGCTCGAGCGCCTCGAGAAGCTCGTAGGCGAAGCGGGGGGCGAGCGGCCCGTGCGCATCGGACTGTCGGCGACGCAGAAGCCGATCGACGAGGTCGCGCGCTTCCTCGTCGGCGCGCAGGCGGTCCGCGAAGGCCGCGCCGACTGCGCGATCGTCGACATCGGCTACGCCCGGCAACGCGATCTCGCGCTCGTCGTCCCGCCCACGCCGTTGTCGGCGGTGATGTCGAACGACCAGTGGGAGCAGGTCTACGACCAGCTCGCCGCGCTGGCCGTCGCGCACCGCGCGACGCTCGTCTTCGTCAACACGCGCCGGATGGCCGAGCGCACCGCGCGGCATCTCGCCGAGCGGCTGGGCGACGAGCGCGTCGCCGCGCACCACGGCAGCCTTGCGCGCGAGACGCGCCTGGACGCCGAGCAGCGGCTGAAGCGCGGCGAGCTGCAGCTGCTGGTCGCCACCGCGTCGCTCGAGCTGGGGCTGGACATCGGCGACGTGGACCTCGTCTGCCAGATCGGCTCGCCGCGCTCGATCTCCACCTTCCTGCAGCGCGCCGGCCGCTCGGGTCATTCGGTGGGCGGCACGCCGAAGGCGCGCCTGTTCCCCGGAACGCGCGACGAGCTGGTCGAATGCGCGGCGCTGCTCGACTGCGTGCGCCGCGGCGAGCTGGACGCGCTGCGCGTGCCGATCGCGCCGCTCGACGTGCTCGCGCAGCAGATCGTCGCCGAAGTCGCATCGTGCGGCGAATGCGACGAAGGCGAGCTCCACTCGCTCGTGCGCCGCGCCTGGCCGTACGCGAAGCTCGCGCGAGAAGACTTCGCGGCGGTCGTGCGCATGCTCGCCGAAGGCTTCACGACGCGCCAGGGTCCGCGTTCGGCGTGGCTGCATCGCGATGCGGTCCACGGCCGCCTGCGCCCGCGCCGCGGCGCACGCCTGACCGCGCTCACTTCGGGCGGCACGATTCCCGACACCGGCGACTACACCGTCGTGCTCGAGCCCGAAGCGCTGATGGTCGGCACCGTCAACGAGGACTTCGCCGTCGAGAGCCTGGCCGGAGACGTCTTCCAGCTCGGCAACACCAGCTACCGGATCCTGCGCATCGAGCCGGGACGCGTGCGCGTCGAGGATGCGAAGGGCGCGCCGCCGAGCATTCCGTTCTGGCTGGGCGAGGCGCCGGGGCGCAGCGACGAGCTGTCGGCGGGCGTGTCGCGACTGCGCGCGGAAGTCGAGCGGCGGCTTGCGGCCGATGCCGGGCGCGGCCGCGACGCCGCGCGCGACTGGCTCGTCTCGCGCGTCGGCCTGGACGACGCGGCCGCATTGCAGATCGTCGACTACCTGCATCGCACGCGCGTCGGGCTCGGCGCATTGCCCACGCAGCGGCGCATCGTCATCGAGCGCTTCCCCGACGAATCGGGCGGTGCGCAGCTCGTCGTGCATTCGCCTTTCGGCAGCCGGATCAATCGCGCCTGGGGCCTGGCGCTGCGCAAGCGCTTCTGCCGAAAGTTCGACTTCGAGCTGCAGGCGGCGGCCACGGAAGACGCGATCGTGCTGTCGCTGTCCACCCGCCACAGCTTCGCGCTCGCCGACGTCGCCCGCTATCTCCATTCGGAAACGGCGCTCGACGTGCTCGTGCAGGCGCTGCTCGCGGCGCCGATGTTCGGCGCGCGCTGGCGCTGGAACGCGACGACCGCGCTCGCGCTGCCGCGCTTCGCCGGCGGTCGCAAGGTCGCGCCCCAGCTGCAGCGGATGAAGTCGGAAGACCTGCTCGCGGCGGTGTTCCCGGACCAGGTCGCGTGCGCGGAGAATCTGGTCGGCGAACGCGAGGTGCCCGACCATCCGCTGGTCGCGCAGACGCTGCACGACTGCCTGAACGACGCGATGGACGCCCCCGGCTGGCTGCGATTGCTGCGCGCGATCGAGAGCGGCCGCATCCAAGTGCTCGCGCGCGACGTCGTCGAGCCCTCGCCCTTCGCCAGCGAGGCGATCGCCGCGCGCGTCTACGCGTTCCTCGACGACGCGCCGCTCGAGGAGCGGCGTACGCAGGCCGTGCGCGACCGCCGCTACGTCGACCCGGAGAGCGCCGACGACCTCGGCCGGCTCGATCCCGAAGCGATCGAGACGGTGCGACGCGAAGCCTGGCCGCAGGCGCGCAGCGCCGACGAGCTGCACGAAGCGCTGCTCGACGTCGTCGCACTCACCGAAGAGGAGACGCGACGCGAACCCGAATGGCAGTGCTGGCTCGACGAGCTCGTCGCCGCGCGGCGCGCGACGCGGCTCGTCGTCGCGAGCGCGGACGGCACGCGCACTCTCTGGGTCGCCGCCGAGCGCCTGCCGGCGGCGCGCGCGGTGTTCCCCGAAGCCATGCTGCGCCCGCCGATCGAGGCGCCGGCCGAATGCGAAGAGCGACGGTGGACGCGCGAGGACGCGCTGCGCGAGCTGGTCCGCGGCCGGCTCGGCGCCTACGGACCGCTGAGCTGCGAGGAGCTGGCTTCGCCCGTCGGTCTGCCGCACGGCGAAGCCGAGTCCGCGCTCGAAGCGCTGCAGAACGAAGGCAGCGTGCTGCGCGGCCGCTTCGTGCCCGGCGCCGGGCCCGAGCAGTGGTGCGAGCGTCACCTGCTCGCCCGCATCCACCGATCGACGCTGCAGCGGCTGCGGCGCGAGATCGAGCCGGTCGAGCCGCGCGACTTCGCGCGTTTCCTGTTCGGCTGGCAGCACGTTGCTTCGGCAACCCGCGTGAGCGGCCCGCAGGCGCTGGCGGCGATCGTCGCGCAGCTCGAGGGCTTCGAGGCGCCGGCCGTGGCGTGGGAAAGCGAACTGCTCCCGGCGCGCGTCGACGACTACGAGATGACCTGGCTCGACGAACTGTGCACCGCCGGACGCGTCGCCTGGGCGCGCCTGCGGCCGCCGGCGACCGACGACGGCCGCGCTGCGGCGAGCGCGTCGCTGCGCGCCACGCCGCTGCTGCTGCTGCCGCGCGCGAGCGTTCCGCGGTGGAGGCGGCTTGCGCCGCCCGCGCAGGACGATACCGCCGTCAGCGCGCGCGCGCAGCGCGTGCTGCGTCACCTCGAGACGCACGGCGCATCGTTCCTCGACGAGATCGCCGAGGGCACGCGCCTGCTGCGCAGCGAGCTGGAGGACGCGCTCAGCGAACTGGTGTCGCACGGCCGCGTTCGCTGCGACAGCTACGCCGGCCTTCGTGCGCTGCTCGTTGCGCCGTCGCGGCGGACGCCCGCCGGGCGCGGACGCCGGAACGCGTCGCTGTCCGGCATCGAGGATGCCGGTCGCTGGACGCTCGTCGCCCGCGACGATGCCGAAGCGCGCACTCCCGAAGACGTCGAGCACGTCGCGCGCACGCTGCTGCGCCGCTACGGCGTCGTCTTCTGGCGACTGCTCGAGCGCGAGGCGCAGTGGCTGCCGCCGTGGCGCGAGCTGGTGCGCGTCTACCATCGGCTCGAAGCGCGCGGCGAGATCCGCGGCGGCCGCTTCGTCGCCGGCATCTCGGGAGAGCAGTTCGCGCTGCCCGAGGCGATCGCGCCGCTGCGGCATGCGCGCCGCGCGACGCCCGCCGAGCCCGAGTGGATCCGCCTGTCGGCCTCCGATCCGGCGAACCTGCTCGGCAGCGTGCTGCCCGGCGCGCGCGTGCCGCGCGTGAGCGGCGCGCGCGTGCTCTACCGCGACGGCGTGCCGGTCGCCACGCTGGTCGGCGAGCGCATCGAATGGCTGCAGGCACCGCAACCGCAGGAGCGCGCGGCGGCGATGCAACAGCTGCTGGGACGCACCCGCAGGCCGCTGCGGCAACCGGTATACGCGGAGGACGAACGTTGATGCCCGCGATCCTCGCAGCAGCCTGCGGGATGGCGCTGTGGTTCCTCGCCTCGGCCGTCAGCGGCGCGCGCGAGGCATGGGATGCGTCGTTCTACTGGTGGGTGGCCTACCCGCTCGCTCTGGCGGCGTCGGCCGCCTTCGGCCGCTTCTTTCCGCGCCGGTGCTGGCTGTGGGTGCTCGTCCTGTTCGAATCACAGCTGCTGGCGATGTTCATTCGCGCCGGCGAGGTGGGAAACCTGTGGCCGCTCGGAATGGCGCTGCTCGCCGTGTTCGCGGCACCCGGGATCGCGATCGCCCGCTTCATCGCGCGCCGGTGGCCGCACGATAGCGTGCGTCCGGCCTGAAGCGTCGGTCGGGATGTGCACCGGCAGGGCGCGCCGGACGCGGCGCGCCGCCACCCGGTCGCCGGCGCTTCAGCGCGAGTCGAACCTCGACATGTAGTCGCTCACCACGCGCATCTCGGCGTCGCTGTAGCCCTTGCGGCCCGCGACTGAGGTGACCTGCGCAACGAAATGATGCGTTCTCGACGGTGGAACGCTTTCCGCGACGGAAAACGCATCATTCTGTTGCCGACAGACCTGCGCCTTGAAACGGCACGCACCTGAAGAGCAAGCAGGGCGATCGTGCGGTCGCAGCGCGAGGAGATCGCACAGATGCGCACGATCCTGGTTGATCGCTGATTTCTTTCGTTCAGTGCCCGACCTTCGGTGCCGCAAAGCCCGGATGCTCGAAGTACTCGCCGTACTGCTCGAGCGCCTTCACGACCTGGACGACGCCGGCGCTGCGCTTTGCTTTTTCCTTCCCGCCCTGCAGCGCCTCATTGCCTTCCATCATCGTTGCGAGGATCGCATGCAGCACGTCGTCGGCGGCCGGTTCGAGCTTGCAGTTCTGCACGATATTGGCGACCTGCGTATCGATCTCGCGGCCGAGCGAATCGTATTGGGCCGCGCTCATCTCGCCTGCATGCACTGCCGGAAGCTTCGAATCGACCGCGCTCGCGATGCGAGACATGCTGGAGCGCAGCGCGTCGTCGCTCGTCCACTTGCGTCCGTTGTCCAGTCTCAGCGCATGCGCGTCGCTCGCGTGGGCATGCGAATCGTCGTGCGTATGCGTTCCGGCACGTTCGCGAGCTTGATCATGACCGCCCTGCGCAGCCAGCGCGAGCGAGGAAGAGCCGGCCGCGATTGCGATGCCGGCGAGCAGATGCAGGAAATTGCGCTTCATGGAAATCCTCCGTTTCGGGTTGCGAGGCCGCCCCGCACCGAGGGGCGCGTCGTTCGCGGCTCTCGCAACTGGAACGAAGCGCGAGCGTGAAAGTTCCCCGCGCGGTTCCCACGAAACGCACAATCCTCAGCGGTCCTGGTGCAGTTCCTCCACACGCGCCGGTCCGATCGGCTGCTGCCGCAGCAGTTCGCGCAGGCGTGCGCGCTGGTCGACGTCGAGAAGCTGGCGCTCACGCAGCAGTTGCTCGATGACGAGCTTCTGCTGCTCGTCCTGCAACTGCGCGATCGCCGCGCGCTCGGCTTCGATTGCCTGCATGTCGGGGGTCGGCGCGAAGATCGCATCGATCAGCCGATCGCGTCGCGCGTGGATCTGCCGCGCGCCCGCGCGAAAACGCTCGAGGAATCCGGCCTCGGCTTCGGACCAGTTGCGTCGCTGCGCCTCGTCGAGACCGAGATAGCGCGCCAGACCGGGAAAATCCACTGCGTGCCCGGCTGCGCCCGGCTGCAGCGTACGCCAGCCGATAGCGCCGAGTCCACCAAGGTTCACGAGCAGAGAGAGCGCGAGCGCGACGCGCATCAGCATGATGCGGCTCATCGGAACGCTTCCACAGACCGGCGGCACGAGCCCGCCCCCGCACAAAGACCGCCCGGCGCCACCGGGGCGAATACTTCGAGCGTACCGGCCACCGGCCGGGGCACGGACGCCGG
Source organism: Burkholderiales bacterium (assembly GCA_003576795.1). Lineage (GTDB taxonomy): Bacteria > Pseudomonadota > Gammaproteobacteria > Burkholderiales > Burkholderiaceae_E > Zeimonas. The sequence goes on from QEVN01000012.1 coordinate 9,598, forward strand.
AACGGTGAGCGCAAGGCCCATCGCCAACCCGAGTGCCAGCGAAGCCGCTGCCCCCAGTCCGGCCGGCACGAGCCAGCACCAGCGGGACCTCCCGCGCGGCTGCGTCGGACCGGCAGGCCGGGGCAGCGAATCGATGCGTCCACGCACGACCTGCGAAAGGTCGAAGCCGAGCGATTCGTCGGCAAGTGCACGCAGGCTCGTCTGCGCCACGCGCAACTCGGCGAGCCACGTTCGGCAACGCTCGCAGGAGACGAGATGCGCGTCGATCGCGGCGCGAGGCTCGGGGGAAAGCTCGTCGTCGGCCCAAACCGACAGCATTTCGATACCGGGGCAGTTCGTGGTCATCCCTGTTCTCCGGTGGCGGATACCAAACGTTCGAGCAGCGAGGCTCGCGCGCGCGCGATCCGCGACTTCACCGTCCCCCCGGCAACGCCGAGCGTTTCGGCGATCTCGTCGTAGGACAGGCCCTCGACCTCGCGCAGCAGCAGCACCTCCCGGTGCTCGACGGCCAGTGATCGCAACGCCGCGTCGAGCGACTCGAGGCGCCGTCGGGCATCGACGCGTTCTTCGGGGCCCGGCATCGGATCGGCAGCCGGAAACTCGTCGTCGAGCGCCTCGAAGCCGACGACCGCATCGCGCCGCAACAGGTCGAGCGTTCCATTGCGGGCGATCTGCAGCAGCCAGGTGCCGAACTGCGCCTCCGCCCGCCAGCGCGGCATCGCCTGCCACGCCTTCATGAACGTCTCCTGCGTGATGTCCATCGCCTCCTCGCGCGATCCGGTCATCCGCAGCACGAAGCGAAAGACACGATCCTGATGCCGCGACACCAGTTCTGCGAATGCCTTCGATTCCCCATTGCGCGCGCGCGCCGCCAAGCCGGCGTCGTCGGTATTCAACGCACGTATCCCCGTGCCTCCGGCGCCCGGTGCGCCTCGCCAGTCATTGCAACGGACGAGGCGCCGAAAAGTTCCCGCCGTGCGGAGGCTCGCGCACGACGTGCGTCGCCACCATTGGCTACCGCATCGCGAACAATTCCTGGTGGAAGCGCTTCTCGACCGGAAAGCCGTGCCTTGCCAGGTCTTGTGTGATCGCCTCGCCGAAGCCGGACGGCCCGCAAAACCAGACGCTCGCTTCGCGCCAATCGGGAACCGCGGCGCGGATGCGTTCGCCAGTGAGCAGACCGTCGCGCGCGTCGATCAGCACATGCAGCCGCACGTCGGCAGACCGGGCATCCGCCGCGAGGCGGTCGAGCGCATCCTCGTCGACGTCGGCAGTCGCGTGGAAGAGGTCGACCTTCTGGTCCACGGGCCAGGCACGTGCCTCCTTCTGCGAGGCCATCTGCTGCATCCGCCCGATGAAGGGCGTGATGCCGATGCCGCCTGCGATCCAGATCTGGCGAGGGCAATCGTCGTCGAAGGTAAAACAGCCGTACGGACCCTCGATCTTCAGCGCCTGGCCGACGTGCAGCTTCTCCCGCAACCGGCTGGTATGGTCGCCCAGTTCCTTGGCGACGAAGGTGATTGCGCTGCTCCCATCGCGCCAGCTCGATGCGATCGTGTACGGATGTGCGCCTTCGGTGATATCGGAGGTGGCGAAAGCGAATTGCCCCGGCCGGTGTCCGGGCCAGCCGCGCAGCTCGGCTTCGATCTCGAGCGCCTTCACTCCAGGGTAGTAGCGCAGCGACGTGATCGTCCCCGGCACCTGCCGCGTCGCACCCACTCGCCTCATCAGCACCACGACGGCGGCCCAGGTTCCGTAGACGAGCAACAGCGCGACCAGCCACCCGATCGGCGTCGTCCAGTAATGGAAGCGCATCAGCACGACGGTGTGAAAAACGAGGACGAGCCAGGCGACGGCGAGCAGGCGATGAGACTTGTAGAACCACTTGTACGGAAAGCGCGGGATCAGCGCGAGCGCGATCAGCACGACGAAGCCGTAAAAAGCCCATTCGCCCCAGCTCTCGGCGGTACCGCGCTGATCGGACAGGAAAGCGGCCAACGAATTCTCGGGCGCGGGCCTTGCGCCGCGCGTCGGGCGCTCGATCCAGCCCCAGCCGACCGCCCACTTCGGAGCTTGTGCCCAGAGCCAGTGCAGGACCGCGGCGACGAGCGAGGCGATGCCGAGCCACTTATGCATCCGGTACATCTTGTCGAGACCACCCAGTCTTGCCTCGGGCCAGCGCGGCCGCAGCGCGAGCACCATGGCAACGCTCATGCACGCAATCGCGACGACGCCCGTCAGCTGCATCATCGAACCGCGCAGCGCGAAGAACGTGCCCGGGCGGAACACGGCAGGCTCGAAGACGAGCCACAGCAGAACGGGCAGCGCGATCAACGCCCAGAACGCGCGCTTCAGATTTCGCATCGGATCGTGTCCGGATTCGAGGATGCAAGGGAACGGCGCGTCACGGCCCGGATTCGAAATCCCAGATCTGGTGTACATCGAGCAGCAGTCGCGCACGGCTCTCGAGCGCATCCACGCGCACGTTCACTGCGCGCAGCGCCGCATCGAGCGCCAGCCGCCGCGCACGCAGGACCTCCGCCAGACCGGTTTCACCCAGCTCCCGTGCGCGCGCAATGCGCCCGGCCGCCTGCGCCTGCAGCTCGGCTCCCCGTTGCGCGGCCTGCCACCGCGCAACGCCCGAACGCGCCGTAGCGACCAGTTCGGCGACCTGCGCGTCGATCTGCCGACGCCGCGCCTCGGCGCGTCGCTCGAGCGCGGAGGCGCGCGCAACGCTGGCGTCAGCCGCCGCGCGCCGCGCGTCGCCTCCGAAGGGAATCGAGACGAACACGCCGAGAATGCGCTCGTCGGCATTGCGTTCGGTGGCGTACTGCACGCCCACGGTGGGATCGGGACGACGATCGGCCAGCGCTCGCCGCGCCTCGGTCTGCGCGAGCTGCGCGGTCGCCCTCGCCAGGCGCAAGCCGTGATCTTCTTCCAGCGCGCTGCGCGCGAGCGATGCGGGATCCTCGACCAGCTCCGGCGGGTCCGGCAAGGTTTCGGGCGACGCCATGCCCTCCATGAGGGGGAACTCGCGAACCAGCGCGATGCGCGCGCGCTCGGCCTGGTCGATCGCCACGCGACGCGCAGCCTCGACCTGCTCGGCCTCCGCGGCCGCCTGCACCTCGTCAAGTCTCGATGCGTCGCCGAGCTGACGTCGCCGCGACACCGCCTGTGCCTCCCGCGCGGCGAGTTGGGCCTGGCGCTCGAGAAACTGCGCACTCTCACGTCCGCGCAGGTACCCATACCAGCGGGCGAGCAGGCGCCGCGACGATTCGTGCTGCGCGTCGGCAAGCGCGAGTCCGGCTTCGTCGATGCGCTCGGCACCGAGACGCCGATCCAGTTCCGCCTTGCCGGGCAGGCGGATTCCGCGCTCGAGCGCTACGCTCCATTCGTTGAACCGCTCGGATGTTCCGACCTCGCGCACGCGCCGACGCTGGTACTGCGCACTGGTCGTCCACTCGTGTGGCCCGACGGCCAGCCGACGCCGCTCCGCCTGCGCCGCCTCGACGAGCGATGCGGCCTCGCTCACCTCGGGCGCGTCGGCGATCGCCGCACGCACGCGAGCGGGAGGCGGCAACTCGGCCGGATACTCGCTGGTTTCAGCGCGTACGACCGGGAACGCGTCGCTGAGAACGGCAACTGCGAGAAGGGCGCCGAGGAATGGTCGATTCACGGCCGCGCGCCTTTCCCGGCGCGACCGCCCAGGATTCCGCATTCGAGCATCGGACAGATCCAGTAATAGAGGTTGGCGTCGCGGAGCGCCGCCTGCAGCCGTTCGAGCAACGCGTCGGCGCCCCTGTGTTCGATCGCGATCTCGAAGCGCACGCGTCGTCCTCGCCCCCGCACCCGCTCGCTCGCCGCCTCGAAGCGCAAGCCGGCGCCGTGACCCGAGGCCGCGCTCGAGGTAAAGCCGTCGGCGAGTTCGGGCGCCTCGAGCAGGAGGTCGGCGAGCGCTTCCTCGAGCGCGGCGGGCGCGACCAGGGTCAGGAGAACGCGGGGAAGCGCCGCAGTGCCCGCACTGCCTTTGGCTCGTTCCGTCATTCGCGCGTCTCCCCGTGTGCCTGCTCGACGACAGGATCGGCACTCCATTGCGGCGGGTGCGCTTCCCGCACGCGCTCCCGCGCGCGCGCCAGCGCCGGGCCTTCGACCCCGAACTGACGGAACAGGATCGGAAAGAGCAGCAGCGTGAGCAGCGTCGACGTCGCCAGCCCGCCGATGACGACGATCGCCAACGGACGCTGGATCTCCGAGCCGGGACCCGTCGCGAACAGCAGCGGCACGAGCCCGAAGGCGGCGATCGACGCCGTCATCAGCACCGGGCGCAACCGACGGCGTGCGCCCTCGACGACGACGCGGTCGATCGACATGCCCTGCTCGAGCAGCTGGTTGAAGTGCGCGACCAGCACCACGCCGTTGAGCACGGCGATGCCAAGCAGCGCGATGAAGCCCACCGACGCGGGCACCGACAGGTACTCGCCCGCGGCCAGCAGCGCGAAGACGCCGCCCACCATCGCGAAGGGCACGTTGGCGAGCACGAGCGCCGCCTGCCGCACCGAGGCGAAAGTCGAGAACAGCAGCAGGAAGATCAGCAGCAGCGCGACCGGAACGACGATCGCCAGGCGTGCCGCCGCACGCTGCTGGTTCTCGAACTGCCCGCTCCATTCGACGCGATAGCCTGCCGGCACTCCCGATGCGATGCGGGCCTTCGCCTCGTCGACGAAGCCGACGAGATCCCGCCCGCGCACGTTCGTGCGGACCGTCACGTAGCGCGCTGCGTTCTCGCGTTCGATCTTCACCGGCCCGTCGACGCGCTCGATGCGCGCCACCGCCGAAACCGGTACCGCGCCGCCGCCCGGCAGCGCGACGCGCAGGTCGCCGAAACGGTTCGCGCCGGCGCGCACATCCTCGCCCGCGCGCAACAGGATCGGCACGCGCCATCCGGCCTCCATCACCGCGCCGGCCGGTTGTCCCTCGATCAGCGCGCGCAGGCTCTCCTGCAGTTCGTCGACCGACAGGCCCAGGCGCCCGGCGGCGAGCCGGTCGATGCGCACGAGCAGGTACTGCACACCCTCGTTGCGCGCGGTGAAGACGTCTTCCGATCCAGGGATGCCCTTCAGCAGCGTTTCGATGCGCGAGGCGATCGCGCCCAGCTCCGCGAGGTCGCTGCCGAACACCTTGATCGCCACGTCGCCCCGCACGCCGGTGAGCATCTCCGAGATGCGCATCTCGATCGGCTGCGTGAACGACGCCTCCAGTCCGGGGAAACGAGCGGCGACCTTGCGCAGTTCGTCGACCAGCCAGGTCTTGTCGGGCACGCGCCATTCGCCGATCGGCTTCAGCACGAGAAAGCCGTCGCTCTCGTTCAGCCCCATCGGATCCAGACCCAGTTCGTCCGAACCCGAGCGCGCCACGATGCTGCGCACCTCGGGCACCTGCGCGAGGATCGCTCGCTGCACGCGCACGTCGACGGCGATCGTCTGTGCGAGACTGATCGACGGCAGCTTCTCGAGTTGCATGATCACGTCGCCCTCGTCCATCGTCGGCATGAAGCTCTTGCCCAGCAGCGTGTAGGCGCCGCCCGCGGCGAAGAGCAGCGCGACGGCGACCGCGACGACGAGCTTCGCGTGCTGCAGCGACCACCCGAGCAGCGGCACGTACACCGCGTCGAGCCTGCGTGCGAGCCAAGGCACGTGCGCATCGCGGCGGCGCAGCAGCAGCGAGGCGAGCACCGGGATTGCCGTGAGCGCGAGCACGAGCGAGGTGGACAGCGCGTAGACGATCGACAGCGCCACCGGCACGAAGAGCTTGCCCTCGAGCCCCTGCAGCGACAGCAGCGGAACGAAGACGATTACGATGATTGCCACACCCGAAAGCACCGGCACCGCGACCTCGCGCACCGCGCGCCAGACGACGTGCAGCATCGGCAGGTGTTGCTGCGCGCCGCCCTCCGACAGCCGGCTCTCGATGTTCTCGACGACGACTACCGCGCCGTCGACGAGCAGCCCGATCGCAATCGCCAGCCCGCCCAGGCTCATCAGGTTCGCCGACAGCCCGGTGTAGCGCATCAGCACGAAGGTGCCGAGCGCAGCGAGCGGCAGCGTCAGTGCGACGACGAATGCGGCGCGCAGATTGCCGAGAAAGGCGAGCAGCAGCGCGAGCACCAGCACGATCGCCTCGAGAAGCGCGGTGCTCACCGTGCCGACTGCGCGGTCGACCAGCGCCGAGCGATCGTAGAAGGATTCGATCGTCGTTCCTTCGGGCAGCGTCGGCGCCAGCGCAGCCAGCCGCGCCTTCACGCCGCCGATCACGCGTTGCGCGTTCGCGCCGCGCAGGCCGAGCACGATGCCCTCTACCGCCTCGGCGCCGTCACGCGTCACGGCGCCGTAGCGGGTGAGGCTGCCGATGCGCACGTCGGCCACGTCGGCCACGCGCACCGGAACCTCGCCCGGTGCGGTCGCCACGATCGCGCCGAGGTCGTCGACGCTCGCGATCGCACCCTCGGTGCGCACGATCAGGACTTCCTCGCCTTCGATGATGCGTCCCGCGCCGTCATTGCGATTGTTGCGCTCGATCGCAGCGCGCAGGTCCTCCAGGCCGATGCCGCGGACCGCCAACAGCTGCGGATTCGGGACGACCTCGTAGGTGCGAACGAAACCGCCCAGACTGTTGACGTCGGCCACGCCCGGCACTGTGCGCAACTGCGGGCGCACGACTCGCTCGAGCAACGTGCGCTTTTCCTCGAGCGACAACGGTCCCTCGATCGTGAACATGTAGAGGTCGCTGAGCGGCGTCGTGGTCGGCGCGAGGCCCCCGCTCGCCTGCGCCGGCAACGATTCGGCGACCGTCGCGTAGCGTTCCGCGACCCTCTGGCGCGCCCAGTAGATGTCGGTGCCGTCCTCGAAGTCGACCGTGATGTCGGTGATGCCGTATTTCGACACCGCGCGCAGCAGGCGCTGGCGCTCGATGCCGAGCAGCTCCTGCTCGATCGGGATCGTGATGCGGCTCTCGACCTCCTCGGGCGTCATGCCCGGCGCCTTGACGATGATCTTGACCTGGGTCGTCGAGACGTCGGGGAAGGCGTCGATCGGCAGTTCTCGCAACGCGACGACACCGGCGCCGACGAGCAGTGCGGCAAGCACCAGAACCAGGAGGCGCTGCGAGAGCGCGAAATCGACAACACGCGCGAGCATGGCCTACTTCGTCTCGCCGTTCGCGTCGAGGGCCGCCTTCAGCTGGCTCGCACCGGCCGAGACGACCCGCTCGCCGTCGGCCAGCGCGGCCCGCACGACGAGATCGGAGCCCGATTCGCCGAGCACTACCGCGGGCACCGCCACGTACCGATCGTCGCGCATCGCGAACACCGCCGGGTTCGATCCCCCAGCGCCCAAGCGCACGAGTGCTGCCGCGGGAACGAGCCAGCTCTGTTCGCCCTCGCCGGCGGGCCGTATCGCGATCTCGGCTTCGACGTGCTGGCCGGGACCGAGCGTCGCGAGACCCGACTCGAGCCTTGCGCGCACCGATACCGTCTGCGCATCGCCCACAGCCCGTCCGATCGCGATGACCCGCCCCGTTGCGCCTTCCTGCGGCACGGCGACCGGCGCGCCGAGGGAGACGCGCGGCACCGCCGAGATCGGCACGTCGATCTGCAGTTCGAGCGGATCGAGTCGCGCGACGCGGAACAGCGTCGTTGCCGCGTCGATCCGTTGTCCCGAATGAACGTCCTGCGTGAGGACGACGCCGTCGATTGGCGCGACGAGTTCGAAGGTGCCTGCCGACAGCGGCCGCACGCCCGACAACGCGAGCAGGTTGCGCTTCTCGGCGAGCGCCGCCTGCGCCAGCCGGTCTGCCGCTCGCGTCGACTCGACGCGCGATTCCGGAACGAGCCCCTCGGACAACAGCGTTTCGTCGCGCGCGAGCGCACGCCGGGTTCGCTCGCGCTCGGCGACGGCCTGCGCCAAGTCGCGCTGCAGCGCGAGCAGTTCGGGGCTCGCCACGCGGGCGAGCGTCTGCCCCTTCTTCACCGTATCGCCGATGCCGACCCGCACCTCCGTGACGAGTCCGCCGATGGGCGCGGCAACGTAGCGCTGTTGCGCGTTGGGCACCTGCACGTGCGCGGGCAGGTGAGCGATGCGCTCGGCCGAGACACGGCGAACCGGTGTCGTCTCTACGCCGAACGCGTCGAAGGATTTCGCGAGCAGCGGCGCTTGCTGTGCCGCGAAACCCGGCCCCGCCCATCCGCATGCAGCGGCGAGCGCGATCGACCTGCACAGCATTCGAAGGAAGCGGCGCGAGCTGAAAAAACAGGAAACGGTCATAGGGGACGGGCCGCAGGAACAATGAGACATCGAAATCATTCGCGGCCAAGAACCTACGATAGCGCGAACGTCTTCCGAATCTATTGAGCGCGCGCAAATCCGCGAGCCACGAGATTGCGGCACCGATGCTGAATCGGACCTGAAAACGGGCAAGCTTCGTGAAGAGCGGCATGCCGCTTGCTGCCCACGTTGCCGCAGCACTGCGCACCGGCTGCATATAATCCCGGGCGCAAGATGCACGACACTTCCATTCCGTCGCCAAGGGGGAATCGAATGAAACGTCTCGCATCCTCGCTCGCCGCCGCCGTGCTGGTCGGCGGACTGGCGAGTTTCCTGTCTGCATCGGGTGCGCATGCCCAGACGTCGGACGATGCGGCGATCCGCCAGAAATACGAGGCGGACCGCGCCGCGTGCCTGAGCGGCCGCACCGGCGAAGACCTGAAGACCTGCCTGCGCGAAGCGGGCGCTGCCGCACAGGCAGCGCACCAAGGCAAGCTGCTCGAGGGTCCGGACGAGAACTTCCGCCAGAACGCGCTCGCGCGCTGCGCGCCGCTGCCGCCGGAGCAGCGCGAAGCCTGCCGGATGCGGATCGAAGGCGCCGGCACCGTGACCGGCAGCGTGGAAGGCGGCGGGCTGTACCGCGAGCTGGTCATCCGCGAACCGGCTTCGTCTTCGGCTTCTTCATCGTCCTCGACGAGCGGGCCGCCTGCATCGGCCGAGCCTGCCCGGACTCCGCCGGCCGCATCGGCTACGCCTCCGGCAGCCTCACCGGCGACGACCGTCGTGCCGCCCTCGCCCGGAACACCCTCGGTCGTCGTCCCCGGCACGACTTCGGCAGCACCGCCACCCGTCTCGACCTCGCCCGCCGCGCCCGTGGGCGCGGCCCCGGGCGCTCCGACCTTCACTCCGGTGCAGCCCGTGATTCCGGGTCGCGCCGTTCCGGCCACGCCATCGGCAGCGAACGAACCGGCGGCAGGCGCTCTGCAGATCAGCCCGCCTTCCACGCCGGTGATGCAGGCGCCGCCACCGCCAACGTTCGCGCCGCAACCTGCGCTCGTCGCGCCCGGCAACGTGCCGCCCAGAGGGGCGCAATGAGGGGCGCAATGAGGAGCGCAATGAGAGCGCCGATCGCTGTTTCGTTCATTTCCGCCGCGCTCGGGCTGATGCCGGCCGCGCCCGTCCTCGCACAGGCGGCCGACTCGTTTCAGGGCCATCCGGTCGACCTGCGTCCGCGGCTGAACCTCGACGCCTCGGCGTGGCGCGAGGTGGTACAGGATCGAGTGGTCGCCACCCTGTATGCCGAGCAGGAATCGCCCGAACCGGCCGCCGGCCAGGCACAGGTGAGCCGGTTGCTCGGCCCCGTTCTCGAGCGACTCCGGGGCAACGCCGAACTCGAGGTTCAAAGCGCCGGATATCGAACCGAGCCGGTGTGGCAGAAGAGCCGCATCGTCGGATGGAGAACGCGGGGAGCGCTGCAGATCACCGGCAAGCCGTCGGAGTCGTTCAACGCGCTCGTCGGCGAACTGGCCACGACGCTCAATCTGCAATCGGTCACGTACCTGCTCAGCCGCGAGACGCGCCTCGCCGTCGAGCAGGAACTCATCGCGCAGGCCGTGAAGGCATTTCACGAGAAGGCCGACACGGCAACCCGGGCGCTGGGTTTTCGCGGCTACGAGGTGCGAGAGGTATCGATCGGCGGTTCCGGCCCGATCGAACCGATGCCCGTGCCGAAAACGATGATGATGGCGCGCGCCGCCGGCGCCGACGAGGCCGTTCCGCTTCCCGGGGCCGAGGGTCGAACCACGGTGACGACGACGGTGAGCGGGAGCGTCGTGCTGCTGCGGTAGTCGGGAAGAGAGGGAGGAAGGGAGAAGGGGGGACCCTGGCGCGGTCGCCGGTGCAGGCGCTTTTCAAGCGCATTCGGTGCGCCTAGAATGTCACGCGGATGTGAATGGTATTGACATCCGCCGCCGGCCCCGACCGATTCCACCGTCCCCATGCTGATCGACTGGGCGCTCGTCGTCGTCGCCGGCTGGCTCGTCGTGGCAGCGGCCGGTGTCCTTGCGCTGCATCGGCTGCGTTTCGTCGCCCACGTGCTCTTTCCGGCCGGCGCCGCGCTCGGCCTGCTGCTGTCGGTTGTTGCGGTCGTCGCGCTGCTCGCTTCGCCGCAGGCGGGCCCGCTGCCGCAGGAGATCGTGCTGCCGATCGGGCTGCCGACGCTGCCCTTCCATCTCCGGCTCGACGCGCTCGCCGCCTTCTTCCTGCTGGTGATCGGCGCCTCGTCGGTCGGCGTCTCCGCCTTCGCTGCCGGCTACTTCCGCAAGGGCGAAGGCACGCCCGCGGGCCTGCTCTGTCTCGAGTACCACCTGTTCCTCGCCAGCATGGCGATGGTCGTGCTGGCCGACGACGCCTACTCGTTCATGGTGATGTGGGAGACGATGGCACTGTCGTCGTTCTTCCTCGTCACCGCGAACCATCGCATCGCCGAGATCCGCCGCGCCGGCTATCTCTACCTGCTCGTCGCCCACGTCGGCGCGATCGCGATCCTCCTGTGCTTCGGGGTGCTGCAGGCAGGCACCGGCGACTACACCTTCGCGAACATGCGCGCCCAGCAGCTGTCGCCGTTCTGGGCGTCGATCGCGTTCCTGCTCGCCGTGTTCGGCTTCGGCGCCAAGGCCGGAATCCTGCCGCTGCACGTCTGGCTGCCCGAGGCGCACCCGGCCGCGCCCTCGCCGGTGTCGGCGCTGATGAGCGGCGTGATGCTGAAGACCGCCATCTACGGCCTGCTGCGCGTGAGCTTCGACCTGCTGTCCTACCAGGTGTGGTGGTGGGGCACGCTCGCGCTCGCCCTGGGCCTGCTCACTGCGCTCTACGGCGTCGTCTTCGCCGCCGCCCAGGTCGACATGAAGCGGCTGCTCGCGTGGTCGTCGATCGAGAACATCGGGCTCATCTTCTGCGCGGTCGGGCTGGCGCTCGTGTTTTCGGCCTACGGCATGCGAGCGCTCGCGTCGCTGGCGCTCACCGCCGGCCTGTATCACGTGGCGAGCCATGCCATGTTCAAGAGCCTGCTCTTCGTCGGCACCGGGTCGGTGCTGCACGCCACCGCCGAACGCAATCTCGGCAGGCTCGGCGGGCTGATCCGCTACATGCCGTGGGTGGCCTGGGCGACGCTGGTCGGCACGCTGGCCAGCGCGGGGCTGCCGCCGCTGGGCGGCTTCGTCTCCGAGTGGCTGCTGCTGCAGAGCTTCCTGTTCACGCCGGGACTGCCGCACCCGGTGCTGAACATGCTGATCCCGGTCGTCGCGGCGACGATCGCGCTGGTCGCGGCGCTCGCCGGATACACGATGGTCAAGTTCTTCGGCGTGATCTTCCTCGGCCAGCCGCGCGAGGAGAAGCTCGCGCAGGCGCACGACGCCGGACGCTGGGAGCGCCTGGGCATGGGCTGGCTCGTCGCGGGCTGCGTGCTGCTGGGGCTGATGCCGAACCAGTTCGTGCAGTGGATCGATCCGATCACGCGGCAGCTCGTCGGGGCGGGCCTCGCCGACACGGTTTCCGCCCGCGGCTGGCTGCTCGCGCCGACCGGAATCGAGCGCGCGAGCTACGGGCCGGTGATCTTCCTGCTCGGCATCGCCGCGAGCTTCGGGGTCCTGTTCCTGCTCGTGCGCCTGCTCTATCACGGCCGCGTGCGGCGGGCCGCGCCGTGGGCCTGCGGCTTTCCGTGGCAGAGCGCGCGCATCCAGGACACGGCCGAAGGATTCGGCCAGCCGATCCGGCAGATCTTCGAGCCCTTCTTCCGCATGAAGCGCGAGTTGCCCACGCCCTTCGATGCGCAGCCGCGCTACCGCGTGACCGCCGAAGACTCGATCTGGTACTGGCTGTACCTGCCGATCGCGCAGGTCGTCGCCCGGCTCGCGCGCGTGGTGGGGCTGCTGCAGCAGGGCCGCATCGCCGTGTACCTGCTCTACAGCTTCGTGACGCTCGTCGTCGTGCTGCTGCTGGTGCGACCGTGAGCGCCTTGCACGCCTTCGTCTCGCAGACGCTCGCGATCGTCGCCGCGCTGCTGCTCGCGCCGATCCTCAGCGGCTGGGTGAACATGTGCCGCGCCTGGCTGCAGAACCGCTCGGCGCCGAGCCTGTGGCAACCGTATCGCGTGCTGCACAAGCTGTTCGCGAAGGAATCGGTGCTCGCCGGGCACGCGTCGCCGATCTTCCGGGCGGCGCCGTACATCGTGTTCGGCTGCCTGCTGGTCGCCTGCGCGATCGTCCCGATCCTGTCCACCGACCTGCCGCTGTCGAGCGCGGCGGACGCGATCGCGCTCGTCGGACTGCTCGCGCTCGCGCGCGTGTTCGTCTCGCTGGCGGCGATGGACGTCGGCACGGCCTTCGGCACGATGGGAGCGCGCCGCGAGATGCTGGTCGGCTTCCTCGCCGAGCCGGCGCTGCTGATGGTCCTGTTCTCGGCGTCGCTGATCTCGCAATCGACTTCGCTGCCGACCATCGTCGGGCTGCTCGCGCATCGCGAGCTGGCGATCCATCCGGTGCTCGCCTTCGCCGGGGTCGCGTTCACGATGGTCTCGCTCGCCGAGAACGCGCGCATCCCGGTCGACAATCCGGCGACGCATCTCGAGCTGACGATGATCCACGAGGCGCTGCTGCTCGAATACTCGGGCCGGCACCTGGCGCTGATGGAATGGGCGGCGAGCCTGAAGCTGTTCGCCTACTCGTGCATCGGGCTGGCGCTGTTCTTCCCGTGGGGCATCGCCGAGGCCGAGGCGCCGCTCGAACTGGTGTTCGCGCTGCCGGCGCTGGTCGCCAAGCTCGCCGTCGGCGGAGCGGGCCTCGCGCTGCTCGAGACGCTCAGCGCGAAGATGCGCATCTTCCGCGTGCCCGAGTTCCTCGCCACCGCGTTCCTGCTCGCCGTCATCGGCCTGCTGGTGCAGATCCTCCTGGGCTGAGGCGAACGGTCGACATGAGCCTCCTGTTCGCCCAGCTCGTCAACCTGCTCGGCGCCGTGCTGCTGCTGCTCGCCTTCGCGATGATCTCGCAGCGCCGCATCCTGTCGCTGATCGACCTGTTCACGCTGCAGGGCGCGACGCTCGTGGTCTCCACGGCCGCGGTCGGCTACGTGACGCAGCAGCCGCACCTGTACGTCTCGGCCGGGCTCACGCTCGCGCTCAAGGTGCTGCTGATCCCGGCGCTGCTGCACCGGGTCATCGACCGGCTCGAGGTGCGCCGCGACGTCGAGACGCTGATCAACATCCCCACGACGATGCTGATCGGCATCGCGCTCGTCATCTTCGCCTTCGCGCTCTCCGCGCCGATCGCGAAGCTCTCGTCGACGATCGCCGGCGGCTCGCTCGGCATCGCGCTCGCCTGCGTGCTGCTGTCCTTCCTGATGATGATCACGCGCACGAAGGCGGTGCCGCAGGTGATCGGCTTCCTCGCGATGGAGAACGGGTTGTTCTTCGCCGCCACCTGCGCGACCTACGGCATGCCGATGGTCGTCGAACTGGGCATCGGACTGGACGTGCTGATCGGCGTGCTGATCCTCGGGGTGTTCATGTTCCAGATCCGCGAGCAGTTCGACAGCCTGGACATCCACCATCTCGAGCGGCTCAAGGATGATTGAGCTGGAACCGCTGCTCTTCGTTCTCGGCATCCCGCTCGCCGGCGGCGGCGTGCTGGCGCTGTGGGGTCATCGCGACTCGGCGATGGCGCTGAACGTCGGCTTCAGCTTCGCGACCTTCCTCGCCGCGCTCGTGCTCACCGGCCAGGTGATCGCCGACGGACCGCGCTTCGTCTGGCAGCGCGAGTTCTTCATCGACGCGCTGAACGTGTTCCTCGTCACGCTGACCGCCTTCGTCGCCTTCACCACGGCGATCTTCTCGCGGCCCTACATGCGCGTGGAGCGCGACCACGGAAAGATGACGCCGCCGCGCCTGCGCCTGTACCACAGCATGTACCAGCTGTTCAGCTTCACGATGCTGCTCGGGCTGATGACCAACAACATCGGGATCCTGTGGGTCGCGATGGAAGCGGCCACGCTCACCACCGTGCTGCTGGTGAGCGTCTACCGCACGGCGGCGAGCCTCGAGGCGGCGTGGAAATACTTCATCCTGTGCGGCGTGGGGATCGCGCAGGCGCTGTTCGGCACCGTGCTGCTCTACATGGCGGCCGAGCGCGTGATCGGCGCCGAGGAAGCGACGCTGCTGTGGACCGACCTCGACGCGATCAAGACGCAGCTGAACCCGAACATCGTCACGATCGCCTTCGCGTTCCTGTTCATCGGCTACGGCACGAAAGTGGGCCTCGTGCCGCTGCACAACTGGCTGCCCGATGCGCACGCCGAGGGGCCGACGCCGGTATCGGCCGTGCTCTCGGGGCTGCTGCTGAACGTGGCGCTGTACGCGATCCTGCGTTGCAAGGTGCTCACCGACGGCGCGCTGGGCATGCCGCTGGCCGGGCGGATGATGATCGGCTTCGGCCTGCTGTCGGTGGTCGTCGCCTCGTTCCTGCTGATGCGCCAGCGCGACGTCAAGCGCATGTTCGCGTATTCGTCGATCGAGCACATGGGGCTGATGACCTTCGCCTTCGGCCTGGGCGGGCCGGTGGCGAATTTCGCCGGCCTGCTGCACATGACCGTGCACTCGCTGATCAAGTCGGCGATCTTCTTCACCGTGGGCCACGCCGCGCAGAAGGCGGGCACGCAGGTGATGGACGACATCCGCGGCCTGATCCGCATCAGCCCGACGATCGCCTGGGGCATGATGCTCGGCTCGCTGGCGATCCTCGGCATGCCGCCCTTCGGCGTGTTCGCCAGCGAGTTCCTGATCATCACGACGGCGATGCGCGAGCAGCCGTGGGCCACGCCGCTGCTGCTCGTCGCGCTCGGCGTGGCCTTCGCGTCGATCTTCAGTCGCGTGCAGCCGATGGTCTTCGGCGATACCTCGCTCGGGCGTCTCGCGCATCCGCCGGCGCTGGTGCCGGTGTTCGTGCACCTGGCGCTGGGGCTGATGCTCGGGCTGTACATCCCGCCGTGGCTCGACGCGTGGTATCGCGAGGCGGCGCGGATGATCGGCGGTTGAGATGCCGTTGCGCGAACTGATGCTCGATTTCCATGCGCTGCCCGCGCCGCTGCCGATGCGCCGGGCGTCGGTTTCGCGCGAGCAGTGGCGGGCCGCCGCAGTCGCCGTGGCCGCCGCGGGCGGGCGCCTCGTCGCGCTGTGGGGCAGCGACCGGCGGTGGGCGGGCGCGGGCTTCGCCGCCTGCGCGGCCTACGCGCTTGCCGACGGTCTCGCCTGGCTCGATCTCGCGCTCGATCGCGAGGCGCCGAGCGCGCCGGACCTCGGCGACGTCTTCCCCTGCGCGGT
>QEVN01000191.1 GCA_003576795.1 Burkholderiales bacterium
TCGGGCATCTTCGTGTCCTTGCCGACGAGCACGGGCCGCACGACGTTGTCGACCAGGCCGATGACCAGCACGCCGAAGGCGATGAGCCCGATGCCCTGCCACAGATCGCCGATCGCGACCAGGTACAGCGCGACCGGCAGCCAGACGATCGCCGCGCCCACGGCCGGCAGCAGCGACAGCACCGACATCGCCACGCCCCAGAGCACCGCGCCGCGCACGCCGAGCACCCAGAACGCGAGGCCGCCGAGCGCGCCCTGCAGTACCGCGACGACCACGTTGCCCTTCACCGTCGCGCGCACGACCATCGTGAACTTCTCGCCGAACTGGCGCTTGATCTCGGGCTGCAGCGGCAGCGCCAGCCGGATGCGGCGCGCCAGCCGCTCGCCGTCGCGCAACAGGAAGAACAGCAGATAGAGCATCACGAAGAACGCGACGACCAACTCGAAGGTGCCCTGTCCGATGTTCAGGCCCTGCTGCAGCAGGAAGCGCACCGCGCGGGTCAGTCCCTCGGCGGCGCGCTCTTGCACCTGCGCCAGGCTGCCGAACCCGAAGCGCTCGAGCAGTGCGGTGACCGACGACGGCAGCGCCTCGAGGATCTTCGGGAACCAGGTGCCCGGTTGCACCTCCCCCGACTGGATCCGCACGTACAGGCTCGCCGCCTCCTGCGTGATCATCGCGCCGATCCAGGCGAGCGGCAGGATCACGACGAAGAGCACGAGCAGCAGCGTGGCCAGCGACGCCAGGTTGCGCCGCCCGCGCCAGGCGCGCATCAGGCGCTGCTGCACCGGCGCGAACAGCACCGCGATGATCGTCGCCCAGAACACGGCGCCGTAGAACGGCAGCAGGATCCAGAAGAACGCGATGGTGATGGCAGCCACGAGCAGCCAGAACGCGCGATCCTGGATCTCCGACAGCGACTCGGCGTCGGAGTCCAGTCGCGGAGTGCCGGGCGGGGGCTTCGGCGGTACGCTCATCATCGACCCATCATGCGGTCTGGCAGCCAGGTGGCGAGTTCCGGCACGAAGGCGAGCAGCACCATCGTCGCCAGCATGATCAACACGAAGGGAAAGGCGCCCCACAGCACGGTCGGCAGCGACACCTGCGGTGCCACGCCCTTGAGCACGTACAGGTTCAACCCTACCGGCGGCGTGATCAGCCCCACTTCCATGTTGATCGTGAGAATGACGGCGAACCAGATCAGGTCGAAGCCGTTCGCCTCGAGCACCGGCTGCAGGATCGGCATCACCATCAGGATGATCGCCACCGGCGGCAGGAAGCAGCCGGCCAGCAGCAGGAACCCGTTGATCGCGAGCATCAGCACCCAGCGGTTCAGCCCGAGATCCACCAGCGATTGCGCCGCGGTCTGCGTCACGTACAGCAGCGACATCATGTACGAGAAGATCGCCGCCGCACCGATGATCATCAGGATCATCGTCGACTCGCGCACCGTCTCGCCGAAGATGCGCCACAGGTCGTCGCGCCGGTACGCCCGGTAGATCGCGAACACGAGAATCAGCGCGAGCACCGCCGAGATCGCGGCGACCTCCGAAGGCGTGGCCAGCCCGCCGTACATGGCCCATGCGATCGCCGCGATGATGGCGATGAACGGCGACACGCGTCCGAGGCCGCTCACCTTCTGCGCGAAGCTGTAGCGCTCGTCGTCGACCTGCACCCCGCGGCGCGACAGCAGCGTCGAGAGCCACGCGTACACCGAGAAGAACAGCACGAGCAGCACGCCCGGGACGATGCCGGCGAGGAACAGGCGCCCGATCGAGGTCTCGGTCGCGATGCCGTAGAGGATCATCGTGATCGACGGCGGAATCAGGATGCCCAGCGTGCCGCCGGCGCAGATCGAGCCGGTGGCCAGCGCCGGCGAGATGCCCCGCCGCAGCATCTCGGGAACGCCGGCCTTGCCGATCGCCGCGGCCGTGGCCGGACTCGATCCGCAGATCGCCGAGAACACGCCGCAGGCGAGGATGTTGGCGATCACGAGCCCGCCGGGCAGGCGGGCCAGCCACCGGTGCAGCGATTCGTAGATGTCGCGTCCGGCCGCCGACGAGCCGATGGCCGCGCCGAGCAGCACGAACAGCGGGATCGTCAGCATCGCGAAGGACGACAGCTCGTCCATCATCACGATCGGCACGTTCGCCAGGCTCGCCGCTCCCTCGAAGAGGACGAGGAAGCCGATCGAGACGATCGCCAGCCCCCAGGCGATCGGCAGCCCGGAGAACAGCACGACCAGCGTGACGACGAGGATCAGCAGCCCGACCTGCAGCTCATTCATTCGCGGCCCTCTCCTGCGGCCGGAAGATCTCGACGACGTACTGCAGGGCGGTGAGCCCGAGGCCGAGCGGCAGCATCGCGAACAACGGCCACTTCTTCGGCGCCCAGGTGCTCCCGGTGGTCTCGCCCTTCAGGTACGACTCCCAGGCGAGTCCGGCGCCGAGCCACGCGAGATACGCGCAGACGAGCAGGCCGATCACCGAGACGGCGACGGCGACGCGAAAGCGCACGTGCTGCGGCAGATAGTGCGACAGCAGGTCGACGCCGACGTGCCCCTGCGTCTTCAGCGTGTACGGCGAGGCGAGGAACAGCGACGCCACCATCATGTAGACGGAGAACTCGATCTCCCACCAGGTCGAGTGTCCCGTCGCGCGCCAGAACACGCTCCACGTGACGACGATCGCGGCGAGCACGAGCAGCGCCGCGGCGACGACCGCGAGCGCCACGGAGAGGCCGTCGACCGCGCGGCAAACGGCGCAGGAGCGCCGTTTCGCCGGGAGGGCGCCCATGCGCCGCTACTTCGCCTGCAGCAGGGCGTCGAGCAGGCCCTTGGCTTCCGGCGAGGTGGCGGCGAACTCCTTCCACGAGGTCTCGCGCGCGAGCGCGAGCCACTGGTCGAATTCGTCCTTCGTCATCCGGTGCACCTTCCCGCCGGCCTTGGTGTAGGCCTCGGCCATCTTCTCGCCCGACTCGCGCTGCAGGCCGAGGAAGAACTCGTCGGACTTCGCCGCCGCCTCCTCGAAGATCTGCTGCTGCTGGGGACTGAGCTTGTCCCAGTGCTGCTTGGACATCACCAGCGGCTGCATCAGCATCCAGATCGTGTAGTCGCCGGGAACGGTGGCGAACTTCGTCTGCTCGTAGAGCCGCATGCTGACGAAGGTCTCGGCCGAAGTGAGCGTCGCGTTCAGCACGCCGGACTGCAGCGCCGGATAGATCTCGGTGGACGGCATGTTGACCACCGAGGCGCCGGCGGTCTTGAGCATCGACTCGAAGGTCGGGTCGGCCGCGCGCATCTTCAGTCCGTCCACCGATTTCGGCCCGGTGATCGGAGCGTCCTTCGACGCGAAGCCGCCCGGCGTCCACCACCAGGTGACGATGTGCACGCCGTTGCGGTGCGCCAGCGCCTGCAGCTTCTCGGCGTACGGCGACTTGCGCAGCTTCATCGCGAAATCGAGGTTCGGAATGGTGCCGGGCAGGATCACCGCGGAGAACTCGTGCGCCTTGCCGGTGGCGTACGACAGGGGGAACACCGCCATCTCGAGCGTGCCGTTCTGCAGCGCGTCGAACTGCGCCACCGGCTTGATGCCCAGAGAGCTGCCCGGGTAGATGCGGAACTTGATGTTCCTGTCGCGCTTGTTCACCTCCTCGACGAACACGCGCGTGGCGAGGTCGCGTCCGTCGGCGTTCGCCTTGAACTGGTGCGAGATCTTCAGCTCCTGCGCGCCTGCCGGGCCGGCGGCC
>QEVN01000192.1 GCA_003576795.1 Burkholderiales bacterium
GCGCACCGGCTGTCGACGATCGTCGGCGCCGACCGGATCGTGGTGCTGGATCGCGGGCGCGTCGTCGAGGTCGGCACGCATGCGGGGCTGATCGAGCGCGGGGGGTTGTACGCGCGGCTGGCGGCGATGCAGTTCGAGGCGTGAGTTGTTCTCTGTGCCGCTGCCGATTGCCGCTTGTCGACGCTCGTGGCGTTCCGACCTGAGGAGGAAGTCCACAGCGGCGACGGCGCCGAACGTCATCGCAAACGCGAGCCGCCTGCCGCTCGTGGCTCGCCTCATGCTCCTCCGGCTCGCGTCCGATGCCAGCGGTGACCGAAATCGCGCGCTTTCCGCGCATTCCACGGGACTCGTCGACCGGCGTGCTCGTCGGCGTTCGTTTTTCGCGCATTTCTGCCGGCGATGACGATCACGGTGGCAAGAATGCGCGAAATACGCGCGTTTCGTGACGAGTCGAAGGCGGCCGAATGCGACGAGTGGACGTTGTCGGCGTCGACACGCAGTGCTTTGGGAAACGTCGTGGGTAGATCGTGGAAAGCTGCCAAGAGCTGCTGCTCGTCGTCGAGGCGACTCTCGCGATCGGCTTGCTCCGCGCGTTCTGGGTGCTACGGCAAGATGCGCGCGCAGGGAAGCCGGGGCCTTTCCCCACGAGAACAGCGCAGCCGGCCCACGGCGCCCCACGGCCCGCGCCTTTGCCCGCGCCGACCGTCGCAGGGACGCGTCTAGCGCCCCGCCGACCCCACTGCCGCCTTCGCCCCGAACAACCCCCCGCCCAACCGCACCGACCACGCCGCCGACTGCACCTGCACGACGTAAGCCACCGCGATCAGCAGCGCCGCGTCCACCCCTCCCGCCCCGAACGCGTTCATCGCCAGCGCGAGCGCGATCGACAGGTTGCGCATCACCGTCCCGTACACCAGCGCGATCGCGTCGCCGCGCGGCAGCGCGAGCCGTCCCACGAAGATGCCCAGCGCGTAGTTGAACGCGTAGAGCACGACCAGCGGCACCAGCACGTCGAGCAGCAGCGCCGGCCGCGCGACGAGATCGCCGCCCTTCAGCGCCAGCGCGACGAAGACGATGCCGAGCACGCCGAGCGTGGACAGCGGCGGGAAGCGCGGCGCCCACTCCTTGCGAAACACCTCGCGTCCGTGGCGACGCACCAGCCACTCGCGCGTGAGCTGCCCGAGCAGCATCGGCAGCAGCACGACGAGCGCGATCTGCAGGAACACCGCGACGAGGTCGACCGGAACCACCGCCCCCATCAGCCACTGCAGGTAGAAGGGCGTGGCGAGCGACCCGAGGATCAGCCCGACCACCGTCATCCTGATCGCCGCCGGAACGTTGCCCTGCGCGAAGCCGGTCCAGGCGATCGTCATGCCGCTGGTCGGCAGCAGCGAGGCGAGCAGCAGGCCGAGCGCGAAGAACGGCTGGGCGGGGAACCACAGGCGCCCGATCGCGAAGGCGACGAAGGGGATCACGCCGAAGTTGATCGCCTGCGCCATCCACTGCGCGCGCAGGTCGCTGCCTTCGAGCAGCTGGCGCGGCTGCAGGCCCACCATCATCGGGTAGACCATCAGCAGCGTGAGCGGCACGATCAGCGCGCGCAGCCACGCCGAAGGCGCGACCAGGCCGTAGAGCAGGCCGAGCAGCATCGCGACGGGTATCGCGAGCGCCAGGTTCTTCGTCAGGCGGGCGAGCAGGTTCATGCGACGATCCCTCCGGACGCCGCAGCGGCGCGGCTCAGCGTCCCATCCGATGCAGTATTGCGCGCAGCGCCTCGATCTCGTCGATCAGGTCGAGCGCGAGCGCGACGCCGGGCGGGTTCACTTCGAGATCGCGCGCGAGGCTGGTGGCCAGTCGCGCGCGCCGAAGCGCGGTGCCGCTGAAGCGCCATTGTGCGCGTGCGGCGGGCAGCGCCGCCGGATTCGTGCGTCGCGCACGAGGCGGCTCGCCGGCGCCGGAAGACTCGATCGGCTCGATCACCCCTTCGACGATCAGCGCGGTGATCTGCTCCTCGTCGGCGCCGCAGGCGCGCGACAGCTCCATGAGCGTGAACTCGATCTGCTCCTCGACGACGGGCCCCTGGACCGGGGTGCGGGATTCGTCGCTCATCGCGTTCTACCTTCCTGCTCTCGGATCGAAGTCGAAGGCCTTCGCCATCGTGCGCCAGGCCTCCTTCTGTGCGTCGGTGGACGCGGGCGGCAGCGCGATCGAGACGACCGCGTACAGGTCGCCCGGCGGGTGCGACGGGATTCCCTTGCCGCGCAGCCGCAGCTTGCGCCCGGCCTGCGAGTTCGGCGGCACCGTCAGCTCGACGCTTCCCTCCGGCGTGCGCACCGGCACGTTCGCGCCGAGCGCGGCCTCCCAGGGCGCGAGCGGCAGGTCGACGTAGACGTCGCGGCCGTCCACCCGCCAGCGCGGGTTCTCGCGGAACTCGATCTCGAGATAGAGGTCGCCGGGCGGGCCGTTGCCGATGCCCGGGCCTCCCTGCCCGGCGAGCCGCAGATGCTGTCCCGCGCGGATGCCGCGCGGGATGTTGACGTCGAGTTCGCGTTCCTGCGTGACCAGGTGGCCGCCGGCGTCGATCGTGGGCATCGCGAGCCGGATCGAACGCCGCGCGCCGCGGTACGCGTCCTCGAGGTCGATCAGCACTTTCGCGTGGTGGTCCTGCCCCTGGCGATGCATCGACTGCGTGCGGCGCTGCTGCGCGTGCGCCTGTCGCATCCGCGAGCCGAAGAGCGCTTCGAAGAAGTCGCTGTAGTCGCCCGCGCCGCCGTCGAAATCGCCGCCGCTGAATTCGAAGCCGGCATCCCAGTTCGGCGGCGGCTGGAAGTCCTGCCCGGCGCGCCAGTTCTCGCCCATGCGGTCGTAGGCGGCGCGCTTCTCCGGGTCGCGCAGCACTTCGTGCGCCTCGCCGACTTCCTTGAAGCGCGCCTCGGCGTCGGGCTCCTTGCTGACGTCGGGGTGGTACTTGCGCGCGAGCTTGCGGTACGCGCGCTTGATCTCGTCCTGCGTCGCGCTGCGCTCGACGCCGAGGATCTCGTAGTAATCGCGAAATTTCATCGTTCTACACCACCGTGCCGAACAGCTTTCCGATAAGTGCCGTGAGCGCCATCGCCGCCGCGCCCCAGAAGCCGACGCGCAGCGCGGGCCGCAGCGCCGGCGCGCCGCCTGCATAGGCGGCGATCGCGCCGAGCGTCACCAGGAACGCCAGCGACGTGCCCGAGATCCAGGCGATCATTGCCGCCGCCGGCGCCAAGGCGACGACCGCCAGCGGCAATCCGGCGCCCACCGAGAAGCTCGCCGCCGACGCCAGCGCCGCCTGCACCGGCCGCGCGATCGTCTCGCGCGTGATGCCCAGCTCCTCGCGCGCGTGCGCGGCCAGCGCGTCGTGCGCGCTCAGCTGCTGCGCCACCTCGGCGGCCAGCGGAGGATCGACGCCGCGCGCCACGTAGATCGAAGCCAGCTCCTTCAATTCGCTCGCCGGATGGGTCGCCAGCTCGCGTCTCTCGAGCGCGAGATCGGCATGTTCGCTGTCGCGCTGCGAGCTCACCGACACGTATTCTCCGGCCGCCATCGACATCGCGCCGCCGGCCAGTCCGGCGAGCGCGACGAGGATCCATTCGCGCCGCGCGCCGCCCGCGGCGAC
>QEVN01000193.1 GCA_003576795.1 Burkholderiales bacterium
CTCGACGCGCAGGTGCTCGCGCTGCGCGATCGATCGCATGCTGCGCTCGAGCAGCGCGGCGTCGTGTCCCGTCACGTGCAGCGTGTTGCCGAAGGCCGTCACGCGCGCGACGCCGGGAAGCGCGCGCAGCCGCTCGACCTCGTCGGGCGCCTCGCGCCCCGAGACCGACCACGCGGCGATGTGCTGGCCGTCGATCACCTCTTCGGCGGTGCCCTGCGCGAGCAGCCGGCCGGCAGAAATGTACGCGAGCCGGTGGCAGCGCTCGGCTTCGTCCATGTAGTGCGTCGACACGGGCACCGAGATGCCGTCGGCGGCGAGCCGGTGGATCTCGTCCCAGAAGTCGCGGCGCGCCTTCGGGTCGACGCCGGCCGTCGGCTCGTCGAGCAGCAGCAGGCGCGGCTGGTGCAGCAGGCACGCGGCGAGCGCCAGGCGCTGCTTCCAGCCGCCCGACAACGCGCCGGCGAGCTGGTCGCGCCGGTCGGCCAGGCCGAGCGAGTCGAGCGCGCGCGCCACCGCTTCGCGCCTGCGCGGCACTTCGTACATCCGCGCGACGAAATCGAGGTTCTCGGCGATCGTCAGGTCTTCCCACAGCGAGAAGCGCTGCGTCATGTAGCCGACGTGCCGCTTGATCTCCGCGGTCTGGTCGATCACGTCGTAGCCCAGGCAGGTGCCGCGGCCGCTGTCGGGGCGCAGCAGCCCGCACATCATGCGGATCGACGTCGTCTTGCCGCTGCCGTTCGGCCCGAGGAAGCCGAAGATCTCGCCCTCGCGCACCTGCAGCGACAGGTCGACGACCACGTGCCGGTCGCCGAAATGCTTGTTCAGGCCCTCGACGTCGACCGCGAGCGTCACCGCCGTTCCTCGGGTTGCGGCGCCCCGAGCCGTTCGACGTCGACCGGTTGCCCCGGATGCAGCCGCGCCGCAGCGGTCGGCGACGGCCGCGCCTCGACGAGGAACACGAGCTTCTGTCGCGCATGTTCGCCGTAGATCACGGGCGGCGTGTACTCGGCGCGCGGCGCGACGAAGACGATGCGCGCATCGATCGGCGCCCCGCATCCGTCGCATCGCGCGCGCACCGCGTCGCCGATGCGCAGCGCGCCCACCTGCGCCTGCGGCACGAAGAAGCGCAGCTTCAGGTTCTGCGGCGGCAGCAGGCTCACGACGGGCGCTCCGGCCGGCACCGACTCGCCGACGCGGAAGTACGTGTCGGATACCAATGCATCGGCGGGCGCGGTGGGCGCCTTCTGCTCGACGCGCGTCGCCGCCTGCTCGTGCGCCGCGCGCGCCGCCTCGAGTTCCGCGCGCGCCGCCGCGATCTCGGGTTCGCGGCCGATGCTCGTTTCCGCGTTGCGCACCTGCGCCTGCGCCTGCGCGAGCTGCGCAGCGTCGCGATCGCGCGCCGAGCGCGCCGCATCGAGGCTCGCCTGCGAGACGAATCCCTGCGCGCGAAGCCGTTGCTGCTGCCGAAGGGTCTCCTCGGACAGCGACAGCGAAGCACGAGCGGCAGCCGCCTGCTGGCGCAAGGCGTCGATCTCGGCGACGCGACGCGACGCGCTCAGGTTCTCGATGTTCGCCTGCGCCGCCTGCACGCGCGCCTGCGCCTCGTCGACGGCCGCCTGCTCGAAGGAGTCCTCGATCGCGAACAGCGCATCGCCGCGCTTCACCGTGTCGCCGCGCGCCACCGGCAGGCGCTGGAGCGTGCCGCCGTACGGCGACGCGACGAGCACGAACTCCCCTTCGACGTAGCCCTGCAGCGCGTCCGGCGAACGATCGGAGCAGGCGGCCGACAGTGCCGCGGCGGCCAGCAGGCAGGCGAGCGCAGGGCGACAGGCGACGATGCGCCGCGCGCGGGGGGATCGCGCGGCTCGACGTGGCATAGGCGTCATCGGGCGGGCTCGCGCGGGCGCGAGCAGGCAGCACGAGAGGCGAATCATCCTCCATCGGGGACAATACCCGGACTCCTCACCGATCCCGGTGCGGCGGCGCCACGGGCGCCGTTCGCATTTCCCCACCGATGCCAGCCGACTCCTCCCTCCGCTTCCGCGCCGCATCCGAGCGCCCGGGCGGCTCCGCCTGGGCGATGCTGCTTGCGCTCACCGGCGGCTTCGCGCTGAGCCAGGCCTATCGCACGGTCGCCGCGATCATGGCGCCGCAACTGCAGGCCGAGTTCGACCTGGATCCGCAGGCGCTGGGCGTGTTCGCCGGTACCTTCCATCTCGCGTTCGGCGCGCTGCAACTGCTGATGGGCATCGGCATCGACCTGTACGGCGTGCGCCGGACGGTGCTCGTCGCCTTCCCGCTCACCATCGCCGGATCGGCCCTGTCCGCGTACACCGATCGCTTCGGCGTGCTGCTCGTCGGCCAGGCGCTGATCGGCATCGGCTGCGCGCCGGCCTTCCTCGTCTGCACGGTGTTCATCGCCCGGCGCTTCCCGGTCACGCGCTACGCATCGGTGTCGGGGCTCGTGCTCGGCCTGGGCGGCATGGGCATGCTCGCCACCGGAACCCCGCTGGCATGGTTGATCGAGGCGGGTTCGTGGCGCGCGGGCTTCGTGGCGCTCGGGATGCTCTCCGTGCTCGCGTGGCTGGCGATCGCGCGCTTCGTGCGGGAGCGGGAGACGCCGCGCGCCGATCCGTCGGCCAACGGGGGGCCGGGTTCTCCCCGCGCCGAACGGGAGTCGCTCGGCCAGGCGCTGCGCGGTTTCGCCTCGCTGTTCGCCGTGCCGCACACATGGGGCATCCTCGCGCTGGCCACCGTCAGCTACGCGGCCTTCGTCTCGCTGCGCGGATTGTGGCTCGGGCCGTTGCTGGTCGACCGCTACGGCTTCTCGCTGGTGGCCAGCGGCAACGTGGCGATTGCCGTCTCGGTCGCGTCGATGATCGGCCCGCCGCTGTTCGGACGCCTCGATCCCGGGCGCGCGACGCGGCGCCGCTGGCTGCTCGTCGGCACGCTCGTCTGCGCGGCGATGTTCGCACTGCTCGCGCCGGGCTTCGACGCTGCCTTCGACGTGACCGTCTCGATCGTCTTCTCGCTGGTCTCGGGCTACGGCGTGCTGCAGTACGCCGACGTACGCGACGCGTACCCGGCATCGATGACGGGGCGGGCGCTGTCGCTGTTCACGATGGCGCTGTTCCTCGGCGTTGCGCTGATGCAGTGGCTGACCGGCGCGGCGGCGTCGGCCGCCGTCGCGATCGGCTGGCCGCCCTTCGCCGCCGCTTTCGGAACGATCGCGGCGATGCTCGCGATCGGCGCGCTGCTGTTCGCCCGGCTGCCGCAGCCGCGTTGAGCCGATGCGCCGGTGTCGCCTGACTTTACATTCAGGAAGGACTCGCAACGGCCGGCTTGCGCAACAATCGAGAATTTTCCGTGCGATACCGCACTCTGGCCCGGTTCTTGCTCCCCTACTCTTGCAACAAGAGCATCGCGCAGGGGAGATTTACATGAACGATCCCGACCGCAAGCCGGGCGACGACTCGCGTTCGCGCGACCCCTCCACCCAGGCGCAGTCCGCCGGGCGGCGAGCGTTGCTCGTCGCGATGCCGACGATCTTCTCCCTGCACCCCGGACTGGCCGCCGCCCACGCACGCAGCAGCAGCGTGCTCGTGCTGGCCAAGGAAGGCGACCCGGGACGCCGACGGCAAGTACCTGTGCGTGGAAAAGCCGTGGCACGTCGAGTCCAACGAGAAGGGTTGGCTCATCGACCGGGACGCGTCGCTCGAAGTCAGCCGGTTCCCGGCGAATCGCCAGTACTACCGGAAGACCACCAGCTACAAGGGCAAGGCCGTCTACACCGAGGTGACCCCCCGGCAGATGTGCAAGGACGGCGGCGACTACTACTTCAAGGACGGCAGGAAGCAGGGGAGCTATTCGTCGCTCGACGAAGACGAAGTGGAGCTCTTCGGCAAGGGGACCGACGGCGACAAGGGCGAGAAGGGCGGCAAGGACGACAAGGACTGGCGCAAGATCAGCTTGAAGAACAAGGGCGCGCTCGTTTCCTTCACCGCACTCGCCTCGTTCGGCGGCGCGAACTGTCGCGACGTGGTATGAGCCCCGCCGCGCCCGCGCGGCGCTGGCGGGTGCCGGCCGGCAGGCCTTTCGCCTGGGCACGCGCGCCGTCGGGGCACGTGCTCTATCACCGGCCCTCGGGACGGACGCACTTCGTGAACGAAGGCACCGCGCTGCTGCTCGACCATTGCCTGCTCGAGCCGCACGACGCCGACGCGGCAGCGCTCGCGCTGGCCGCGCTGCAGAACGCCGAGCCCGACCCGCAGTTCCGCCGCCACGTGGCCGAGCTGCTGCGCCATCTCGAGGATCTCGGCCTGGTCGAATCCCTCGCGGCGTGAGTTTCCTCGCCGGCACGGTCTCGGCACTCGCGCCCGACGTCTTCGCCGAGCGCCTGCGCGAAGGGCTCGGCCTGCACATCGGTCCCTTCGACTTCCGGCTCCGGGTGCGCGTGCCCGGGCTCGCCCGCACCCTGTACTCGCTGTACGGCGCCCATCCGGTGCTCGACGACGAGCGCGTCTTCCACGGGCACGTCTCGCTCGATGCGGTGCGCCCGCGCTGGCCCGGCTCGCCGCGGCGCGTGCGCTTTCGCGTCGACGGACGCAGGCCGCACGAGGACCGGCCGATCGGGCACGCGCTCGCCGTGCTCGAATGGGGGCTGAATCTCGTCATCGCCCTGCGCTTCCACGGCTGGCTGCTGCTGCACGCGGCCGTGCTCGAGCGCGACGGCCGCGCGCTGGTGATGCCGGCGATGCCCGGACACGGGAAGACGACCCTGTGCGCCGCGCTCGCGCATCGCGGATGGCGGCTGCTCTCCGACGAGTTCGGCGTCGTGCGGCCGGGCTCCACCGACTTCGTTCCGCTGCCGCGACCGATGCCGCTGAAGAACGAGTCGATCGACGTGCTGCGCGCCTTCGCGCCGCAGGCCTGGTTCGGCCCGCGCATCGAAGGAACGATGAAGGGAACGATCTCGCACCTGCGCGCGCCGGCCGAGAGCGTCGCGCGGGCGAACGAAACCGCTCGTGCGGCGTGGGTCGTCTTCCCGCGCTGGAGCGCGGGCGCCGGCCTGTCGCTGGAGCCGGTGAGCCTGCAGGACGCGTTCTTCTCGCTGGCGACGAACGCGTTCAACTACGAGCTGATCGGCGAGCCGGCCTTCGAGACGGTCAAGTCGATCGCCGGCGAATCGCAGCGCCTGCGCCTTCGCTATTCGTCGCTCGACGAGGCCGTCGCTGCGCTCGACGCGCTGCGGGAAGCGGTCGATGCCTGAGCGTCCCGAATCCATGCGCGACACGCGGCACGCCGCGCGCCTGCGCAGACTCGTCACCGACGCGCTG
>QEVN01000013.1 GCA_003576795.1 Burkholderiales bacterium
GCCTGTCCCCGTCCTGCGGGCTGGTCGGGGCGCGTGAGCACGAGGGCGATCTCGTGGCCCGCGTCGTGCAGCGCGGCGAGCGCCGCGGCGGCGAAATCGGGAGTGCCGGCGAAGACGAGGCGCAGCGCCGGGCTCCGCTACGCGTCGACGCGCTCGGCCTTCAGCAGCCGGCTGCGGATGCGCGACTGCTTCAGCCGCGACAGGTACTGCACGAAGACGCGACCGTCCAGGTGGTCGATCTCGTGCTGCACGCAGACGGCGAGCAGGCCGTCGGCCTCGAGCTCGAAGGGCTTGCCGTTCTCGTCGAGCGCGCGCACGACGACGCGGTCGGGTCGCTCGACCTCGTCGTAGATGCCGGGCACCGACAGGCAGCCTTCCTCGAAGACCTTCGTCTCGTCGCTCGTGCGGACGATCTCGGGGTTGATGAAGACGCGCAGCTCGTCGCGCGCGTCGGAGACGTCGAGCACGATCACGCGCTCGTGCACGTCGACCTGCGTGGCGGCCAGCCCGATGCCGGGCGCGGCGTACATCGTCTCGGCCATGTCGCGCACGAGCCTGCGGATGCGCTCGTCGACCTCGCGCACGGGCTTTGCGACCCGGTGCAGCCGGGGATCGGGATAGCGAAGAATGTCCAGTACGGCCATCGGTGATTTGCGACCGCCGGTAGGCTCGCCCGGCGCGATGCCGGTTGCGCCGATACAGTGGCGGCAGAATCCAAAACGGACTACGAGGCTGATTTCGGGGCGAATGCGACTCGATCAACCCTCCTCGTCGAGTATCCCACACGTTCGCAGGCACGCGCGCTCATGAGAAAGCTCTCCGTGCAATTTCTGACACTGGCTGTCGCGGGGCTCGCCTGCGCGGCGGGGCTGGCGTTGGCACAACCGGCCACCGCGCCGCTCGAACTGGCGAAGGACGCGCCGGACCGCTACGTGGTCGTCAAGGGCGACACGCTGTGGGACATCTCCGGGCGCTTCCTGCAGAAGCCCTGGCGCTGGCCCGAGATCTGGGAGCTGAATCGCGAGGAGATCCGCGATCCGCACTGGATCTATCCGGGCGACGTCATCCTGCTCGATCGCAGCGGGGCGACGCCGCGGCTGCGCCTGGCGCGGTCGGTGGGCGCGGGCGGCCCGGGTGCGGGCGGCGACCTTCCGGTCGAGAAGCTCGGTCCGCGCGTGCGCGCGGAGCCGCTCGGCCGCGAGGCGATCCCGACGATCAGCTCCACCGACATCGAAGCCTTCCTGAACCGCCCGCTGGTGGTCGACGAGCACGGTCTCGCGTCGCATCCGCGCATCGTCGCCACGCAGGAAGGACGCGTGTTCCTCGGCCGCGGCGAGCTGGCCTACGTGCGCGGCATCGAGCAGCCGCAGGTGACGGAGTGGCACATCTACCGCTCGGCGCGGCCGCTGCTCGACCCGGACACGCGCAAGCCCATCGCCTGGGAGGCGCTGTTCCTCGGCACCGGCAAGCTCGAACGCGCGGGCGATCCCGCCTCGCTGCGCGTGGTCGCGACCAACGAGGAAGTCGGCCCCGGCGACCGGCTGATGCCGGCCGAACGCGCGCTGCCGATCCTCTACGCGCCCAGGGCGCCGGAGTCGCAGGTGTCGGGCCGCATCGTCGCCGTCTATCGCGGCGT
Source organism: Burkholderiales bacterium (assembly GCA_003576795.1). GTDB lineage: Bacteria > Pseudomonadota > Gammaproteobacteria > Burkholderiales > Burkholderiaceae_E > Zeimonas. Next base: position 1,637 of record QEVN01000013.1, read on the forward strand.
GACGCAGGTGGGGCGCAACAGCGTCGTCGCGGTGAACGTCGGCAAGGAGGACGGCCTCGAGGTCGGCCACGTGCTCGGCATCGAGCATCGCGGCGCCACGATCACCGATCGCACGGCGCCCGATCGCGAGAAGGTCGTCCTTCCGGACGAGCCGGTCGGCCATCTTCTCGTCTTCCGCGTCTTCGATAAGATCTCCTACGGGCTCGTGATGCGCGCCTCGCAGCCGATCGCGGTCGGCGACGACGTCGCGAACCCCTGATCCGCTCGCATTCCGGCGATCGCGCCGCGCCTGGAGCGCGGCGCTTTCGTTTGACGGACCGCCGCCGGTTCGACGAACCGCCGCCGGCCTGGGGCCGCGCGGCGGCCGGCGCCTTCCGCGCGCGGCAACGGGAGACTCGAATTGCCGCTCGACGCCGCAGCGCGCGACGAACACGCCTGGTGGCTGCGCCTGACGCTGACGCCGGGCATCGGGCCGGCCGCGGCGCGGCGCCTGCTCGAAGCCTTCGGTCTGCCCGAGAACGTCTTTCGCGCCGGCCGCACGCACATCGCCGCCGTGCTCGATGCGCCGCGCGCGGCCGCGCTGCTCGCCGACGACGACACGCGCGAAGCGAAGATCGCCGCCGCGCTCGACTGGGCGCGCAGCGACGAGAATCACCTGCTCGCACTCGCCGATCCCCGATATCCGCAGCCGCTGCTGCAGATCGGCGACCCGCCGCCGCTGCTGTACGTGCGCGGGTCGCCCGAAGCGCTCTCCGGCGACCTGCTCGCCATCGTCGGCAGCCGGCACGCCACGCCGGGCGGCGAGGCGAACGCGCACGATTTCGCCCGCGCACTGGCCGACGAGGGGCTGGCGATCTGCAGCGGACTGGCGCGCGGCATCGATGCCGCCGCGCATCGCGGGGCGCTCGAAGGACGCGCCGGCACGATCGCGGTGGTCGGCACCGGCGTCGACCGGGTCTATCCGGCGGCGCACCGACAACTCGCGCACGCGATCGCGCAGCGAGGCGCGATCGTCTCGGAGCTGCCGCTGGGCACCGAGGTGCAGCGCGCCAACTTTCCGCGGCGCAACCGGATCATCGCGGGGCTGTCGCTCGGCGTGCTCGTCGTCGAGGCGGCGCCGCACTCGGGTTCGCTGATCACCGCGCGGCACGCCGCCGAATTCGGCCGCGAGGTGATGGCGATCCCCGGGTCGATCCACTCGCCGGTGGCGCGCGGCTGCCATCGGCTGATCCGCGACGGGGCGAAGCTCGTCGAGTCGGCGGAGGACGTGCTGGCGGAGCTGCGCCGGCAGATGCGCGGGCGGGCGGGCGCCGGTGCGCCGGCACGGACGGAAAACGCGGGGCGCGACCGCGGGGCGGAATCCACGAGCCCGGCGGCGCGCACGCTGCTGCAGGCGCTCGGCTGGGATCCCGTCGACGTCGACACGCTGATCGCCCGATCGGCGCTGCCGGCCGGCGAGGTCGCCGAAGCGCTGCTCGAACTGGAACTGGCGGGGCTCGCGGAGCGGTGGATCGACGGCCGCTACGTGCGGGCCGGGCCGCAGGCGGGGCGCCAAGGGCGGTAAACGCGCCAGGCGCGGGCTGTCGGCTGCCCGCGCGCGGTGCAGGCGCGCCCCGCACGGCAGCGCGCCCGCGCGCGTCAGTCTTGCACGAAACGACGTCGCCGGCGCGCGGCGATCGGACGATCCCGATGGCTTGTTGCGCCTGCCGTCGGGCCCCACTTATGATGGCGCCCCCATGAGCAAAGCCCTGATCATCGCCGAGAAGCCCTCCGTCGCCGCCGACATCGCGCGCGCGCTGGGCGGCTTCACCCGGCACGGCGACTACTTCGAGAGCGACGAGTACGTGCTGTCGTCGGCGGTCGGGCACCTGGTCGAGATCGCCGTTCCGGAGCAGTTCGAAGTCAAGCGCGGAAAGTGGTCTTTCGCGCATCTGCCGGTCATCCCGCCGCATTTCGACGTCCAGCCGATCGCCAAGAGCGAGGAACGGCTGAAGCTGCTGGCGAAGCTGATCCGGCGCAAGGACGTCGACCGGCTGATCAATGCCTGCGACGCGGGGCGCGAGGGCGAGCTGATCTTCCGGCTGATCGTCCAGCACACGAAGGCGAAGCAGCCGGTGCAGCGGCTGTGGCTGCAGTCGATGACGCCGTCGGCGATCCGCGAGGCCTTCGGGCACCTGCGCAGCGACGCGCAGATGCTCCCGCTCGCCGACGCCGCGCGCAGCCGCTCCGAGGCCGACTGGCTGGTGGGCATCAACGGCACGCGCGCGATGACGGCGTTCAACTCGCGCGACGGCGGCTTCTACAAGACCACCGTCGGGCGCGTGCAGACGCCCACGCTCACCGTCGTCGTCGAGCGCGAGGAGCGCATCCGGCGCTTCGTGCCGAAGGATTATTTCGAGGTGCACGCCAGCTTCGCGGCGAAGGCCGGCACCTACGACGCGCGCTGGTTCGACCCCGGCTTCAAGCGCAGCGACGACGCGCCCGAGGCGCGCGCCGAGCGCATCTGGCAGCGCGAGCGCGCCGAGGCGATCGTCGAGCGCTGCCGCGGCAGGACGGGCACGGTCACCGAGGAGACGAAGCCGAGCACGCAGCTCTCGCCGGCGCTCTTCGACCTCACCAGCCTGCAGCGCGAGGCGAACTCGCGCTTCGGCTATTCGGCGCGAACCACGCTGTCGATCGCGCAGGCGCTCTACGAGCGGCACAAGGCGCTCACCTACCCGCGTACCGACTCGCGCGCGCTGCCCGAGGACTACCTGCCCAGCGTGCGCCAGACGCTCGGCGTGCTCGAGGGCGAGCGCGCCTATGCCGGCTTCGCGAAGCAGATCGCCGCGGGCGGATGGGTCAAGCCGAACAAGCGCATCTTCGACAACACGAAGGTGTCGGACCACTTCGCGATCATCCCGACGATGCAGGCGCCGCGCGCCGGCGCGCTGTCCGACGCCGAGCAGCGCATCTACGACCTCGTCGTGCGCCGCTTCCTCGCCGTGTTCTTCCCGCCGGCCGAATACCTGAACACGACGCGCATCACCGTCGTCGAGGGCGAATCGTTCAAGACCGAAGGCCGCGTGCTGGTGAACCCCGGCTGGCTCGCGGTGCACGGACGCGAAGGCCAGGACGACACGCTCGTGCCGATCGAATCCGGCGAACGGGTGCGCACCGAGTCGATCGAAGCGCGCGCGCTCGCCACGAAGCCGCCCGCGCGCTACACCGAGGCGACGCTGCTGTCGGCGATGGAGGGCGCGGGCAAGCTGATCGACGACGACGAGCTGCGCGAGGCGATGCAGGCCAAGGGGCTGGGCACGCCGGCCACGCGCGCGGCGATCATCGAGGGGCTCATCACCGAGAACTACCTGGTGCGCGAAGGGCGCGAGCTGATCCCCACGACGAAGGCCTTCCAGCTGCTGCGGCTGCTGCGCGGACTCGAAGTCGACGAGCTGACCGCGCCCGAGCTGACCGGCGAGTGGGAATACAAGCTGTCGCAGATCGAGCGCGGCCGCCTCGCGCGCGACGAGTTCATGCGCGAGATCGCCGAGATGACGCGCAGGATCGTCGAGCGCGCGAAGAACCGCGAAACGGTCGACGTGCCCGGCGACTACGAAACGCTCTCCACGCCGTGCCCGAACTGCGGCGGCACGGTGAAGGAGAACTACAAGCGCTTCGCCTGCACCCACTGCGACTTCTCGATCACCAAGATCCCGGGCGGACGACAGCTCGAGATCGCCGAGGCCGAGCAGCTGCTGCGCGAGCGCACGCTCGGCCCGCTGCAGGGCTTCCGCAGCCGGCTCGGCAGGCCGTTCGCGGCGATCCTCAAGCTGAACGACGAGAACAAGCTCGAGTTCGATTTCGGGCAGGCGGGCGCCGGCGAAGACGACGGCGAGCCGGTGGACTTCTCCGGGCAGGAGCCGCTGGGCGCGTGCCCGAAATGCCGCGGCCGGGTCTTCGAGCACGGCATGAGCTACGTCTGCGAGAACGCCGTCGGTCCCGGAAAGCACTGCGACTTCCGCAGCGGCAAGATCATCCTGCAGCAGGAGATCGCGCCGGCGCAGATGCGCAAGCTGCTGGCCGAGGGCCGCACCGACCTGCTCACCGATTTCGTTTCGTCGCGCACGCGGCGCAAGTTCAAGGCGTACCTCGTCCTCGAACCGGGCGGCAAGGTCGGCTTCGCGTTCGAGCCGCGGGCGGCGAAGAAGCCGGCGGCGAAGGCCGCAGCGCCGGAAGCGGAAGCGCCGGCCGCGCGAAAGACGGCCGCGAAGAGCGCGACGCGAACCGAAGCGACGACCACCGCGAAAACCGCGACGCGAACCGACGCGACGACCCCGAAAACCGCGGCGCGAGCCGGCACGAAGGCGCCTGCGAAGACCGCGGCGCGACCGGACGGCAAGGCGGCCGCGAAGGCCGCCCCGAAGAAGGCCGCGAAGAAGTCGGCCGCCGCGCCCGCCGCATCCTCGGGACGCGCCCGGCGCACCTGAGAAGCTGAGCCGGCGCAACGCGCGTCGAAGCCGCAACGGCGATCGCCTGAAGGAGGATCGCGATGAACGACGCAACGAAGAAGGACCTGCGCGCCGAGCGCCAGCGGCTGTACGCCGACATGCGCCCGGCGAATCTCACGCCGCTGTGGGAGTCGCTGCACGCGCTCGTGCCGAAGAGCCCGGCGTCGCCCTGCGTGCCGGCGCTGTGGCGCTACGACGAAGTGCGTCCGTTCCTTGCGCGCGCGGGCGAGGTCATCTCGGCGGAGGAAGCGGTGCGCCGCGTGCTGATCCTCGAGAACCCCGGCATTCCGGGGCAATCGGCGATCACGCAGTCGCTGTACGCCGGGCTGCAGCTCATCCTGCCCGGCGAAGTCGCACCGAGCCATCGGCACGTGCAGACCGCGCTGCGCTTCGTCGTCGAAGGCTCGGGCGCGTTCACCGCGGTGAACGGCGAGCGCGCGACGATGCACCCCGGCGACTTCATCATCACGCCGAGCTGGACCTTCCACGACCACGGCAACGAGGCCGACGTGCCGGTGGTCTGGCTCGACGGGCTCGACATCCCCACCGTGCGCCTGCTCGACGCCGGCTTCGCCGAGGACTTCCCGGCGCGGCAGCAGCCGGTCGAGCGCGGCGAAGGCACGAACCTCGCGCGCTTCGGCGAGAACCTGGCGCCGATGCCCGGCGACGCCGGCGCCAGGCCGCACGGCGCCGCCTCGCCGCTGTTCGCCTGGCCCTATGCGCGCTCGCGCGCCGCACTCGAACGCCTGCGCCGCGACGCGCCGATCGATCCATGGCAGGGCACGAAGATGCGCTACCTGAATCCGGCCACCGGTGGCTGGCCGATGCCGACGATCGGCGCGTACCTGCAACTGCTGCCGGCCGGCTTCGAAGGCAGGCCGTGGCGGCAGACCGACGGCATCGTCTACAGCGTCGTCGAGGGACGCGGCCGCGCGACGATCGAGCGACCCGGAGCGGACGCTCCCACGGTGCTGGAGTTCGGCCCGCGCGATCATTTCGTCGTACCGTCGTGGCACACGTGCCGGCTGTCGGCGAGCGAGGAGAGCGTGCTCTTCGGCTTTTCCGATCGCCCGATCCACGAGGCGCTCGCGATGCATCGTGAAGAGAGGCTCGACGACGCGCGCTGACGATCATCGAATCGAGAAGGAGAAGGCCTTGAGCAACTTCGTCGTACCGGCGGCCCCCACCGTATCGCTGCCCGTCGTCGGCAGCGACGCGCGTTTCCCCGTGCGCCGCGTCTACTGCGTCGGACGCAACTACGTCGCGCACGCGCAGGAGATGGGCTTCAGCGGGCGCGAGCCGCCGTTCTTCTTCCTGAAGCCGGCCGACGCGGTCGTGCCGGCGCCTGCCGGCCAGGCGATCGGGATCGACTACCCGCCGCTCACGAAGGACCTGCATCACGAGATCGAGCTGGTCGTCGCGATCGGCGAGGGCGGCAAGCAGATCGCCGCGGCCGACGCGATGCGGCACGTCTTCGGCTACGCGGTCGGCCTCGACATGACGCGTCGCGACCTGCAGGCCGACATGAAGAAGCAGGGCCGGCCGTGGTGCATCGGCAAGGCCTTCGACCAGTCGGCGCCGGTCGGCGCGATCACGCCGGCGAAGGACGCCGGCGACATCGCGCACGCGCGCATCGCGCTCCAGGTCAACGGCGAAACGCGCCAGCAAAGCGACCTCTCGCAGCTCATCTGGAGCATCGGCGAGATCGTCGAGCACCTGTCGAACGCGTGGACGCTCGCGCCCGGCGACCTGATCATGACGGGCACGCCGGAAGGCGTGGCGGCGGTGGTGCCGGGAGACCGGCTGGTGGGGTCGATCGAAGGGCTGCCTTCGATCGAGGTGCGCATCCGGGGGTGATCGCGCGGCGGCGCATGGCCGTCGGGGCGCGTTGCGCCGCCCGGTTGCGCTCAGGCGCCGCGCCGAACGTCGCGAGCGCCACGAATCCGATACGCGGCGCCGCTGCCCGCGCATGCGTCGCGCTACCATCGTGCGCAACATGAGCAGTTCCTCGGTATTCGACGTCGACTGGGTCTTCGGCTACGGCTCGCTGATCTGGAACCCGGAGATCGAGTTCGAGCAGGCGAGCCTCGCTCGTCTGCACGGCTGGCATCGCTCGTTCTGCGTCAGCTCGACCCGCTATCGCGGCACCGCCGACGAACCCGGCGTCGTGCTGGGGCTGGATCGCGGCGGCAGCTGCGTCGGCATCGCCTATCGACTGCGCGACGAAAGCCGCGAGGATGCGATCCGGCAGCTATGGGAACGCGAGATTCCCGACTGGGAGACGCGCGTCTACCGGCCGCTGGTCGCCGAGGTGCGACTGCGCGGCGAGCGCCCGGTGCGCGCGCTCACCTTCGCGGCCGACCGTGAGCGTCCGACCTACGTGCGGCTTGCCGAAGACGAGATCCTGCGCAGGCTGCACCTGTGCCGCGGGCATCGCGGCGCGAACCGCGAATACGCGGTGAACACCTGGCGGGCGCTCGAGTCGCACGGCGTGCGCGACGTTCGACTCGCCCGGCTCGTGCGGCGCCTGCTTGCCGAGGCCGATGCACGTGCGGCGCAGGCGCCGGAGGCCTCGCTCATCGCCGAAGCGGTGAGCTGAGGCTCATCACGAGCTTCACCAGTTCGCTCTGCCGGTTCGTCCCGGTCTTGCCGTAGATGGCGTCGAGGTGGCTCTTCACCGTCGAGCGCGCGATGCCGAGCATCTCGGCGGCCGTCATAGCGCGCGCGCCCCGTGTTGTCGGACAGCCGCGCCTCGAGTCCGCGATGGCGCACGCGGCCTTCGACGGCGGAGAGCGTTTCGAGCAGGTAGACGGCTTCGCGCGTGACGCCGAGCAGCCGGTTCTCGTATCGCCGAAGGATCCGCGCTTTCGCGAGTTCCTCGTTCGCCGCTTCGTTGCCGAACAGGATCACGTTGTCGGGCCCGATGATCAGCGCAACGTCGTTCAATGCGTCGAGCGCGGCGTGCAGCGTATCCCCCTCGACGCGCTGGCGCCCGAGCACGCCGGCGATCTCCAGTGATCGCTTGATGTGCGGCATGGGCAGCCGGGCGACTTCGATGTCGTCGTCCGTATACACGCCCTCCGCCTCGTCCCCGAAGATGCCGATCGCCGTGAAGGTCGACACGGTGCGCGTGAGCGGTGCGGCCCCGCAGTCGTAGTATCCGCGGCCCGCGAAACACGTCGTCCAGTAGCGGCTGCGGTGAAACGCCTCGAGGTCGATGTGCCGGCTGGCAGTGGTCGGCTCGCACAGCGGCATGGTCAGGCCGAAGGGGAGCGTGGGGTTGAGCGAAGCGTTCTCCAGCACCAGCGCGGCGAGATCGTCCGGCAGGTTCCACGACAGCAGGTACGTCTGCTGACCCCGAAGCGGATCGGCGGAGATGACGTTGGCCATCGCACCGTCGACCGCTTCGGTGATCTCGCCCAGGACGTTCGTCCAGAGGTTCATGTCGAGCGCGCAGTCGTAGATTCGACCGACGAGACTCGAGAACGCTCGATCCGGCTTCATGGAGCACTCCACGCGCTGCGACAGCCTCGAGGCGGGCCAGGTGCAGCACGGTACGGACGCTCGAATCCGGTTTCCCCCGCCAAACGGGGGACGGGCAGGAGCCGCCGCCAGCAGCCTCGGCCCGCAACGACTTGCGACCGCGACTCCCGGAGTACCGAAGGAGCGATGATCGAAGGCGCTGCAGGAATACCGCGCGGGGCGAGGCCTGCGCACGTCCCGCTTCAGGCCGGCAGCGCCCGCTCCCCGTCGTGCAGCCGCGAGTGGCGCGGCACGCCGGCCATCAGGAATTCCATCTGGTCGGCCAGGATGCGCCGGTTGCGCAGGATGAAGGCCTCGTGCAGGTTCGGCACGTAGGGCACGTACAGCAGCGGCATGCGCGCCTGCTCGGGCGTGCGATCGCCCTTGCGCAGGTTGCAGGGCTTGCAGGCGCTGACGAGGTTGGTCCACGTGTCGCGTCCGCCGCGGCTCTGCGGCTTCACGTGCTCGCAGGTGAGTTCGCTGGAACGGAAGCGCCCGCCGCAGTACGCGCAGACGAAGCGGTCGCGCGCGAACAGCATCTCTCGGGTGAGCGCGGGCACCGGATGGAAGCGCGCCCGTCGTGAGGCGTCGCCGCGCACGGCGACGATCGAGCGCAGCGTGAGCATCGAGCGCAGGCCGGTGGCGCGGCTCGTTCCGCCGTGCAGCGTGAACGCATGCCGGCCGAGGTCCCAGGCGACCTGCTCCTTGTAGTAATAGCCGACGGCGTCCTCGATGCCGATCCAGCGGCGCGGCGTGCCGCTCGCGTCGAGCACGAGGATGCTCACTGTGGCAGTCGGCGATTCCATCGCGGGTTTCGACCTCCACCGCGCCGGCGCTGGATGAGAAGGCGCGGCGGGCGCGGAAGCTGCTCATTGTGCAGCACGCCGCGCGCCTTGGCGCGGCGGGTGTGGGTAAGGCCGGCGGTGGGCGTTGCCGAGAATGTACTTTGGGCGGTCGAAGGGGCTTGCTGCGCCAGCGCTTGCGCTGGGCCGCCGCGCGAAGGAGTCGGTCGAGGCGGTTGGAAACGCACGCCTGCCGCGCGTTTTCCGTCGTCGACGGATCGGCGCGGCGGGAAATGCGCGCTTTCCGCGCAATTCTCCGAGGGACGAGGACCCCGCGGATCGAAGCTCGCGCTACACGCTACGAGATGTAGCGCTTCGACCCGTGGAATCGATTCCACGAACGAGAACGCTTCAGTTTGTAGCGGGCGGTGATCCTCCGGAACGCGGCGGCGTCCCGGACGCGCGGCACGACCCCCGAAGCGCGGCACGACCCCGGAAGCGCGGCGCGGTCCCGAGCACGCCCCCCGAGCGCGAGGACCAGATTCCCTGCCGGAGCCTGAGCACCGGCGCTCGGCACGCCCGCGACCCCTCTGTGGTATGATTGCAACAGCTTGCGGCGCCGACGAACCGGCGCGGGATCGCATCCGGCGAAGGCTGCTGCGGCTGTCTCCTCAGAGGTGTCCCCATGTCGATCCGTGCTTCCCAGCACGGGGACAACGCAAGGCGCCCGGTCAGTACGATCTTCCTTGCGTTTCTCCGCAACCGCGAATCCCGCAACCAGTTCCTCTATGCCTGTGCGCAGGCCGCCGCGCCGATTGCGCTCGTTGTCGGCCTGGTGATGGCCGGCGCCGAGTTGCGCGAAGCAGCCCTGCTCGCTGCCGCGTCGCCGGCACAGACCGGCGCGACGGTCGCCGTCTCCAGCGCCGTTCCCTAGCAGGCTTCGCGCCGCCGCATCGCCCCTTGCGTCGCGCCTTTCGGGCGCTTCGCTCGGGACGCAGCAAGCGAAGCGGAGGCGGGTCTCACGGCCCTGCTTCGCAAGCACTGCCGACTCCACACGCTCAACCGACGCGCCCCGGCCGCAGCCCCTGACATAATCGGCGTTCCATCTCAGCCTCGACTCTCCTGCGAGAGAGGGAACTCGAATGCTCCACAGGGAAATGCTGGCCGGCGCCCTCGTCGCCGCGGCCGTGCTGCTCGCCGGCTGCGCCGCGCCGTCGACGGCCGGTCACACGTATACCGCCGGCGAGGCGCGACGGCCGATGCAGGTGCAGACCGGCGTCATCCAGGCGATCCGCGAGGTTCGGCTCGAACGCGACCAGCCGACCGGCGTCGGCACCGGAGCGGGCGCCATCGTCGGCGGCGTGGCCGGCTCGAACATCGGCGGCGGCAAGGGCAGCATCGTCGCCGGCGTGCTGGGCGCGGTGGCCGGCGGCGTGCTGGGCAGCCACGCGGAACAGTCGCTGAGCGATCGGCCGGCGCTGGAGATCACCGTGCGCACCGACAGCGGCAACACCTTCGCCGTGGTCCAGGAGGCCGGCGGCGAACAGTTCGCGCCCGGGCAGCGCGTTCGCATCATCACCGACCCCGCGCGCGGAACCACGCGCGTGTCGCAATGAACGACCGGCGCGGCGTACCCCTCCCCGGCCGTACACGACGCACCGACGGACCACGACGATGATCGAGACGACGCTCGAACGATTCCAGGCCGACGTGCTCGACACGTCGATGCGCACACCGGTCGTGCTCGATTTCTGGGCGCCCTGGTGCGGCCCCTGCAAGACGCTCGGTCCGATGCTCGAGCGGCTCGAGCAGCAGTACGGCGGCCGCTTCGTGCTGGTGAAGGTCGATACCGACGCGCAACCGGAGCTGGCGCAGCATTTCCGCATCCGCTCGATTCCCACCGTCTTCGGCATCGTCAACGGCCAGCCGGTCGACCAGTTCCAGGGCGTCGTTCCCGAGACGCAATTGCGCGAGTTCATCGACCGGCTGCTGCCGAACCCCGGCGACGTCGAGGTCGAGCAGGCGCTGCAGGCGATCGAGCGCGGAGAGGTCGAGGTCGCCGAGCAGCACCTGAAGAAGGCGATCGCCCTCGACGCGGGCAACGACAACGCGCGGCTGATGTACGCGCAGTTGCTGCTGCAGCAGAAGGACCCGGGCGCGGCGCACGCGCAGCTCGAACTGGTCTCGCCGGCCGCGCAGCAGGATCCGCAGGTCCGCGCGCTGGTCGAGCGCGCGCAGCGCGAAATGCAGGAAGGTCTCGAGCCGCCTTCCGACGACCTGCTCGACCGCGTCGCCAACAATCCGGGCGACCTGGCCGCGCGGCTCGAGCTGGCGCAGCACTACATGGAGCAGAAGCACTGGGCGCCGGCCTTCGAGCAGCTGCTCGAGATCGTCCGCCGCGACCGCGCCTTCGGCGACGACGTCGGTCGCCGGACGATGATCGAGGGCTTCGAGAAGGCGGCCGCGCAGCCGCAGCTCGTTTCCGAATGGCGGCGCCGGCTCAGCTCGGTGCTCTTCTAGGGCCTGCGCGCAGGTCCTCGCCCCGCAGGAGGACGCAATGGGACGCTGGATCGAGGTGATTTCCGAAGACGGACATCGGCTGCCCGCCTGGGAAGCGACGCCGGACAAGCCCGCACGCGGCGCGATCGTCGTCATCCAGGAGATCTTCGGCGTCAACAGTCACATCCGCTCGATCGCCGACGGCTTCGCCGCCGACGGCTATCACGCGATCGCGCCGGCGCTGTTCGATCGCGCGCAGCCGGGCTTCGAACGCGGCTACGACGACGAGGACATCAAGGCCGGGCGCGCGCTCGTGCAGAAGTCCGGCGTCGACGACGTGATGAAGGACCTCGCCGCGACGGTGAAGGTGGCGAGCGGGGCAGGTGCGGGCGGTGCGGGCCCGGACGGCGACGCCGCGCCGGGGGCAGCCGGCCGCGTCGGGATCGTCGGCTACTGCTGGGGCGGCACGATGTCGTGGGTCGCCGCCGCGCGCGTCCCGGGCCTGGCCTGCGCGGTCGTGTACTACGCCGGCACCATCGCGAACTACGCCGGGGAACAGCCGAAGTGCCCGGTGCTCTGCCATTTCGGCAAGCGCGACCGGACGCCGTCGCCCGAGCAGGCGAGGTCCGTGCTGGACGCGCATCCCTCGGTGGAAGGGCATTTCTACGACGCGGGACACGGCTTCAACTGCGACCAGCGGGCTTCGTATGACGCCGACGCGTCGCGGCTCGCGCGGCAGCGGACGCTGGCGTTCTTCGCGAAGCACGTGGGCTGAGCGCCCGGGAGCGCAAGGGCGCCCGCGCTGCAGAATGCAGCGTTTTTCGCAGCGAAAAACGCTGCGCGCGCAAAAACGCCGCTCTGCGCAGCCCACTTCGCGTGCTCGACGACGGCGATGCGTTCGACGACACAACGGATTTGCCGCGCGTCGGCAGCGCGCCGCGCAACGGCATCGGGCCGCGCCGCTCCAGCGCGCTGCAGCGGCACCGAAGCAACGCCGCCGACCTGCAGCGCGCCGGTGCACCCGAGCAGACGCCGGAGCGCCGCCTGCCGCGGGCGCCGGCCTCACCCCGCGGCCGTCGTCCCCTCCGCAGCCAGCAGCGCCGCCTCGCGCTCGCGCAACTCGGTCTTCAGCACCTTGCCATAGTTGTTCTTCGGCAGCGCGTCGATGAAGCGATAGCGGCGCGGCCGCTTGAAGCGCGCGATGGTGTCGAGGCAATGCGCGTCCAGCTCGGCCTCGCTGACCGGCGCGCTCGTGACCACCCACGCCACCACCGTCTCGCCCCACTCGGCGTGCGGCGCGCCGATGACGCTGGCCTCCGCCACGTGCGGATGCCGCAGCAGCGCCTCCTCGACCTCGCGCGGATAGATGTTCGTGCCGCCGCTGATGATGAGATCGCGACTGCGGTCGAGCAGCGTGAGGAAGCCGTCTTCGTCCAGGCGCCCGATGTCGCCGGTGCGCAGCCACCCGTCGCGGATCGTCTCGGCGGTGGCGTGCGGCCGCTCCCAGTAGCCCCTCATCACGACCTCGCCGCGCACGCAGACTTCGCCGGGTTCGCCCACGGCCAGCGGCGTGCCGTCGTCGGCGTGGATCGCGACCTCGACCATTGGCTGCGCGTAGCCCACCGACGCCAGCCGCTCGAGCCAGCGCGGGTGCGCGCGGTCCTCGATCACGTGCTTCGGCAGCACGGTGATCGTCATCGGGCTCTCGCCCTGTCCGTAGATCTGCGCGAGATGCGGGCCCAGCACCTCGCGTGCATCGAGCACGTCGGCCAGGTACATCGGGCCGCCCCCGTAGACGACGGTGGCGAGCCCGGCGATCGGCGCCGACTGCCGGCGCGCCCAGTCGACCAGGCGGCGCACCATGGTCGGCGCCGCGAAGAACGACGCGTTGCGCCAGTGCGCGGCGAGCGCGGCGATCTCGGCGCCGTCGAAGCCGCCCGAGGCCGGCACGACGTTGACGCCGCCGCGCAGCACGTAGGGCAGGTGATAGATGCCCGAGCCGTGCGACAGCGGCGCCGGGTGCAGGCAGCCGTCGCCGGGCGCCACCGGCTGCACCTCGGCGAGATAGCCCATCGCCGCCCAGCGCAGGTTGCGCGCGCTCAGGCGCACGCCCTTCGGCTTGCCGGTGGTGCCGCTGGTGTAGAAGAGCCAGGCGTCGTCGTCCTCGCTGCGCGCGGCCACCGGCGCCGGCGGCAGCGAGCGGTCGTCGAGGAAGGCGTGCTCGTCGATGACGCGGCACGCGCCGGGCACGAAGCCGGCCAGCGCATCGGCGTGGCTGGGATCGACGAAGCACAGCGTGGCCGCGCAGTCGGACAGCATGAACGCCGCTTCGCTGCCGTGCAGGCGCGCGTTGATCGGCACGGCGACGAGCCCCGCCCACCAGATGCTCCACAGCAGGCGAAGGTAGTCGGGGTGATTGCCGAGGAACAGGCCGACGCGGTCTCCGGGCTGCAGCCCCTGCTCGGCCAGCCACTGCGCGCCGCCGGCGGCCGACTGCGCGAACTGCGCGTAGGTGGCGGCGACCTCGCGGCCCAGGGCGAGCGCCGGCCGGTCGCCGAAGACGGCGGCGCTGCGTTCGAGCCAATGCGCCAGATTCATCGTCTCGCTCCGCTGCCGGCACGCGTACCATCGAGGATTCTGCCACGCAGGCAACCCGGCTGCAGAAGCACCGCCCGTCCCGCACGATGCCCGAACCGTCCGATGCTCGCGCGACCGATCCGCGCTCGCGCGATGCACCCGCGCGACGCGCGTGGCCGTCGGTGGTCGTGGTTCTCGTGCTGCTCGTGGCCGGCGCGATCGGCTGGTGGTGGTGGCAGCATCGCGCCGCCGCGCCCGCGGGTGCTGCCTCGCCGGGTGCCGATGCGTCCTCGCCGGGCGCGGGTGCGTCCCCGCCGGGCGCCCGGCCGTCATCTCCGGCAGCCGGCGGCGGCACACCAGCCGCCCCGGCCACGCGCCGAGGACCGCCAACCGGCGCACAGCGCGGCAGCGAGGCGGCGCGCGTGCTCCCGGTCACCGTCGTCGCCGCGGCGCGCGCGGACGTGCCCATCGTGCGCGATGCGCTCGGCACCGTCACGTCGCTGCGCACGGTGGTCGTGCGTCCGCAGGTCGACGGCCCGCTGCTGCGCGTGACCTTCCGCGAAGGGCAGCTCGTGAAGGCCGGCGAGCTGCTCGCCGAGATCGATCCGCGGCCCTTCGAGGTGCAGCTCGCGCAGGCGCAGGGCCAGCTCGCGCGCGACCGCGCGCTGCTGGAGAACGCGAAGGTCGATCTCGAACGCTACCGCACGCTGGTCAGGCAGGACGCGGCGAGCGCCCAGCAGCTCGACACGCAGGCGGCGCTCGTCCGCCAGTACGAAGGAACGCTGAAGACCGACCAGGCGCAGGTCGACAACGCGCGCCTGCAGCTCGGCTACACGCGGATCACCGCGCCCTTCGCCGGCCGCGCCGGACTGCGCCTGGTCGATCCGGGCAACCTCGTTCGCGCCGGCGACGCGACCGGGCTGGTGACGATCACGCAGATCCAGCCGATCGGCGTCACCTTCTCGGTCGCCGAGAAGGACCTTGCACCGATCCTCGAACGCTATCGCGCCGGGCGCGAGATGCGGGTGCAGGCGCTCGATCGCGACCAGCGCGAGGTGCTCGCCACCGGACGGCTGACGACGATCGACAACCAGATCGACACGACCACCGGCACGCTGAAGATGAAGGCGGAGTTCGCCAACGCCGACGCCGCGCTCTTTCCGAACCAGTTCGTCAACGTGCGCGTGCAGATCGACACGCTGCGCGATGCGATCGTGATCCCGAGCGCGGCCGTGCAGCGCGGCTCGCCCGGCACCTACGTCTACGTCGTGCAGGCCGGCAACACCGTCGCGCTGCGCCGCGTGTCGCTCGGGCCCGCCGACGGACAGCGCACCGTCGTGCGCGACGGCGTGTCGGCTGGCGATCGGGTCGTCGTCGACGGCGTCGACAACCTGCGCGACGGCGCGCACGTCGAGCCGATCGACAAGGAGGCGGCCGAACGCGCCGCGGAGCAACCCGGCGAGCCGCGCCGCCGCACGGCGGGCGCGCGCTCCTGACGCGCGCGGCGGCGCGGCCCGTGAAACGCTGCTCCAGGAGCCGCCGGCCTTGAACCCGTCGCGCCTGTTCATCCTGCGCCCGGTGGCGACCTCGCTGCTGATGGTCGCGATCCTGCTGGCCGGGCTGGTCGGCTACCGGATGCTGCCGCTGTCGGCGCTGCCCGAGGTCGACTACCCGACGATCCAGGTGACGACGCTGTATCCGGGCGCGAGTCCCGACGTGATGGCGTCGTCGGTCACCGCGCCGCTGGAGCGACAGTTCGGCCAGATGCCGGGCCTGAAGCAGATGTCGTCGACCAGCTCGGGCGGCGCGTCGGTGGTGACGCTGCAGTTCGATCTCGCGCTCGCGCTCGACGTCGCCGAGCAGCAGGTGCAGGCGGCGATCAACGCGGCGACGTCGATGCTGCCGACCGACCTGCCCGCGCCGCCGATCTACAGCAAGGTGAACCCGGCCGACGCGCCGGTGATCACGCTGGGCATCACGTCGAAGACGATTCCGCTGACGCGGCTGCAGGACCTCGTCGAGACGCGCATCGCGCAGAAGATCTCGCAGCTGGCCGGCGTGGGCCTCGTATCGATCAGCGGCGGACAGCGCCCGGCGGTGCGCGTGCGGGTGGACCCGCTGGCGCTCGCCGCCTCGGGGCTGTCGGTGGAGGACGTGCGCACCGCGATCGTCGCCGCGAACTCGAACCAGGCCAAGGGCAGCTTCGACGGTCCGGAGCGCGCGGCGACGATCGACGCGAACGACCAGATCCGCGCGGTCGAGGGCTACCGCGATCTCGTGCTCGCCTACCGGCAGGGCGCGCCGCTGCGCCTGTCCGACGTCGCGCGCGTGGACGAAGGCGCGGAGAACGCGCAGCTGGCCGCCTGGGCGAACGACGAGCCGGCGATCGTGCTGAACATCCAGCGCCAGCCCGGCTCGAACGTCATCGAGGTGGTCGATCGCATCCAGGCGCTGCTGCCCTCGCTGCGCGCCTCGCTGCCGGCGGCGGCGACGCTGCACGTGCTCAGCGACCGTACCGTGACGATCCGCGCGTCGGTGCGCGCCGTGCAGTTCGAGCTGATGCTGGCGATCGCGCTCGTCGTGATGGTGATCTTCCTGTTCCTGCGCAGCGTGCCGGCGACGATCATCCCGGCGGTGGCGGTCCCGCTGTCGCTGGTCGGCACCTTCGGCGTGATGTACCTCGCCGGCTTCTCGCTGAACAACCTCACGCTGATGGCGCTGACCATCGCCACCGGCTTCGTCGTCGACGACGCGATCGTGATGATCGAGAACGTCGCGCGCTTCCGCGAGGAGGGCGAGACGCCGCTCGAAGCCGCGCTGAAGGGATCGAAGCAGATCGCGTTCACGATCGTCTCGCTGACCGTGTCGCTGATCGCCGTGCTGATTCCGCTGCTGTTCATGCGCGAGGTGGTCGGGCGGCTGTTCCGCGAGTTCGCGATCACGCTGGCGGTGGCGATCCTGATCTCGGCCGTCGTGTCGCTCACGCTCACGCCGATGATGTGCGCGCGCCTGCTGCGCGACGGCCGGCGAAACGCGGAAGGCGAGGCGACCGGCGACGCCGCGCAGGAGCGGGAGGCGCCGCCGGACGACGGACGCGCGCCGCACCGCCCCGGCTGGTTCGACCGCCTCGTCGCCGGCTACGGCCGCTGGCTGTCGTGGGTGCTCGACCACCAGCCGGCGACGCTGCTCGTCGCCGCCGCCACGCTCGTGCTCACGGTGCTGCTGTACCTGGTCGTTCCGAAGGGCTTCTTCCCGGTGCAGGACACCGGCCTGCTGCAGGGCGTCTCCGAGGCCCGCCAGTCGATCTCCTTTTCCGCGATGGCCGAGCGCCAGCGGGAACTCGCGCGCGCGATCCTGCAGGATCCGGCCGTGCAGAGCCTGACCTCGTTCATCGGCGTCGACGGCGCGAACCCGACGCTGAACACCGGGCGCATGCTGATCGACCTGAAGCCGCTCGCCGAGCGCGACCTCGATGCGGTGGGCGTCATCCGGCGGCTGCAGCGGCGCGCCGCCGACGTGCCGGGCATCACGCTGTACCTGCAGCCGGTGCAGGACCTGACGATCGAGGATCGCCTCGCGCGCACGCAGTACCAGTTCACCGTGGAAGAGCCCGATCCGCAGCGGCTCGCGCTGTGGGTGCCGCGGCTGGTCGAGCGCATGCGCGCGCTTCCCCAGCTGGCGGACGTGGCCAGCGACCTGCAGGACAGCGGACTGCAGGCCTACGTCGAGATCGACCGCGACGCGGCCGCGCGCACCGGCGTGTCGATGACGGCGATCGACCAGGCGCTGTACACCGCCTTCGGACAGCGCCAGGTGTCGACGATCTTCACGCAGGCGAACCAGTATCGCGTCGTGCTCGAGGTCGAGCCGCAATACGCGTCGAGCCCGGAGTCGATCGCGGCGATCCGCGTGACCGGCCGCGACGGCGCGCTCGTGCCGCTGTCGAGCATCGCGCGCGTCGTCGAGCGCCCGGCGACGCTGGCGATCCATCATCTCGGGCAGTTTCCGTCGGCGACGATCTCGTTCAACCTGGCGCCCGGCTTCTCGCTGGGCGAAGCCGTCGAGGCGGTGCATGCCGCCGAGCGCGAGCTGGGCCTGCCGGCGAGCCTGCAGACCGGCTTCCAGGGCGCGGCGCTCGCCTTCCAGGCGTCGCTGGACAGCACCGTGCTGCTGATCCTCGCCGCGCTCGTCACGATGTACATCGTGCTCGGCGTGCTCTACGAGAGCTACGTGCATCCGATCACGATCCTCTCCACGCTGCCTTCGGCCGGCGTCGGCGCGCTGCTCGCGCTGATGCTCTCGGGCAGCGACCTGGGCATCGTCGCCGTGATCGGCATCGTGCTGCTGATCGGCATCGTGAAGAAGAACGCGATCCTGATGATCGACTTCGCGCTCGACGCCGAACGCATCGAGGGCAAGCCGCCGCGCGAGGCGATCTACCAGGCGGCGCTGCTGCGCTTCCGCCCGATCCTGATGACGACGATGGCCGCGCTGCTCTCGGCGCTGCCGCTGATGCTGGGCACCGGCGTCGGCTCGGAGCTTCGCCATCCGCTGGGCGTCACGATGGTCGGCGGACTGCTGCTCAGCCAGGTGCTCACGCTGTTCACCACGCCCGTCGTCTACCTCGCCTTCGACCGCTCGGCGCGCTGGCTCGCGCGCCGGGGTCGCCCCGCGTGATGGGCCGACTCGGGATCAGCTGAGGGTCAACGGATGGGATTCTTCGAGACCTTCGTGCGCCGGCCGGTGGCGACCACGCTGCTGACCGCGGCGATCGTGCTGGCGGGGCTGGCTGCGCTGGGCATGCTGCCGGTCGCGCCGCTGCCGCAGGTCGACTATCCGACGATCTCGGTGTCCGCGTCGCTGCCCGGCGCGAATCCGGAGACGATGGCCGCCACCGTCGCCACCCCGCTCGAGCGCGCGCTGGGCAAGATCGCCGGCGTCACCGAGATGACCTCGTACAGCGCGCTCGGGCAGACGCGCGTCGTCCTGCAGTTCGACCTCGATCGCAGCATCGAATCGGCCGCCGTCGACGTGCAGGCGGCGATCAACGCGTCGCGCGCTTCGCTGCCCTCGGGCCTGGTGCGCAACCCCACCTACCGCAAGGTGAACCCGGCCGAATCGCCGATCCTGATCATCGCGCTCACCTCCGACTCGCTGACGCAGGGCCAGATCTACGACGTCGCGTCCACGGTGCTCGCGCAGAAGCTCTCGCGCGTGGCCGGCGTCGGACAGGTGACCGTCGGCGGCAGCTCGCTGCCGGCGGTGCGCGTATCGGTGAACCCGCTGCAGCTGGACCGCTACGGAATCGGCCTCGAGGCGGTGCGCCAGGCGATCGCCGACGCCAACGCGAATCGCCCGAAGGGAGCGGTGTCCGACGGCGAGCGGCGCTGGCAGATCGGCGCCAACGACCAGTCGCGCTCGGCCGCCGACTATCTCCCGCTCGTCGTGGCCTGGCGCAACGGCGCCGCGGTGCGGCTGTCCGACGTCGCCTGGGTGCGCGAATCGGTGGAGGACGAGCGCCAGGCCGGCTCGGCCAACGGGCGGCCGTCGGTGCTGCTGATCGCCTACCGCGAGCCGGCGGCGAACATCATCGAGACGGTCGATCGCATCTACGGGCTGATGCCTTCGCTGCGCGCGTCGGCGCCGGCCGCGATCGATGTCGACGTGACGATGGATCGCACGACGACGATCCGCGCTTCGCTGCGCGAGGTGCAGCACACGCTCGTGCTGTCGGTGGTGCTCGTCGTGCTCGTCGTGCTGATCTTCCTGCGCAGCCTGCGCGCGACGCTGATTCCGGCGGTGGCGGTGCCGACCTCGCTGATCGGCACCTTCGGCGTGATGTACCTCGCCGGCTACAGCCTGGACAACCTGTCGCTGATGGCGCTGACCATCGCCACCGGCTTCGTCGTCGAGAACATCGCGCGCCGGCGCGAGGCGGGCGAAGGCCGCTTCGAAGCCGCGATCCACGGCGCGCGCGAGGTCGGCTTCACCGTCGTGGCGATCAGCCTGTCGCTGATCGCCGTGTTCATCCCGATCCTGGCGATGGGCGGACTCGTGGGGCGCTATTTCCGCGAGTTCGGCATCGTGCTGTCGGTGGCGATCCTGATCTCGCTCGTCGTGTCGCTGACCACCACGCCGATGCTCGGCGCGCGCTTTCTCGGCCGGGAGCTACCGCGTGAGCGCGGGGAGGCGCCGCGCGGTAACGGCAAAGCCCTGCACGAGCGCGACGGAGGACCGGCCGCCTACCCGCGGGGCGGCCGCGGCTTCGCGCGGATCGCCGCCGGCTATTCGCGCAGCGTCGGCTGGGCGCTCGACCACCGCTGGTTCATGCTGCTCGTGCTGGCGGCGACGATCGCGCTGAACGTCTGGCTGTACACGGTCGTGCCCAAGGGCTTCTTCCCCGAGCAGGACACCGGCCGCGTGTTCGCGTCGATCCGCGGCGACCAGAGCATCTCCTTCCTCTCGATGCGCGAGAAGCTCGACGCGTTCATCGAGATCGTTCGCCGCGATCCGGCGGTCGCCAACGTCACCGGCTACACCGGCGGCTCGCGCGTGAACGGCGGCACGATGTTCATCTCGCTCGTTCCGCTGGCGCAGCGCAGGGAGAGCACCGACGAAGTCATCGCCCGGCTGCGCGCGGCCACGGCGAAGGTGCCCGGCGCCCGGCTGTTCATGGCCCCGCAGCGCGAGATCCGCATCGGCGGTCGCGAGAGCAGCTCCACCTACCAGTACACGCTGAAGGGCGACGACCTGAACGAGCTGCGCCTGTGGGAGCCGCGCATCCGCAACGCGATGAGCCGGCTGCCGCAACTCGTCGACATCGACACCGACGCCGAGGACAAGGGCAGCCAGGTGACCTTGACGATCGACCGCGACGCGGCCGCGCGCGTGGGGATCCGTACGCGGCAGGTCACCAGCCTGCTCAACGATGCCTACGGGCAGCGGCAGGTGTCGACGATCCACGAGCCGCTGAACCAGTACCACGTCGTGCTCGACGTCGCCGCGCAGTTCCGCGACAGCCCCGAAGACCTGCGCAACCTGAGCGTGCTGAACGACGCGGGCGAGCCGGTGCCGCTGTCGATGTTCGCGAGCTGGGGGCCGACGACCGCGCCTCTGTCGGTCGCGCACGATGCCGGCTTCGTGGCCTCGACGATCTCCTTCGGGCTCGCCGAGGGCGTCTCGCTGTCGCAGGCGACCGACGCGATCGAGGATGCGATCGCCCGCATCGGCACGCCGTCCACGCTGCAGCACGGCTTCGAGGGCACGGCGAGCGCCTTCCAGAAATCGGTGGCGAACCAGCCCGTGCTGATCCTCGCCGCGCTGGTCACCGTCTACCTCGTGCTCGGCATCCTCTACGAGAGCCTCGTGCATCCGCTCACCATCCTCTCGACGCTGCCGTCGGCCGGCGTCGGCGCGCTGCTCGCGCTGATGGCCACCGGCACCGAATTCACCGTCATCGCGCTGATCGGCGTGCTGCTGCTGATCGGCATCGTCAAGAAGAACGCGATCCTCCTGATCGACTTCGCGCTCGCCGCCGAACGCGAGCAGGGACTGTCGCCGCGCGAGGCGATCCATCGCGCGTGCCGGCTGCGCTTCCGGCCGATCCTGATGACGACGATGGCGGCGATGCTCGGCGCGGTGCCGCTCGCGCTGGGCGCCGGCGACGGCGCCGAATTGCGACGGCCGCTGGGCATCGCGATCGTCGGCGGTCTCGCGGTGAGCCAGCTGCTGACGCTGTACACGACGCCGGTCGTCTACCTGTCGCTCGACCGGCTGCGGCTGCGCTGGAGCCGCCGCCGGCGCTCGCGACGCGAGGGGCGTGAGGGCACGGGCGGCGGGCGCCTCGCACACCCGCTGCGCCTGCTCGCGCTGGTCGCCGCGGCCGCATTGCTCGCCGGCTGCGCCGCCGCGCCCGAATACGCGAAGCCGGCGATCGCCGTTCCGCCCGAGTACAAGGAAGTGCAGCCCACCGGCGTGTGGCAGCCGGCGCAGCCCGGCGTTCCCGCCGCGGCCGTCTCGTGGGAGGTCTTCGACGACCCGGTGCTCGAGTCGCTGATCGCCGACGTCGACCTGTCGAACCAGAACCTGCGCATCGCCGAAGCGCAGCTGCGGGGCGCCCGTGCCGCCATCACCGCGGCACGCGCGGCGCTGTATCCGGGCGTCTCGGCCGGCGCTTCGGCCAGCCGGGGCCGCTCGACAACGGGCCTCACGAGCGACGTCTACGGCGTGGACGTCGGCGCGAGCTGGGAAGTGGACCTGTGGGGCCGCGTGCGCGCGAGCGTCGCCGCTGCGCAGTCGGGCGCCGAGGCGAGCGCAGCGGAGCTGGCCGCCGCGCGGCTGTCCACGCACGCGCTGCTCGCGCAGAGCTATTTCCAGCTGCGCGTGGCCGACGCGCAGCGGCGCCTGCTCGGCGAGACGGTCGCGTCCTACCAGCGCTCGCTGCAGCTCACGCGCGACCGGCTGGCGGCGGGCGTCGCCACGCGCGCCGACGTGGCGCAGGCCGAGGCGCAGCTGAAGACCGTCGAGGCGCAGCGCATGGACGTCGGCATCGCGCGCGCGCAGCTCGAGCACGCGATCGCGCTGCTCACCGGACGCGCGCCCTCGTCCTTCGCGCTCGACGAGCGTCCGCTGCCGGAAGCGGTGCCGCCGATCCCGCCCGGGCTGCCGTCGCGCCTGCTCGAACGCCGGCCCGACATCGCCGCCGCCGAGCGGCAGGCGGCGGCGGCCAACGCGCGCATCGGCATCGCGCGCGCCGCGTATTTCCCGTCGCTCACGCTGTCGGCCGACGTCGGCCTGCGTTCGAGCCGCTTCGGCGACCTGTTCTCGCTGCCC
>QEVN01000194.1 GCA_003576795.1 Burkholderiales bacterium
CGAGCAGCGAATATCGCAGCGGACGTGCCATCGTCTACCCGCGTCCGTGTGCGCTCAGCGCGACCAGGTCGCCAGCGCCTCGAGGCAGCGCAGGCGGTGAGCCGGTCCGCTGTCGGCTTCGACGAGCATCCCGGGCAGGCGCAGCGCAAAGCGGCTGCCGCTCGCGTCGGCGTCGATCGTCCAGCGCGCCAGTCGCGACAGGCGCGCCTCGTCGTCCATCGACGCGGGAAGCTCGTACCAGTCGAGCGTCGTTTCGCCCAGTTCGGCTTCGCCCCGCTGCAGCGTCACCAGGTAGCCCGACGCGCTGCGCGCGACCGCCTTCCACGCGATGCGCTGCGGCGGATCGCCGTCGGCATACGGGCGCAGCGCGATCGGGTCGCCGTGCCCGTTGCCGCTGCGCGCGCCTTCGCCCTGCGCCGCGCTGCGCGCGGGCAGGGGCGGCGCCGGCGTCTCGGGCGCCGGGAAGACGAGCACGCGCTGCGCCGGCTGCCAGAGCGCGCGCGCCCGCCAGATGCCGATCGGAAAGGTGGTGGTCAGCGCGAAGCGCGGCATCGGCATCCATCCGCGTTTTTCGGTGGGCAGCGCCACCGAGACGAACTGCTCGGCGCCGGCCGGCACGTCGAAATGCTCGGGCTGCGCCATGCCGGGCGCGTGCAAGGCCAGCGCGTAGCGCTCGAAGCTCGAGGCGTTGCGCGCGATCAGCGTGAACTCGGCGTGCTGGCCGGCGAACACCGGTTCGGCGCGCGCGCCGCGCAGCGCCAGCATCGAGAGGTTGCGCACCGTGTGCAGCAGCGCGACGATGGCCACGCCGAAGATGAGGAAAGTGAGCGCGTAGCCGAGCGTGATCCGGTAATTGACGGCGGCGACCAGCATCGCGAGAAGCGCGGCGCCGAACAGCGCGCCGGCGGCGCTCGGGCCCACCGCGACGTTGCGCCGGGCGATCCGGTGCTCGCCCGGTTGCGCGAGCGCGCTCACGGCACCGCGACCGCCTTCAGCAGCTCGGCCACGAGTTCGGCGCGCGCGCGATGCGAGCCGCTGCTTCCCTTTGCCGGCCGAAGGCGGTGGCCGGCGACGGCGACGAGCACGGCCTGCACGTCGTCGGGCAGCACGTGGTTGCGCCCGTCGAGCATCGCCCAGGCGCGCGACGCGTGCAGCAGCGCCAGTCCCGCGCGCGGGCTGAGTCCTTCGGCCAGCGACGGGCTGCGCCGGCTGTGGGTGACCAGGTTCTGCACGTAGTCGAGCACCGGCGGCGCGCAGCGCAGCTCGCGCACGCGGCGCTGCGCCTGCACGAGCTGCGCGGACTCCATCCGGGCGGGCAGCCGCTCGAGGAGTTCGCGCCGGTCGACGCCTTCGAGCAGCGCACGCTCGGCCTTCGCGTCGGGGTAGCCCAGCTCGATGCACATCAGGAAGCGGTCGAGCTGCGATTCCGGAAGCGGGAAGGTGCCGATCTGGTCCTGCGGATTCTGCGTGGCGATGACGAAGAACGGCTCGGGCAGCGGGCGCGCCACGCCGTCGATCGACACCTGCCCTTCCTCCATCGCTTCGAGCAGCGCCGACTGCGTCTTCGGCGACGCCCGGTTGATCTCGTCGGCCAGCAGCACCTGCGAGAAGACCGGACCGGGATGGAAGACGAAGGCGGTGCGCTCGCGATCGAACACCGATACGCCGACGATGTCGGCCGGCAGCAGGTCGTTGGTGAACTGCACGCGCTTGAAGCGCAGGCCGAGCGAGATCGACAGCGCGTGCGCGAGCGTCGTCTTGCCGACGCCGGGCAGGTCTTCGATCAGCAGGTGCCCGCGCGCGAGCAGGCAGGCGAGGGCGAGACGGATCTGCGGCTGCTTGCCCACGACGATTTCGCCGACCTGCGCGGCAACCGCCTGGATGCGCTCGAGCATGGAGACGTGGGTCTGAAAGTTCGGGGAGTCGTCGTCGAGTGTACGGGATGCGATGCGTGCGCCGCGTGTCGCTGTGCCCTCGTTTGGACGATCCGGCCGGCGCGCCGATAATCGGTGCTTCGGCCGTCATCGGCGGCGCGTGAAGCGCCGCCGCGCTTTCCCGGAGGGATCGATGTCCGCACAACCCCAGACCACGCCCGGCGGCGAGGGCGAAGCCCTCGTCGCCGTCGAGCGCGACGGGCCGGTGGCCCGCGTCACGCTGAATCGTCCTACGCAGTTCAACGCGCTGTCCGAGGCGCTGATGGACGCGCTGCAGCGCGAGCTGGACGCGATCGCCGCCGATCGCTCGGTGCGCGTCGTCGTGCTGGGCGCGGCCGGCAAGGCCTTCTGCGCCGGGCACGACCTGCGCGAGATGCGCGCCGAGCCGTCGCACGACTACTACCGCGCCCTGTTCGCGCAGTGCTCGCGGCTGATGACGTCGATCCAGCGCATGCCGCAGCCGGTGATCGCACGCGTGCAGGGCATCGCCACCGCGGCCGGATGCCAGCTGGTCGCCGCCTGCGATCTCGCCGTGGCCGTGGACAGCGCCCGCTTCGCCGTATCGGGCGTCAATCTCGGGCTGTTCTGCTCCACTCCGTCGGTGGCGCTGTCGAGAAACGTGCCGCGGAAGACGGCGTTCGAGATGCTCGTCACCGGCGAGTTCATCGACGCGCAGGCCGCGCTCGCGCGCGGCCTGGTCAACCGCGTCGTGCCGGCGGCCGAGCTCGATTCGGCGATCGACGCGCTGGTGAAGCTGATCGTCGCCAAGCCGCCCGAGGCGATCGCGCTCGGCAAGGATCTGTTCTACCGCCAGCTCGAGATGGGCGTCGAGGGCGCCTACCAGCTCGCCGGGCAGACGATGGCGTGCAACATGATGGAGCCGTCGGCGCTCGAGGGCGTGCAGGCCTTCATCGAGAAGCGCAAGCCGGACTGGCACTGAAGCGGCCGGAATGGCCGCACCCGGGGCCGGCCGCGGAACGCCGCGGCCCGACTCCCTATAATCGCGGTTTCCCCCGTCGATTCCTCCTCCATTGGTGAACCCCCGATGAAAATCCTCGTCCCCGTCAAGCGCGTGGTCGACTTCAACGTGAAGGTGCGCGTCAAGAGCGACCAGAGCGGCGTCGACATCGCCAACGTCAAGATGTCGATGAACCCGTTCGACGAGATCGCCGTCGAGGAAGCGGTGCGCCTGAAGGAGAAGGGCGTGGCCACGGAGATCATCGCCGTCTCGTGCGGGCCGCAGCAGTGCCAGGAAACGCTGCGCACGGCCATGGCGATCGGCGCCGACCGCGCGATCCTCGTGCAGACCGACGTCGAGCTGCAGCCGCTGGCGGTGGCGAAGATCCTGAAGGCGCTGGTCGACCGCGAGCAGCCGCAGGTCGTCATCCTCGGCAAGCAGGCGATCGACGACGACGCGAACCAGACCGGCCAGATGCTCGCCGCGCTCGCCGACCTGCCGCAGGCCACCTTCGCCTCGAAGGTCGAGGTCGCCGACGGACGCGCGCAGGTCACGCGCGAGGTCGACGGCGGCCTGGAGACGATCTCGATCACGC
>QEVN01000014.1 GCA_003576795.1 Burkholderiales bacterium
CAACGAAGGCCATGCCGCGCGGCTCGACGACGTCGCCCCCCGCCACGGCCCCGTCCCCCAGCGGCGACGCGACGTCCGAGGGCGACGGCGCGACGACCCGGGGAGGGCAGGATCGGCGCGCGCCCGGCAGCGGGAGCGCGACCGGCGGCGAACCGGCTGCGGCCGCCGGCTCGAGCGCAGAGCCGTCGTCGACGGACGCCTGGCCGCGCTTCGTGGCGACCGAAGCCGGCCTGCCCGCGGCCTGGGTGTCGCCGAACGAGCGGCGCAGCCCGGACGGTGCGCTGCTGCCTGTCGTCGATCTGCTGCCGCCAGGCGCACAGCCCGGCGCTTCGGAAGGCGGCGGCAGCTCCGGCAGCGGCTCCGACGGCGGCACGAACGCTGGCGGCTCCAGCAGCGGCGGCACGAGCAGCGGTTCCGACACCGGCGGCCCGGTCCTCCCCGATCCGGATCCGCCGACGGCTCCGTCGCCGACTCTCGGCGCCGGTACGCATCCGATCGACCCCCAGGCGGCGCCCGGCAGCGGCCCGTCGCTGCGCGTGCTCCATCCGTGGACTTTCCTCGACGTCAGCCAGGGGCGCGTACGCGAGGGTTCGCTCGAGCTCGACAGCGAGATGCGGCTGAACGCGTTCCGGATGCCGATCCAGAGCCTCGGAGAGCTGTGCGACATCGGCTGGTTGTGCCGCGTCTCGAAGGGCAGCGCGAGGGTCGAGGATGCCGGCCGCGACGCGTGGACGAGTTGGGGGCGATGGACCGGCGGGAATGCGCGCCTGATGGCGATCCTGCCGCTGCCGCTCGACAACAACCGGAGCCTGCACTACCTCGTCGGCGTGCCGTCGACGACGATTCCGACGAGCGGCGTGTTCGGCTACGAGCTGGTCGGGGCGACGCGGGCGACGCTCTCCGGAGGCGGCTCCACCGGGCTCTTCGACGGGCGCGTGGCGGTCGCGTTCTCGCCGTCCGGAGCCCGCGTGGGCATCGACGCGAACGTCGCCTTCCCGGACGCGGCCTACCGCTTCGCGACGCCCGGCGGCGTCGAAGACCCGACGCGCAGTCCGCTCGCCACCGTCGACGCCGGCCGCGCCTTCCGCGGAGAGCTCGCCGCGACCGGCTCGCGCGCACCGCTCGATTGCGCCGCCGGCTGCCCGGTGCAGGTCGACGGCGGGCTCTTCGGCCCCGACGCCGCGCGCGTCGGCATCACCTATCGGATCTCGGGCTCCGGCGGTAGTTCTACAATCTCGGGGGTCGGGGTCTTCGGCAAGAAGACCCCTTAGCAGTACGAACCTCCGCGTGAGCCACTTGCCGTCGTCGAAAGCCGCACCGAAGACACGCACGATCGAATACACGCCCGAAACCGCCGACAACCGGCGTCTGGCGAACCTGTGCGGCCCCGTCGATCGCAACCTGAGGCAGATCGAGGAAGCCTTCGACGTGCGCATCTCGCGCCGCGCCGACACCTTCGGCATCGAAGGCCCGCCGGCGGCGGCGCGCCGCGCCGAGCGCGCGCTGAAGCATTTCCACGCGCGCGCCGACCAGCCGCTGTCGCTCGACGACGTGCAGCTCGGTCTGGTCGAGTTGAAGGCTGCGCCCGACGGCGGCCCCGCCGCGCAGGCCGACGACGACGAGCCGCCCGCTCCGGTGCTGCACACGCGGCGCAGCGACCTGCAGGGACGCACGCCGCGCCAGCGCGAGTACCTGCGCAACATCCTGTCGCACGACATCACGTTCGGGCTGGGGCCCGCCGGCACCGGCAAGACCTATCTCGCGGTGGCCTGCGCGGTCGACGCGCTCGAGCGCGACGCGATCAAGCGCATCGTGCTCACGCGCCCGGCGGTGGAGGCCGGCGAACGCCTCGGCTTCCTGCCCGGCGATCTCGCGCAGAAGGTCGATCCCTATCTTCGTCCGCTGTACGACGCGCTGTACGACCTGCTCGGCTTCGAGCGCACGAACCGGATGTTCGAGAAGCAGGCGATCGAGATCGCGCCGCTCGCCTACATGCGCGGGCGCACGCTGAACCACTCCTTCATCATCCTCGACGAGGCGCAGAACACCACGCCCGAGCAGATGAAGATGTTCCTCACGCGCATCGGCTTCGGCTCGCGCGCGGTCGTCACCGGCGACACGACGCAGATCGACCTGCCGAAAGGACAGGCCTCCGGGCTGATCGAAGCGCGGCGCATCCTCGCTCGCGTGCGCGGGCTCGCGTTCACCGACTTCGACAGCGCCGACGTCGTGCGCCACCCGCTCGTCGCGCGCATCGTCGATGCCTACGAAGCCGCCGGCGATGGCGGCTGAGCCGCTCGAGCGTCCGAAGCTCTCGCTTTCGATCCAGCTGGGCGACGAGGTGAACGCCCTGCCCGCGTCGCGCGCGCAGCTGCGGCGCTGGGTGGCCGCCGCGATCGAGTCGGACGCGCAGATCGTGCTGCGCTTCGTCGGCGAACGCGAGGGGCGCGCGCTGAACTCGGCCTACCGCGGCCGCGACTACGCGACCAACGTGCTCACCTTCGCCTACGGCGAGCCCGGCGCCGTGCACGCCGACATCGTCATCTGCCTGCCGGTGGTCCGGCGCGAAGCGCGCGAGCAGCGCAAGCCGGCGTCGGCTCATCTCGCGCATCTCGTCGCGCACGGCGTGCTGCATGCGAGCGGCTACGAACACGACAGCGAACGAGGCGCGCAACGGATGCAGCGGCGCGAGAGCGAACTGCTCGCCCGCTTCCGGCTTCCCGACCCCTGGGGCTGAGGTTTGCCCATGAGGTTGCCCGCGCGAAAGACGATCGGGTATCCTGCAAGGAACCTCACTTCGTCTTCACCCACATGTCCGACGGCCCACCAGGCGCCGATCACAGAAAACCCCTGCTGGAACGACTCGCGGCCCTGCTGCTGCGGGTCCCCGAAGATCGGGAACAGCTGCTCGATCTGCTCAGGCAGGCGCACGAGCGCGATCTGCTCGACGCCGAAGCGATGTCGATGATCGAAGGCGTGCTGCAGATCTCCGAGCTGACCGCACGCGACGTGATGGTCCCGCGTGCCGAGATGGACGTCATCGACCTCTCCCAGCCGCCCGCCGCCCTCCTGTCGAAAGTCGTCGCAACCGGTCACTCGCGCTTCCCCGTCGTCGAAGGCGATCGCGACAACGTCGTCGGGATCGTGCATGCGAAATCCCTGCTGCGCCTGTTCGCGGCCGAGCCGGTCGACGTGCACGCGCTGTTGCGCCCCGCACTGTTCGTTCCCGAGTCGCAGCGGCTGAACCAGCTGCTGCGCGACCTGCGCTTGCAGCGCGCGCACGTGGCGATCGTCGTCGACGAATACGGCGGCACTGCGGGCCTGGTCACGCTGGAGGACGTCATCGAGCAGATCGTCGGCGACATCGACGAAGCGCTCGACAGCGACGCCGAGGAGGCGGACATCGTCCGCGTCGAAGCGGCGCCGGGCGGCGCAATGCGACATCGGGTGCGGGCCGGCGCGCGCATCGATGCATTCAACGAGGCGATGGGCACCTCGCTTCCGTCGGCGCCCTTCGAGACGATCGGCGCGCTGGTCGGCGACAGCCTCGGCCATCCTCCGCGACGCGGCGAGCGCGTCGAGATCGGCGGCGTGCGTTTCGAGGTGCTGCGCGCGGACGCGACGCAGGCGCTGCTGCTGCGCACCGAGAAACTGCGTGCGGCCGGCGGCGGGGCAGCCGCGCCGGGTGCGACGGCGCCCGCGCAGGAGGCGCAACACGCGCCGTCGATTCCGCTCCTCGTCGATCCGCCGCACGCCGCTGGCGTGGCCGCTTTCGACCCCCGGCTCGCGCAACGACAGGCTGCCGGCCCGCGGCGCGCCTCGCAGGCCGGCAGCGCCGCCGCACACGGCGGTTGAGCTCCCCGGTGCGCGGACGCGGCGCCGCGCTGATCCTGTCGCTCCTCGCCGGGCTCGCGCAGGCAGCGAGCTTCTGGCCCGTACAGGCATGGTGGCTGCAGGTCCTCGCGCTGGCCGCGCTCGTCGCGCTCGTGCTGCGCCGGCCGCAGCGCGCGTTCGCGCTCGGCTTCGCCTTCGGTCTCGGTTGCTTCGTCGCCGGCGTCTCGTGGCTCTACGTCAGCATGCACCGCTACGGCGGCATGCCCGCCGCGCTCGCCGCGCTGGCGCTGCTGCTGTTCGCCGCGTATCTGGCTTCCTTCGGGGCGGTGGTCTGCGCCGTCTTCGCGCGCGTCGACAGGGCGCTGCGGGCGCGCGACGTCGGCCCGGCGTTCCGGGCAACGGCCCTGGGAGCGCTCTTCGCCGGCGCGTGGGCGCTCACCGAGCTCCTGCGCGGCTGGCTGTTCACCGGCTTTCCCTGGCTGGCGATCGGATACGCGCAGCTCGACGGCCCGCTCGCCGCGTTCGCGCCGCTGCTCGGCGTCTACGGCGTGTGCCTGCTCGCGGCGCTGGTCGCCTTCGGATTCGCGCTGGCAGCGGGCGGCGATCCGGCGCAGGCCTCGCGCACCGCCCGCGCGATCGGCGTGGCCCTGGTCGTGCTGCCCGTTGCGGCGGGTCTCGAGCTGGCGTCGATCGATCGGGTGTCGCCGCACGGCGCGCCGCTGCACGTGCGGCTGCTGCAGGGAAACGTCGCACAGGACATGAAGTTCGATGCGCAGCGCAGCCTCGACGCGATGCACTGGTATGCGAACGAATTGCTGCGGGGAGATGCGCCGCTCACCGTGCTGCCCGAGACGGCGTGGACGCTTCCCTGGTCGCGCACGCCGCCGGACGTGCGCGGGGAAATCGTCGATCGCCTGCGGCATACCGGCGCAGCGGTCGCGATCGGCATGCCGCTCTACGAGGACCGGCCCGCGGCGAACGCTTCGGCCTTCGACGCCGGGCGCTCGCTGACGAACAGCGTCGGCGTCATCGACGCCGCCGGCGCCATCGCATGGCGCTACGACAAGCGCCACCTCGTGCCCTTCGGCGAATTCATTCCCTTCGGCTTCGGCTGGTTCGTCGACCTGATGCGCATTCCGCTGGGCGACTTCGCGCGCGGCTCGCGGCAGCAGCCTGCCTTGCCGATCGCCGGGCAACGGATCGCCTTCGACATCTGCTACGAGGACCTCTTCGGCGAGGAGATCGCCGCGCAGGTGCGCGGCGGCGCGACGATCCTCGTGAACGTGAGCAACATCGCGTGGTTCGGCGATTCCCACGCGCTGCCGCAGCACCTGCAGATCGCACGCATGCGCGCGCTCGAACTCGCCCGGCCGATGCTGCGCGCGACGAACACCGGCGTCACCGCGGCGATCGATGCGCACGGGCGCGTGCTCGCGCAACTCGAGCCCTATACGGCCGCCGCGCTCGACGTGGACGTGCAGGGCGCCGACGGCACGACGCCGTATGCGCGCTTCGGCAACGTGCCGGTCTTCGCGCTGTCGCTGGGGCTGGTCGTCGCGGCCGCCGCGTCGATGCGCTTCGGCGTGCGCGACACCGGGCGTCGGGACGATCGAAGCCGCTAGAATGGCCGCTTTTCGACGCCGCGACGGCGCCATGCTCAGCTTCCAGCAACTGATCCTCCAACTGCAGCAATACTGGGACCGCCAGGGTTGCGCGCTGCTGCAGCCCTACGACATGGAGGTCGGCGCAGGCACTTTCCACACCGCGACCTTCCTGCGCGCGATCGGGCCCGAACCGTGGCGCGCGGCCTACGTGCAGCCGTCGCGCCGCCCGAAGGACGGTCGCTACGGAGAGAACCCGAACCGCCTGCAGCACTACTACCAGTACCAGGTCGTCCTGAAGCCGTCGCCGGTCGACATCCTCGAGCGCTATCTCGGCTCGCTGTCGGCGATCGGCATCGACACCGCGAGCAACGACGTCCGCTTCGTCGAGGACGACTGGGAGTCGCCGACGCTCGGCGCCTGGGGGCTGGGCTGGGAGGTCTGGCTCAACGGCATGGAGGTGACGCAGTTCACCTATTTCCAGGAGGTCGGTTCGCTGAAATGCCAGCCGATCACCGGCGAGATCACCTACGGCCTCGAACGCATCGCGATGTACCTGCAGGGTGTCGAGAGCGTGTACGACCTGCAGTGGACCGACGGCATCACCTATCGCGACGTCTTCCACCAGAACGAGGTCGAGCAGTCGGCGTACAACTTCGAACATGCCGACGTGGCCGTGCTGTTCCGGCATTTCGACGACCACGAGCGCGCGGCCCTGCGCCTGATCGAGGCGGGGCTCGCGCTGCCCGCCTACGAGCGCGTGCTCGACTGCTCGCACACCTTCAACCTGCTCGACGCGCGCGGCGCGATCTCGGTCACCGAGCGCGCCGCCTACATCGGGCGGGTGCGCAAGCTCGCGCGCGCGGTCGCGCAGGCGTACTACGAGTCGCGCGAGCGGCTGGGCTTCCCGATGCTCGAAACGGTGCGCGATGTCGCCTGATCCGCGCACGCAGCCTTCGTCCGGCGTCCGAAGCGCCTCGCCCTCCCCCGCGACCCGCGCTGCGCTGCTCGTCGAGCTGCGCACCGAGGAGCTGCCGCCCAAGGCGCTCGAGCGCCTCGGCGCCGCATTCGCCGACGGTCTCGCGAAGGCGCTGCGCACGCGCGGACTCATCGAAGCCGATGCGCGCGTCGAGCGCTTCGCCACGCCGCGCCGCCTCGCGGCGCGCATCGACGCCGTCGCTACGAAGGCGAACGATCGGCTCGTCGAGACCAAAGGGCCGTCGGTGAAGATCGGCCTCGACGCGACCGGCGAGCCGACGCAGGCGCTGCTGAAGTGGGCGCAGAAGCTCGGTGCGCCGCTCGATGCGCTCGAGCGCGCCAGCGACGGGAAGCAGGAAGTGTTCCGCTATCGCAGCGTCGCCGCCGGCGAATCGCTTGCGCACGCGATCTCGCCCGCGCTGGCGGAGGCCGTCGCCGCGCTGCCGATCCCGAAGACGATGCAGTACCAGCTCGCCGACGGTCGCACGAACGTCTCGTTCGTCCGACCCGCGCACGGACTCCTCGTGCTGCACGGCGCGCAGGTGCTCGAAGCCTCGGTGCTCGGCCTGGCCGCGGGGCGCGTCACGCGCGGGCACCGCTTCCAGTCCGAAGGCGACATCGAGATCGACGACGCGCTGCGCTACGAGGAGCGGCTCGCCACGGCCGGCCGCGTCGTCGCCTCGTTCGACGCGCGGCGTGCGCGCATCGAAGCCATGCTGCGCGAGCGCGCCGCCCGGCACGACGCGTCGCTCGGCGACGAAGCGCAGGTGGCGCCGCTGCTCGACGAGGTCACGGCGCTGGTCGAGTGGCCGGCCGTCTACGTCGGCGAATTCGAGCGCGCGTTCCTGCAGGTGCCGCAGGAGTGCCTGATCCTCACGATGCGCACGAACCAGAAGTATTTTCCGCTGTTCGACCGCTCGGGCCGGCTGCTGCCGAAGTTCCTGATCGTCTCGAACATGGAGGTCGACGACGCGCGCTCGATCGTCTCGGGCAACGAGCGCGTGGTGCGCCCGCGGCTGGCCGATGCACGCTTCTTCTTCGACATGGACCGCCGCACGCCGCTCGCGCAGCGCGTCGCCGGCCTGGGCAACGTCGTCTATCACGCGAAGCTCGGCACGCAGGCCGAGCGCACGGCGCGCGTGCGTCGCATCGCGCGCGCGGTCGCCTCGATGCTCGACGCCGGCGTCGCCTCGACGCTGAGCGTCGACGTGGCTTCGACGCTGCGCGTCGACGTGGAGCTCGCCGATCGCGCGGCCCTGCTCGCCAAAGCCGACCTGCTCACCGGCATGGTCGGCGAGTTCCCGGAACTGCAAGGTGTCATGGGCGGCTACTACGCGCGCCACGACGGCGAAGACGAGGCGGTCGCACAGGCCATCGTCGAGCAGTACAGCCCGCGCTTCGCCGGCGACGCATTGCCGGCCACGCCCACCGGCACGGTGCTCGCGCTCGCCGACAAGCTCGAGACGCTCGCCGGGATGTTCGGCATCGGCCAGCAGCCCACCGGCGACAAGGACCCGTTCGCGCTGCGCCGCCACGCGCTCGGCGTGCTGCGCATGCTCGTCGAGAAGTCGCTCGCGGCGCCGCTCGACGCGCTGGTTGCGGCGGCCGTCGACGCTTTCGGCGACGAGGTCGCGCGCGCCGACGCGATGCTGATCGACTTCCTGTTCGAGCGCCTGTCGGGCTACCTGCGCGAGCAGGGCTGGTCCGCGCACGAGATCGCCGCCGTCGTCGATCCGCGTCCGATGCGGCTCGACACCGTTCCGGCGCGCCTGGCCGCCGTGCGTTCGTTCTCCGGGCTGCCGGAGGCCGAGTCGCTGGCCGCGGCGAACAAGCGCATCGTCAACATCCTGCGCAAGTCGCACGAGGCGGCGGGCACAGCGGTGGACCGCGCCCTGCTCGTCGAGCCGGCCGAGCGCGCGCTCGCCGAATGCGTCGACGCGCTCGCCCCGCAGGCCGAGGAGCGCGCGCGCAGCGGCGACTGGTTCGGCGCGATGAGCGTGATGGCCGGTGCGCGCGAGGCGGTCGATCGATTCTTCGACGAAGTGATGGTGATGGCCGACGACGCGCGACTGCGCGCCAACCGGCTCGCGCTGCTCGCCGCGCTGCGGACGCTGATGAACCGCGTGGCCGACATCTCGAAGCTCGGCTGACGACTTCGCCCTGCCTGCACCCCGGCCGTGAAGCTCATCGTTCTCGACCGCGACGGCGTCATCAACCACGACAGCGACGCCTACATCAAGAGTCCCGACGAGTGGCGCCCGCTTCCGGGCAGCCTCGACGCGATCGCGCGGCTGAGCAAGGCCGGCTACCGCATCGTGGTGGCCACCAACCAGTCGGGCGTCGCGCGAAAGCTCTTCGACGTCGCGATGCTCGGCCGCATCCACGCGAAGATGCACCGGGCGGTCGCCGATGCGGGCGGACGCATCGACGCGATCTTCTTCTGCCCGCACGGACCCGACGAAGGCTGCGCGTGCCGCAAGCCGCGCCCGGGCCTGTTCGACGAGATCCTCGTGCGCTTCGAAGCGGCGACCACCGACGTGCACGCCATCGGCGACCAGCTGCGCGACCTGCAGGCCGCGCACGCGGCGGGCTGCCGCCCGGTGCTCGTGCTCACCGGCAAGGGCCGCGCAACGCTCGCGGCCGGCGGGCTGCCGCCCGACACCGTCGTGCGCGTGGACCTCGCCGCGGTTGCCGCCGAGCTGGCTCCATGATCGTGCTGCGCTCGGCGCTGTTCCACGCGCTGCAGCTCTGCACCGTCGTACCGTACGCGATCCTCTGCCTGGCATGGGCGCCGCTGCCGCGCACGACGCGCTACCGGCTCACCGTGGGCTGGCCGCGACTCGTCATCCGCGCCGCGCGCTCGCTGGTGGGCATCGACTACCGCGTGATCGGCGCCGAGCGCCTGCCCGACGAACCCGCGATCGTGCTGTCGAAGCATCAGTCCACCTGGGAGACGCTGTTCTATCCGGTCTGGATGCAGCGCGAGCTGTGCTACGTTTTCAAGCGCGAACTGCTTTGGCTGCCGTTCTTCGGCTGGGGCATCGGGTTGCTCGACATGATCCACATCGACCGCCGGCAAGGCGCGGTCGCTTCCGACCAGTTGTTGCGCGAAGGCGCGATCCGGCTCGCGCAGGGACGCTGGATCGTGCTGTTCCCGGAAGGCACGCGGACCAGGCCCGGCATCCGGACCCGGTACAAGACGGGCGGTGCCAGGCTCGCCGTTCGCACCGGCGTGCCGGTCATCCCCATCGCCGTGAACTCCGGAGAGCATTGGCCGCGCCGCGCGTTCGTGCTGCGGCCCGGCACCATCACCGTTTCGATCGGCGAACCGATCGCCAGCGTGGGCAAGACAGCCGAGGTGCTGTCGGCCGAAGTCGAACGCTGGATCGAGAGCGAAATGCAGAGAATCAGTCCCCACCTCTATCGCGGCCCGGCGCCGGCTCCCGCCGCGGCGCCGGTGCCGCGGCAATGACGATGCCCAGGCAACGCGCGAAGCGCGCACCGCCGCCGGCGCCCGTCGAAGCCGCCCGCCAGTTGAGCCTTCCCCTCTTCGATCCGCTGCACGCGACGCCGGGGCCGGCCGGCCGCGCGCCATCGGCCGGCGGCTCGATGCACGTGGCGCGACTGTGCGAGCAGTGGCTGCGCTACGAACTGCGCCGCTCGAAGCGACGCACGATCGGCTTCGTCATCGACGAGCGCGGGCTGCGCGTGACCGCGCCGCGCTGGGTGTCGCTCGACGAGATCGAGTCGGCGCTCCAGGACAAGGCGAACTGGATCGTGCGCAAGCTCGCCGAGTGGCGCGCGCACCAGGCGCGGCGCGACCGCCTCGAGGTGCGCTGGGAAGACGGAGCGCCGTTGCGCTATCTCGGCCAGACGCTGACGATGTGCGTCGCCGAGAACGCGCGGCGCACCGAACGGGTCGGCGATCGCCTGATCGTCGGGCTGCCGGCGCAGGCGCGCACCGAGCAGCTGAAGGACCGCGTGCAGTGCTGGCTGCAGGCGCGCGCGCGCGAAGTGTTCTCCGAGCGCATCGACCGCTTCGGCGCGCATCACGGCTTCACGCCGCGTCGCTGGTCGCTTTCGTCGGCGCGCACGCGCTGGGGGAGTTGCAGCGCGGACGGATCGATCCGCCTGAACTGGCGGCTCGTGCACTTCCCGATCGACATCGTCGACTACGTGATCGCGCACGAGCTGGCGCATCTGCGCGAACTGAACCACGGCGCGCGCTTCTGGCAGATCGTCGGCGACCTCTTCCCCGAATACGAACGTGCGCGCGCATGGCTGCGCCGCTTTCCCGAGGACGCTGCACCGGGCTGAGCCGCTCGGCGGGAGCGGCGCGATCGCGCGAGCCACGGACCCACGCACCACAGGAGGATCTACGCGATGAGAATACTGCACACGATGCTGCGGGTCGGCGACCTGCAGCGTTCGATCGACTTCTACACCCGCGTGATGGGCATGCGCCTGCTGCGCACGACCGATCGGCCCGATCAGGGCTATTCGCTGGCCTTCGTCGGCTACGGCGAGGAATCGTCCGAAGCCGTGCTCGAACTCACGTGGAACCACGGCGTCCAGCGCTACGAGCCGGGTACGGCCTACGGGCACATCGCCATCGAGGTTCCCGATGCGGCGCAAGCCTGCGAGCGCATCCGCGCCGCCGGAGGAAAGGTCGTTCGCGAAGCCGGACCGGTGAAAGGCGGCACGACGGTGATCGCCTTCGTCGAGGATCCGGACGGCTACAAGATCGAGCTGATCGAGGGCCGGGGCTCTCGCGAAGACTAACGCTTGCCCGTGGACGCGGCGGCCAGGCCGTCGGCGATCGACAGCCACGCGGCCAGGTCGATCTGCTCGGGGCGCAGCGTGCCGGCCAGCGGCGGTCGCGGCGCGCCTCGCGCCTCGAGCCAGGGCAGCAGCGTCGTGCGGATCATCTTGCGCCGCTGCGCGAAAGCCGCGGCGAGCACCTGCTGCAGCGGCGCGGGGTCGCGCCGGAGCCGGTCGTCGCGCACGCGCATGCGCACGACCGAGGACTCCACCTTCGGCGGAGGATCGAAAGCCTGCGGCGGAACGTCGAACAGGTGTTCGACCTCGTAGAACGCCTGCAGCAGCACCGAGAGCCGGCCGTAGTCGCGCGTCCCCGGCCCGGCGACGATGCGTTCGACGACTTCCCGCTGCAGCATGAAGTGCTGGTCCCGCACGCAGGCGCGGAATTCGAGCAGCCGTATCAGCAGCGGGCTGGAAACGTTGTACGGAAGATTGCCGACGATGCGCAGGCGCTGCTCGCCGGGGCCGGCGAGCGCGGCGAAATCGAAGCGCAGCGCATCGGCCTCGTGCAGCGTCAGTCGCTCGGGTGCATAGCGCGCTCGCAGGCGAGCGGCGAGATCGCGATCGATCTCCACCGCGTGCAGGTGCCCGATGCGCGCGAGCAGCGCACCGGTGAGCGCGGCGAGCCCCGGACCGATCTCGACGAGCCGTTCGCCTTCGCGCGGGCCGATCGCTTCGACGATGGCGTGGACGACCGCGGCGTCGACCAGGAAATGCTGCCCGAAGCGCTTGCGCGCGCGATGAACGCCGCGCCCGCTGTCAGCGCTCACCGGGCAATTCGGTGCTCATCGCCGGACGCTTCGGCGCTCACCGTGCGACTCAACGCGGATCGGCGCCGGACGGTTGCGCCGCCATCGCGTACCGGTCGAGCTTGTACTCGACATAGGTGCGGTCGCGCAGCTGGCGCAGCCAGTCTTCGTAGTTCTCCTCGATGCGCCGCTCGCGCAGCGCCTGGCGGGCCTGCTGGCGCAACCGGTCGGGCGAGCTTTCGTTGGTGCGCCGCTCGACGACCTGGATCAGGTGCACGCCGAACGGGGTGCGCACGGGGTCGCTGAGCTGGCCGGGCGACAGCGCGTTCATCGCGCGCTCGAACTCGGGCACGGTGTCGCCCGGATACACCCAGCCGAGATCGCCGCCGCGACCGGCGCTGCCGTCCATCGAGTACTGCCGGGCCAGCTCGGCGAAATCGCCGGCGCCCGCTTCGATGCGCTGCTTGATCTCGCGCAGCCGGCGCACCGCCTCGTCCTCGCTGACGACCTCGTTGGGGCGAATGAGGATATGGCGGGCATGCGTCTGCACGACCGGCTGGCCGGCCGCCACCGGCATCGACGCGTTGCGTCGTTCGACCAGCTCGAGCACGTGGAAGCCGGCGGGACTGCGCAGCACCGGCGAGAAGCCGCCCGGTTTCAGCGACTTCACGGCGTCGACGAACATCTGCGGCAGTCGATCGGGCGTGCGCCAGCCCAGCGAGCCGCCGCTCATCGCCTCGGGCGCATCCGAGAAGGCCGCCGCGAGTCGGCCGAAATCGGCGCCCGCGCGCAGCTGCCGCTCGATTTCCTCGGCGCGCAGGCGCTGCCGCTCGATCTGCTCGGCGCTGGCGCCCTCGGGCAGGCGCAGCAGGATCTGCGCGATGTGCAGTTCGCTTCGGTCGGAGGCCTCGGCGCCGGTCTGCGCCGCGAGGAAGGCGTCGACGTCGGCGTCGCTGATCTGCACCTTGCTGTCGATCTCGCGCTCGCGCAGCCGCTGCCGCACCATCTGCCCGCGCACCTCTTCGCGGAACTGGTCGAAATCGATCCCCTGCCGGCGCAGGCGATCGCGCAGTTGCGCGACGCTGAGGCTGTTTTCCGAAGCGATGGTGGCGATCGCGCGCTCGAGTTGCGCGTCGTCGATGCGCAGTCCCGAGTCGCGCGCGAGCTGCATCTGCGCGCGATCGACGATCATGCGCTCGAGCACCTGGCGCTCGAGCACGTCGGGCGGCGGCGCCTCGATGTTCTGCTCGCGCAGCTGGCGCTGCACGAGCAGCACCTGCTGCTGCAGTTCGCGTTCGGTGATCGCCTCGCTGTTGACGACCGCGGCGATGCGGTCGATCTCGACCGGAGCGGCGGCCTGCGCGGCGGTGAACGGAATCACGACGGCCGCCGACAGGGCGGCGACCAGGCGAAGGACGAATCGGGAAGTCATCACTCGTAGCCGAAGTAGCGCGACGGCAACTCGGGCCGATCGGTGGGCAGGCGGTAGCCCGGAATGTTCCGCCGCAATATACCAAAGGGATCCGAACCGAGTCGGGCCAGGCCCTTGAGCTCGAGCTGGATGAAGAACGCCGTCGTCGAGCGCCCGAGCGCCGTGCGGAATCGCTGCACGACGAAGCGCGTGCCCCAGCAGCACGACTCGTACTCGAAGCCCAGCACCGACTCGATCACCCCGCGCTCGTTCGGAACGCCGGTGATCGGGTCGCGGCCTTCCGCGAGGAACGAGTAGTTCAACCGCCCCAGCGCGACCCAGCGCGGCGCGACCGGCCAGCGCAGCGAGGTGTCGAACTGGCCGATCTCGTCGCGCCGGTAGCGGACGCCCGCGTTCAGGATGCGGCCGTCCGGCGGCAGGTAGCGCCACAGGACGGTGTAGCGCGCCACCTCCCGGTCGCGCACGCTGTACTGCAGCCCGGTATCGAAGCTCTGGTGCCCGGCCAGCTCGCCCGACGCGGCGAGCAGCACGTCGGAGCGCTCGTCGGTGCGCGGCGCCACGCCGGGGATCGACACGCGCTGCGGCGAGAAATAGATGCGCTGCCCGACGGCGAAGCGGAAGCGCTCGGCGCCGGAGCCGGGATCGATGAGCCGCGAAACCGCCGCGGCGGTGAGCTGGTTCACGTCGGCGATGCGGTCGTAGCCGACGAAGGTGTTCTCGGAGAACAGCTGCGCGAAATTGAAGTCGGCCGCCGTGGTGTCGTAGACGGGCAGGCGGGACTGGTCGCGATACGGGGTGCGAGCGTAGAACAGCCGCGGCTCGAGCGTCTGCGTCACGTCGCGCCCGAAGAAACGCGCCGGACGCTCGAAGACGAGGCCGCTGTCGACCGAGAAGGTGGGGACGACGCTGCTTTCGGTGCTGTCGAAGGCCGTCCCCGTGCCGTCGTCGATCTGGTAGCTCGTCAGATGCAGTTGCGCCTTCGGCACGACGAACCAGCCGGGTCGCACGATCGGATAGCTCAGCTGCGGGTTGGCCACGCTGCGCCAGCCTTCCGGCTGGCTGAGCGTGGGTGCGCGAAAACGCGTCGCGTCGAGCACCGTGTCGAGGTCGAAGCCGGCCGCGTCGCGAACGACGTTGCGCAACTGCAGTTGCGGAACGCGCTCGTAGGGGCCGGGGCGCGCATCGAGGATCGACTGCCAGGTCTGCACGCTCACCACCGCCGTCCAGTAGTTCGGCAGCGACCGCGACGCCGAGAAGGTGCGCGGCAGCAGCCGCTCCGAGCTGGAGAGGATCGACCGGCCGTAATCGACGAAGTAGTTGTCGTCGGACACGCCGCGGAGGTTCCACGAGCCGCCCCAGCCGGCCCAGTTGGTGAAGGTGTTGTGCAGGTCGAAGAAGTAGCGGCTGGTTCCCGTCACCCGATCGTCCGGGTTCCACTCGACCGCGGCGCCGCCGTAGAAGCTGCGCTCCAGGTAGCGGAACTCGGCCCCCATCTGCAAGCCGCGCCGCGTGCTCACCCGCGGATACAGGGTGAGGTCGCGATTCGGCGCGATGTTCCAGTAGTAGGGCACGACGACGTCCAGGCCCGAGCGCGACGTCAGCGAGACCGAAGGCGGAAGCAGTCCGCTGCGGCGCCGATCGCTCAACGGAAACGCGAAGACCGGCGCGGCGAGGATCTTCACGCCCTTGAAGTACAGGCTCGCCGAGCGGCCGGTGCCTTCGTCCTCCTCCTGGTCGATGGTCATCGAGCGGGCGAGCAGGATCCAGTCGGGATCGTCGAACTCGCAGGTCGTGTAGCTCGCCTCGGTGAGCTGCATGCGGTCCGGGCCGAGGAAGTCGATGCGTTCGGCACGGCCCCGGCCGTCGTAGAGCGCGAGGTAGTAGCTCGGCGTCTCGAACCAGCCGGTGTTCGCGTCGAGCTTCAGCGCCAGCTCGGGGCCGGTGAACACGTTGCCCTGGCGCGTCACGCGCACGTGGCCGGCGGCGAACAGCTCGTCGTCGGCCTCGTAATAGGTGAGCCGGTCGGCGCGGATCACCGCGCCGGCCTTGCGCACCTCGGCTTCGCCCTCGAGCGTGGTGTCGCGGCCGCTGCGACCGTAGAGGCGCTCGCCGCTTCCATAGACCGGACGCCCCTCGGTGATCGCGGCATGCTCCTCGGACAACGACGGGTCGAGTTTCAGCGCGAAGCCGGGCGGGACGTCCTGCGCCGTCGCGCTGCCCCAGACGAGCAGCGTCGACACGAGCGAGGCGAAAACGGAAGGACGGAATCGGGGCCGGCGCATTCGTCGGAAGCACAACCGGGCCGGCGTGTGCCGGACAAGGGCGAGGCGCAGCAGGAAGAGCGGCCTCGTGCGTCGACCGCTCGACTATTATACGGGCTGCCCCCTGGCGCGCGCACGCGCGCCTCGTTGTTTCATCGCGCGCACGCGCGCCTCGCTTCATCGCGCGCACCCCGCGCCTCGCTTCGGAGTCGCATCGATCGAACCGCAATCCCCGCAACGCGACGGCGACGACCCCCGCCTCGCCGAGTTGCGCAACTGGCTCGCCGCGCTGGCGCCCGCGCACGCGCTGGCGCTCGACACGATCCGCCCGGCGTCGAACGACGCCAGCTTCCGCCGCTACTTCCGCATCGACGCCCGGCGCGCAGGCGAGCCGAGCCGCGTCGCGATGGATGCGCCGCCGCCGATGGAAGACTGCCGGCCCTTCGTGCACGCGGCGGGCGTGCTGCGCGACGCCGGCGTGCACGTGCCGCGCGTGCTCGCCGCCGACCTCGAGCGCGGCTTCCTGCTGCTCGACGACTTCGGCTCGACCACCTATCTGCAGCGCCTGCAGGAATGCGCCGGCGACGACGCGCAGGTCGATGCGCTGATGCGCGATGCCTGCGGAGCGCTGCTGCGCATGCAGGCGGCCAGCCGCGCCGGCGTGTTCCCCGACTACGACCGTCCGCTGCTCGCGCGGGAGCTGGAGCTGTACCCGCAGTGGTACGTCGAGCGCCATCGCGGCTTCGCGCTCGACGACGACGCCCGCGCGACGCTGGACGACGCCTTCGAGCGGCTGCTGGCGAACAACCTCGCGCAGCCGCGCGTGTTCGTGCACCGCGACTGGCACTCGCGCAACCTGATGGCGCTCGATGACGACAACCCGGGCGTGCTCGACTTCCAGGACGCCGTCCACGGCCCGCTCACCTACGATCTCGTCTCGCTGCTGCGCGATGCCTACGTCGAATGGGAGGAGGAGCGGCAGATCGACTGGGCGGTGCGCTACTGGCAGGCCGCGCGCGCCCGCTCGCTGCCGGTCGCGGCGGACTTCGGCGAGTTCTATCGCGACTTCGAATGGATGGGACTGCAGCGCCACCTGAAGGTGCTGGGCATCTTCGCGCGCCTGTACCACCGCGACGGCAAGGACCGCTATCTCGCCGACCTGCCGCTCGTTCTCTCGTATGCGTTGCGCACGGCGCGGCGCTATCGCGAGTTCGACGCGCTCGTGCGGCTGATGGAGCGCGTCGAAGCCGCGCAGGCCGGATCGCAGCGCGACCCCGTGCGTCGCGCCGGCTACACTTTCTGAGCCGTGCGCGCGATGCTGCTGGCCGCCGGGCGCGGCGAACGGATGCGCCCGCTCACCGACGCGTGCCCCAAGCCGCTGCTGCGCGTGGGCGGGCGCATGCTGATCGAGTGGCATCTGCTCGCGCTCGCGCGCGCCGGCATCGTCGACGTCGTCGTCAATCATGCGCACCTGGGCGCGCAGGTGGAGCAGGCGCTGGGCGACGGCGCACGCTGGAAGCTGCGCATCCGCTACTCGGCGGAAGGCGAGGCGCTGGAGACGGCGGGCGGCATCGCGCGCGCGCTGCCGATGCTCGGCGAAGGCCCGTTCCTGGTCGCCGCCTCCGACGTCCATACCGATTTCGACTACTCGCGGGCGGTCGAGGCCGGCCGCCGCATGCGGGCCGACGATCTCCTCGCCTGGTGCCTGCTGGTGCCGAATCCGCCGCATCATCCGTCGGGCGACTTCGCGCTGCGCGACGGGCGGCTGCTCGCCGACGGCGAACCGAAGCTCACGTTCAGCGGCATCGGCGTCTATCGCGCCGCTCTCTTCGACAAGCTCGACCCGTCGCGCAAGGCGCCGCTCGCGCCGCTGTTGCGCGCCGCGGCCGCCGAAGGACGCGCCGGCGCCGCACGGCACGACGGCCGCTGGATCGACGTGGGCACGCCGCAGCGCCTCGCGGCGCTCGATGCACAATTGCAGTCGCGCGATCCGTAACCGGCGCATCCCCCGCGCGCAGCGCCTCCCGGAAAACGGAATGCAGGAATACGCCGAACGCAGACGACGGGTGATGGAAACGATGCGCGCCGCCGGCGGCGGCGTGGCGATCGTGTGCACCGGCGCCGAGGTGATCCGCAACCGCGACAGCGAGTATCCGTATCGCAGCGACAGCTACTTCCGCTACCTGAGTCCGTTTCCGGAACCGCAGGCGGCGATCGTGCTCGTCGCCGACGCCGATCGCGACGAATCGATCCTGTTCTGTCGCCCGAAGAACGAGGAGCGCGAGACCTGGGACGGCTTCCGTTACGGGCCGCCGGCAGCGGCCGAGCGCTTCGGCTTCGACCGCGGCGCGCCGATCGAATCGCTCGACGACGAGATGGGCAGGCTGCTCGCCAACCGCCCGGCGCTGTGGTGCGCACTCGGCACGAGCGAGACGCTCGACGCGTCGGTGCGGCGCTGGCTGGCGGCGGTTCGCGCGCAGGCGCGCGCCGGCGTCGTCTCGCCGACGCAGCTGTTCGACCTGAACCACGTGCTCGACGAAATGCGGCTGGTGAAGGACGCACAGGAAATCGCCGCGATGCGTCGAGCCGCGCAGATCTCGTCGGCGGCGCATCTGCGCGCGATGCGCACCGCGCGCCCCGGCCGGCGCGAATACGAGATCGAGGCGGAGCTGCTGTACGAATTCCGCCGCAACGGCGCCGATGCGCCGGCCTACGGCTCGATCGTCGCGTCCGGGCGCAACGCCTGCGTCCTGCACTATCGCGCGAACGACGCGGTGATGAACGACGGCGAGCTGCTGCTGATCGACGCCGGCT
Source organism: Burkholderiales bacterium (assembly GCA_003576795.1). GTDB lineage: Bacteria > Pseudomonadota > Gammaproteobacteria > Burkholderiales > Burkholderiaceae_E > Zeimonas. Next base: position 18,491 of record QEVN01000014.1, read on the forward strand.
GCGAGTTCGACGCCTATGCCTCGGACATCACGCGCACGTTCCCGGTCGGCGGCCGCTTCTCCGCGGCGCAGCGCACGCTCTACGACATCGTGCTCGAGGCGCAGCGCGCGGCGATCGAAACGATCCGGCCGGGCGCGCGCTTCGTCGACGCGCACGACGCCGCCGTGCGCGTGCTCGTGCAGGGCATGATCGACTGCCGCCTCGTCGAAGGTCCGCTCGACGCGGCGATCGAGTCCGGCGCGTACCGGCGCTTCTACATGCACCGTACCGGGCACTGGCTGGGCATCGACGTGCACGACTGCGGCAGCTATCGGGAACCGCCGGGCGAAGCCTCGGCCGACGGCGCCGAAGGCGACCCCGGCTCGCGCATCCTGCGCCCGGGAATGGTGACCACCGTCGAACCGGGCCTCTACGTGCGCGCGGCCGACGACGTGCCGATCGCGTTCCACGACATCGGCATCCGCATCGAGGACGACGCGCTCGTCACCGACGGCGGCTGCGAGATCCTCACCATCGACACGCCGAAGCGCGCCGACGACATCGAAGCGGCGATGAACGGATGACGCAGCGCCTGCGCATCGAAGGCCGCGGACCGGTCGCCGCCGCGTTGCGCCTGTTCCTCGCGCGCCAGGGGTTCGCGTCGGCCTCGATCGCGCACGACGCCTTCGCCGCGCCGCTGCCCGCCGCCGTCGCCGCGCGTCCGCTCGCGCTCTCGCTGGGCAGCACGCACCTGCTCTCGCGCATCGTCGCCCTGCCCGACGCCGCGCCCATCCGCACCGTGGACGTCTCGCTCGCCCGCCGCGGCGGCCGCACCCGCTTCCACGCCGCCGACCTCGACTCCCCCACCCTCGGTTGCGTGATCCGCTACGCCGACCTGCACAAGGCACTGTCCGACGCGCTGCAACGCATCGACACAGCAACGCCTCCCCCTTCCCCCTTCCCCCTTCACCCTTCCCCCCTCGTCGGCAAAGCCGACGAGATCCTCATCCGCGCCGACGGCGACCCGAGGTCGCCGTCGGCGCGCACTCTCGACTTCCACCAGTCCGCCCTGCTCGCCGAAGTCCTCGTCTCGCGCGACGCGCCGGGCGTCGCCTTCGAGCACTTCACGCTGCAAGGTCCGCTCGCGCTGCTTCCGCTGCCGCAGCCGGATCGGCGCGCGGTGGTCTGGTGCGCGACGCCGCAGCAGAGCGAGCGGCGCGCCGCGCTTTCACCGCACGAGTTCGACGCCGAACTGCTCGACGCCTTCGGCGATGCGCTCGGGACGATGCGGCTCGCCGGCGAACGACACGCCGTACCGCTGCAGCGCAGGCTCGCGCTGCGCGACGAAGACCCGCGCCGCGTCTCGATCGGCAACGCGGCGCAGGCGCTGCATCCGGTGGCCGGCCAGGGACTGAACCTCGGCCTGCGCGACGCCTTCGAGCTCGCGCAGGAACTCGGCGCGGCGCACGCGCAGGGCACGCCGCTCGAGGATGCGCTCGCGCGCTTTCGTCGCCGTCGCCGGGCCGATCGCGCGGCAACGGTGGGCATCACCGACACGCTCGCGCGATTGTTCGGCTGGCCCGCGCTCGCGCCGATCCAGTCGGTCGCGTTCGACGCGCTCGACTGGGTCGCTCCGCTGCGCGATCGCTTCGCGAAAGCGCTGATGTTCGGCCTGCGATCGACCTGAACCGGAATCCGCGCATCGTCGCGGACGGTCTTTTTCGATAGAATCGCCTCCCTCCCGTTCGCAACGATCGCAGTCGCGCGATGACGACCACAGCCTTCCGGATCGGCCCGCACGCGATCGCGAATCGCGCGCTGGTCGCACCGATGGCCGGCGTAACGGACCGCCCCTTTCGCCAGTTGTGCAAGCGCCTGGGCGCGGGCTACGCGGTGTCCGAGATGGCGTCGTCGAATCCGCGGCTGCTCGACAGCGTGAAGACCGAGCGACGCATCGATCACGCCGGCGAGATCGAGCCGCGCGCCGTGCAGATCGTCGGCGCCGATCCGTCGGCGATGGCCGAAGCCGCGCGACACAACGTCGCACGCGGCGCGCAGATCGTCGACATCAACATGGGATGTCCGGCGCGCAAGGTGTGCAACACGGCCGCCGGCTCGGCGCTGATGGCGCAGGAAGCGCTCGCCGTGTCGATCGTCGACGCCGTTGCGCGCGCGGTCGACGTTCCCGTCACCGTGAAGCTGCGCACCGGCCCCGACGCGCAGCATCGAAACGCCGTGCGCCTGGCGCGCGCCTTCGCCGACGCGGGCGCGCGGATGCTCGTCGTGCACGGGCGCACGCGCGCCTGCGCTTTCCGCGGCAGCGCCGAATACGAAACCATCGGCGAAGTGAAGGCCGCCGTGCGCGTTCCGGTCGTCGCCAACGGCGACATCGATTCGCCGCGCAAGGCCGCCGAGGTGCTGCGCTTCACCGGCGCCGACGCCGTGATGATCGGCCGCGCCGCGCAGGGACGGCCGTGGATCTTCGGGCAGGTGGCGCACTATCTCGACACCGGCGAAGCGCTGCCCGATCCCGACGACGCGAGCCTTCGCGCCGCGCTGCGCACGCATCTGCTCGATCACTATGCCTTCCACGGCGAAGCGCGCGGCGTGCGCAGCGCGCGCAAGCACGTCGGCTGGTACCTGCGGGCCTTCGAAGGCGCGCAGGCCTTCCTCACCCGGTTCCACGCGCTGCAGAGCGCCGACGAGCAACTCGACGCGATCGACCGCTGGTTCGCCGGCGGCGGCCGGCAGCAGCGCGACGCGGCGGCGAACGACATCCTGTTTCGACGGAGCCACGCAGCATGAATCGCAAGTCCCCCCTGGACGACGCCGTGGTGCGCAGCCTCGAGCGCTATTTCGACGATCTCGAAGGCACGCAACCGAATTCCATCTACGAGATGGTGATCCAGGCGGTGGAGCGGCCGATGCTCGAGGTCGTGATGCGCGAGGCGCACGGCAACCAGCTGCGCGCGAGCGAGATGCTCGGCATCAATCGCAACACGCTGCGCAAGAAGCTTCAGCAGCACGGCATGCTGCAGGACGCACGGCGATGACCCTTCTTCCCGTTCGCCGCGCCCTCGTCAGCGTTTCCGACAAGACCGGCGTCGTCGAGCTCGCGCGCGAGCTGGCCGCGCTCGGCATCGCGATCCTCTCCACCGGCGGCACGGCGAAGCTGCTGGCCGACAACGGCATTCGCGTTACCGAAGTCTCCGAGCACACCGGCTTCCCCGAGATGCTCGACGGGCGCGTGAAGACGCTGCATCCGAAGATCCACGGCGGGCTGCTCGCCCGGCGCGAGCTGGCTTCGCACGTCGACGCGATCGCCGCGCACGGCATCGACCCCATCGACCTGCTCGTCGTCAACCTGTATCCCTTCGAGGCGACGATCGCGCGCCCCGACTGCACGCTGGAAGACGCGATCGAGAACATCGACATCGGCGGACCGGCGATGGTGCGCTCGGGCGCGAAGAACTGGCGCGGCGTCGGCGTGCTGACGAACCCGGCGCAATATGCGCAGGCGCTCGACGAGATCCGCGCGAGCGGCGGACTGAGCGACGCGACGCGCTTCGCGCTCGCCGTCGCCGCCTTCGATGCCGTCTCGGTCTACGACGGCGCGATCTCCGACTACCTGTCGTCGCTGCAGCCCGACGGCTCGCGCGCCGAGTTCCCGGCGCAGAGCAACGGCCGCTTCGTCAAGCTGCAGGACCTGCGCTACGGCGAGAACCCGCACCAGCGCGCCGCGTTCTATCGCGACCTCCATCCGGCGCCCGGCTCGCTCGTCACGGCGAAGCAGCTGCAGGGCAAGGAGCTTTCGTACAACAACATCGCCGACGCCGACGCGGCGTGGGAGTGCGTGAAGTCCTTCGACACGCCGGCCTGCGTCATCGTCAAGCACGCGAACCCCTGCGGCGTGGCCATCGGCCGCGATCCGGCCGATGCCTACGCGCGCGCTTTCCGCACCGACCCCACGTCGGCCTTCGGCGGCATCATCGCGTTCAATCGTCCGGTCGACGGCGAGGCCGCACGCGCCATCTCGAAGCAGTTCGCCGAGGTCGTGCTCGCGCCCTCGTACGACGACGAGGCGCTCGGCGTCTTCCGCGCGAAGGCGAACCTGCGCGTGCTGCAGATCGCGCTCGATCGCGTGCGCCCCGACGGCGACACCGACTGGGAGCGCGGGCTGAACGCGCACGACGTCAAGCGCGTCGGCTCCGGCCTGCTCATCCAGAGCGCCGACAACCACGCGCTGCGCGCCGAAGACCTGAAGGTCGTCACGCGCCTCGCGCCCACCGACGCGCAGCGGCGCGATCTGCTCTTCGCCTGGCGCGTGGCGAAGTTCGTCAAATCCAACGCGATCGTGTTCTGCGGCGACGGCGCGACGCTCGGCGTGGGCGCCGGTCAGATGAGCCGCGTCGACTCGGCGCGCATCGCGTCGATCAAGGCGGGCAACGCCGGGCTCGATCTCGCCGGCTCGGTCGTCGCTTCCGACGCGTTCTTCCCGTTTCGCGACGGGCTCGACGTGGTCGCCGACGTCGGCGCGATCGCCGTGATCCAGCCCGGCGGCTCGGTGCGCGACGACGAGGTCATCGCCGCCGCGGACGAGCGCGGCATCGCGATGGTGTTCACCGGCGTCCGCCATTTCCGCCATTGAGCGGCCGAGGAACGCCGGCGTCGTGCGCATCCTCGGCATCGACCCCGGCCTTCGCGTCACCGGCTTCGGCGTCATCGACGTCGACGGCCCCCGCCTGCGCTACGTGGCCAGCGGCGTCATCCGCATTCCGGCGGGCAGCCTGCCGCCGCGACTGAAGACGATCCACGTCGGCATCGCCGACGTCGTCGCCGAATACCGGCCCGACAGCGCCGTCGCCGAGATCGTCTTCGTCAACGTCAACCCGCAGTCGACGCTGCTGCTCGGCCAGGCGCGCGGCGCGGCGATCGGCGCGCTCGTCGCGTACGGGCTGCCGGTGCACGAATACACGGCGTTGCAGGTCAAGCAGGCCGTCGTCGGCTATGGGCGCGCGGCCAAATCGCAGGTGCAGCAGATGGTGCAGCGCCTGCTCGCGTTGCCGGGCGTGCCGTCGACCGACGCGGCCGACGCGCTCGCCTGCGCGATCTGCCACGCGCACGCGGCGACGATGAGCGCCGCCGCGGCCGGCGCGGCCGGCCTCGCGAATCCGCCGGCGCCGGCAACCGGCCGGCCGACG
>QEVN01000015.1 GCA_003576795.1 Burkholderiales bacterium
CCGGCCAGGCGGACGTACCGGCCGGCGCGCGTACGAGGCGGCAGTGCGATAGACGTCGAGCAGCGCACGCGCCACGCGTTCCCAGGTGTAGAGCTTTCTCGCGCGCGCCAGGCCCGCGCGCCCCATTCGTTGTGCGAGCGCCGGCTGCGCTTCCAGTTGCGCGAGACGTTCGGCGAGCGCAACCGGGTCGTTCGGCGGAACGAGGTAGCCGGTGCGGCCGTCGACGACCGTGTCCTGGATCCCGCCGACCGCGGCACCGACCACCGGGCATCCGCAGGCCATCGCTTCGACCGGCGTGATGCCGAAGGGCTCGTACCACGGCGTGGTGACGAAGACGTCGGCCGCGCTGTAGACCGTGCGCAGCCGGTCGCGGTCGCAACGACCGATGAAGTCGACGCGATCGGCGACGCCCTCGTCCTGCGCAATGCGGGCCAGGCGTTCCAGTTCCGGCGTGCGGTTCATCGCCGGATCGCTCGAATTGCCCCCGGCGATCACCAGCCTCGCATCGCGTCCGAAGCGGTTCTTCAGCACGGCGATCGAGCGGATCACGTTGTCGACGCCCTTGCGCGGCACCATCCGGCCGAGCTGCAGCACGGTGAACTCGTCGCTCGGCCACTGCAGCTGCGCGCGTGCCGCCAGCCGGTCGATCGGCTGCAGTTCGGCGGGATCGAAGCCGCAGGGCACGATGTCGATGCGGGACGAGTCGGCGCCGTAGTGCTCGATCATGTCGCGCAGGTCCTGCGGACACTCGGCGACGATGCGATGCGACTCGCGCACGAGCTGGTCCTCGATGTCGAAGCGCGCATCGGAGAAGCCGTCGTCCGCGCCCTGGTGCAGGCGGCGAACGCGTCCGAGCGCATGGAAGGTGGTGACGAGCGCCGTGCGAAAGGTGCGCGCGAAGCGCAGCCCCACCCAGCCCGACATGAAGAAGTTCGCGTGGACGATGTCGTAGCGCAGCTTCTGCTCGCGCACGAAGGCGTGCATGGCGGCAGAGAAGGCCGGCATGTGCGCGAGCAGCTTCTCCTTGGGCAGCTCGGCCTGCGGACCGGCGCGCACGTGCACCACCCGCACGCCGGGCAGCCAGTCGACGACGCGCGCGAGCGCGGCATTGTCGCTGCGCGTGTAGACGTCGACTTTCAACCCGAGGCGGGCGAGCTCGCGCGCGACGTTGGCGACGTAGATGTTCTGTCCACCGGCATCCACGCCGCCTACCGCACAAAGCGGTGAAGCGTGCTCGCTCACGATCGCGATGGTTCGCATTGACGCTCTCTTGTTTCGGGACAGGATCCCGAAGCGGAGAGCCTGTCGCCCCCGAGCAGAGCGAAGAACGTGCCCGCACGCGCGAACAGCAAGCCGCTTCGCCGGGAACGCGCTTTACCGAAGCGCGGCGCGGCGCGCACGGCAAGTACTTCCGTGCGGCAATTCCTTCTGCGGTGCAGCGCTCGTCCCGCGTTCAACGAGCGGCGTCCGCAGCGCCCGGACGCGGGCCGACGAAAGGCTCGTGCTGCCGTGCAGCGGCCTCCTTGACGAGCGCGCGCAAGGAAGCGGCAATCATCGTGGCGAAAGCCTCGTCGTACCACGGATGGGCGCCACTCACGCCGACGACGATGCCGTCGAGACACACGGCGCCCCACACCGCGACGTCGCCGACGCGCAGCCGATGCGGCTGCAGCGCCTGCAGCCGGTGCGTGTCCACGCCGTGCAGCCAGGCCTGCCGCGCCTTCGCCCGCGCGAACATGCCGTAGTCGGCGTCCCATCGCGCGCGATCGCCGATCGGGTGTTCCGCGAGGATCGCCTCCTCGAAAGTGCAATCGCCCGGCGCGAGCGCCGGGTCGACGACGACGATCGAGAGGAAGCCCCCGCCGCTCACCTCGGGCCGGGCGACCGCCGCCTCGATCGCCGGAAGCGCCAGCGCGATCGCCCGCTGCGCGCAGGCGCGGTCGGCATACCAGCTCCCGCGCACGCCGAGCTCGCTGCGCAGAACGGCGGGGGTGCCGGGCGTCGTCATCGCTTGTCTCCTGTCGAAGCCGAAGGTTCGGTGCGCGCTTCCTGGCCGGACTGCGGACGATCGCCCGCGGGCGCCGGCACGCGCTTCGCCGGCACGAGCCGCCGGATCGTCGCAACGAGCTCGTCGACCTGCACGGGCTTGGTCAGGTGCACCTGGAAGCCGGCCATCAGCGCGCGCAGCCGGTCCTCGGGCTTCGCCATTCCGGTGAGCGCGATCGCCGGCGTACGGCGATCGAGCCCGATGCCCAGGCGCGCCTCGAGCTGGCGCAGGCCGCGCACGACGTCGTGGCCGTCCTCGTCGCCCAACGCGATGTCGCACAACACGATGTCGGGCCAGCGCGCGGGCGCGAGCGCGGACAGCCATTCGAGCGCGTCGAAGCCGTGCTCGAAGGTGACGACTTCGGCGCCCTCGTGCTCGAGCGTGAGCTGCAGCATCTCGCGCACGTCGGCGACGTCGTCGATCGCGACGATGCGCAGTCCGCCCAGGCGTCGCGCGGCGGGCGGCGCCGACTCCTTCGCAGCGGGCAGCGCGACGCCGCCCGCATCGATCGCGCGCAGCGGAAGATCGACGACGTACCGCGTTCCGTGCCCGGGCCCGGGCGGCTCGATCGCGAAGCGTCCGCCGTGGCGCTCGAAGACGCTGCGCAGCTGCAGCGGATCGGCCGACGGCACGCCGCCGGGCGGCGGTGCGCGCAGCTCGCCCGCCGAATGCGAACCGTCGGTGAGCACCAGCCGCGCCGAGCCTTCGTGCCGCGTGATCGCCCACTCGATGCGCCCGCCGTCGGGCGTCGCGTTCAACGCGTGCAGCGTGAGGTCCCACAAGGCCTGCGAGAGCACGCTCGGATCGCCGGTGATGCGCGCCTGCGCCAGCTCGATGTCGGTGAAGATCTGGATCGAGCGCTCGTCGACGATGCCGCGCACGCCGTCGAGCACGCTGGCGAGCACGACGCCGACGTTGACCGGCTGGCGGGCCAGGCGCCGCTCGGTGCGCTCGACGTCGAGCTGCTGCTGCTGCAGGTTCCACAACTGCGCGTACAGGCCGCGTCGCCCGAGCAGCTCGTCGTGCCGGCCGCGCTCGACGATGCGGCCCCGATCGAGCACGATGATCTCGTCGGCGTCGACGATCGTCGACAGCCGGTGCGCGATGATCAGCGTCGTGCGATCGCGCGCGATGCGGTCGATCTCGCTCTGGATCGCGCGCTCGGCGCGCGTGTCGAGCGCGGAGGTGGCCTCGTCGAAGATCAGCATCGGCGGATCCTTCAGCAGCGCGCGCGCGATCGCCAGCCGCTGGCGTTCGCCGCCCGAGAGCATCAGTCCGCGCTCGCCCACCGGCGTGTCGTACTGCTGCGGCAGCGACATGATCAGCTCGTGCAGCTGCGCGGCCTTCGCCGCCTCGATCACGTCGGCCTGCGTCGCGCCCGCGCGACCGTAGGCGATGTTGTAGGCGATCGTGTCGTTGAACAGCACCGTGTCCTGAGGCACCACGCCGATCGCCCCGCGCAGGCTCGGCAGCCCGATGCGGCGGATGTCGGTGTCGTCGACCAGGATGCGCCCGCCGTCGACCTCGTACATGCGCATCAGCAGCCGCGCGAGCGTCGACTTCCCGGAACCGCTGCCGCCCACCACGGCGGTCGTGCGCCCCGGCTCGATGACGAAGCTCACCCCCTGCAGGATCGGCCGGCCCGGCTCGTAGGAGAACTCGACGTCCTCGAAGGCCACGCGCGGACGATTGCCTTCGAGCAGCGCGCGGTGCGGCGGGTCCTCGTCGGGCTCCACCGGATTGCGCAGCAGCACCGACAGCCGGTCGATGTTGACCATCGCGTCGCGCGTCTCGCGGAACAGGAAGCCGAGCGCGTTCAGCGGCATGCAGATCTGCAGCACGTAGGCGTTGACGAGCACGAGGTCGCCCACCGTCATCGCGCCCTGCATCGTGTACTCGCCGGCGAGCAGCATGATCGCCGCCACGCCGGCGGCGATGATCGCCCCCTGCCCGAGATGCAGGCGCGACAGCGCGTACTGGCTCTGCACGCTCAGCTCGGACCACTCGCCCATCAGCGCGGCATAGCGCTGCGCCTCGTGGCGCTCGCGCACGTTCACCTTCACCGCCTCGTAGTTCAGCAGGCTGTCGAGCAGGCTGCCTTCGGCGCGCGCACCGGTCGCGTTCACGCGCGCCTCGAACTCGACGCGCCGCTTCGTCATCGCGAAGGTGTAGAAGGCATAGACGCCGAAGGTGCCGAGGACGATCGCGGTGAACCACAGGCTGTAGCCGGCGATCATCACGATCAGCACGCCGCCGATCTCGACGAGCGTGGGCAGCAGCGTGAAGAGCGCGGCGCCGAGCAGGAAGCCGACGGCGGCGGTGCCGCGATTCACGTCGTGCAGCAGCGCGCCCGAGTTGCGGCTCGCGTGGAAGGCCGGCCCGACGCGCAGCAGATGCAGCAGCGAGCGCTCGGCGGTGCCGGAGATCGAATCGAGCGTCACGCGCACGAAGCTCATGTCGCGCAACTCGACGAAAAGCGTGCTCGAGAAGCGCAGCAGGCTGTAGCCGATCAGCAGGAACACCGGCACGGCGACCAGCGGCGCGATGGCGGGCGGATTGCCGGCGAGCGCCGCGTTGCGCGCGGCTTCGGCGATCGTGAACTCGTCGACGATGCGCTTGAGCACCAGCGGCACGCCCACGCTGGCGACCTTCGCGAGGACCAGGAACAGCGCGGCGAGCAGCGCGGCGCGCCGGTGCCGGCGCAGCACCGTCCACAGCGTGTCGATGATCAGGTTGTTGCGCCCGAAAGCGGGCGCTTCGGCGGTCATCGGAAGGCGGCAGGCACGAAGTAGACGAGAGAACGGCAGCGACGGCGCGCTGGCAGCGTGCGCCGAGGCCGGACGGCAATCGGCGGTTCTCTCAAACGGGATGCCCGGCGATATGCCGCCGCGCTGCGGAGAGGTGCCGCCCGCGTGCGGTCAAGTGCGGCGCGCGGGCGCCTTCCTTCCGAAAAACTTGCGGGCCCGGCCGCTACTTCTCTTTATCGCGCCCGTACTTCGCCGTCAGGCGCGCCTTGCCCAGCGCATTCGCGTTGACCATGAAGCCGACGAAGGAGGCGCTGGCGCCGGCCGGGATGTCGAGCTTGTCGACTTTCAGCGCATAGACGGTGAAGACGTAGCGATGCGGCTTGTCGCCGGCCGGCGGGCACGGACCGCCCCAGCCCGGCACGCCGAAGTCGGTGATCTGTTGCGCCGCGCCCTGCGGCAGGTTCTTGCCGTCCACCGAGCCCGCGCCGTCGGGCAACGACGTCGTGTCGGCGGGCAGGTTGTAGACGACCCAGTGCCACCAGCCGGCACCGCCGGTGGGCGCATCGGGGTCGTGGACCATCAGCGCGAAGCTCTTGGTCCCCTTGGGCGCGTCCTTCCAGCTGAGCGCCGGAGAGAGGTTGTCGCCCTTGCAGCCGAAGCCGTTGTAGACGTTCTTCTCGGGAATCGTCGCATTCGGCTTCAGCTCGGGACTGGACAGCTCGAAGGCAGCGGCGCTGCCGGCGCTCGAGAGCACGAGCGCGGCGCAGCCGGCGGCGAAGGCGGCGGCGGTCGGGCGCATGGCTTTGTTGTCGTTCGATGGGTTCGGGGAAGGCAATCGTGTTCCGATTCGGTTTCCTGCGCAACCGTGGGGTCGCGGCGTCCGACGGCGAACGCGCGCCGGCAGTAGCATCGAAGGCCCCGACTGCGCTTCGCCGGAGGACACGACAGTGAGCTCAGCTCTCTACGGGCGATATGGCAGCGGCCAGGCCGTGCGCCGCCTCGAGGACTACACGCTCGTCACCGGGCGCGGCGCCTTCGCCGACGACTTCGACGCGCCGGGCCAGGCGCACCTGTGCCTGCTGCGCTCGCCGCACGCGCATGCGCGCATCGTGTCGATCGACGCCGAAGCGGCCCGGCGCATGCCGGGCGTCGTCGCCGTGTTCATCGGCGAAGACCTCGTCGCTGCCGGCGTCGCCCCCTTCCCCGGTCCTCCGTTCCAGCGCCCCGACGGCTCTCCCGCCGCATCGCCGCCGCGACACGCGCTCGCCGTCGAAAGCGTGCGCTTCGTCGGCGAAGCGGTCGCCGCGATCGTCGCCGAGACCATGGCCATCGCCGAAGAGGCGCGCGACGCAATCTTCGTGAACTACGACCCGCTGCCGGCGGTGGTCGACGCGCAGCAGGCGCTCGCGCCCGACGCGCCATCGGTCTTCGACGGCGCGCCGGGCAACGTCGCCGCGTCGACGCGCTACGGCGACCGGGCCGCGGCCGACGCCGCCTTCGCCTCGGCCGCGCACGTCGTCGAGCAGGAGATCGTCAACCAGCGACTCGCGCCCTCGCCGCTCGAACCGCGCACCGTGCTCGCGATGCCCGATCGCGACAGCGGCCGCCTGACGCTGCGCATGAGCACGCAGATGCCGGGCGGCGCTCGCGATTCGCTCGCGGCGCTGCTCGGCCGCCCGATCGAAAGCCTCCGCGTATTGGCCGGCGACGTCGGCGGCGGCTTCGGCATGAAGACGGGGCTGTATCCGGAGGACGCGGTCGTCGCGTGGTGCGCGCAGGAACTGCAGCGGCCGGTCAAGTGGCGCGCCGAGCGCAGCGACGAGTTCCTCGGCGCGGTGCACGGCCGCGACCTGCACAGCCGCGCCGCGCTCGCGCTCGATGCGCAGGGGCGCATCCTCGCGCTGCGCATCCGCTCGGAAGCGAACGTCGGCGCCTACGCCACGCCCACGGGCGTGGCCATCCAGCTGCTGGTCGGGCCGTGGGTGCAGACCAGCGTCTACGACATCGGGACGATCGACTTCGAGTTCCGTGCGGTGCTGACCAACACGACGCCGACCGGCGCCTATCGCGGCGCGGGCCGGCCCGAAGCGATCTACCTGATCGAGCGGCTGATCGACGCGGCGGCGCATCGGCTGTCGCTGGATCCGGTGGAACTGCGCAGACGCAACCTGATCGGGCCCGAGCGAATGCCCTATCGCAACGCGATGGGGCAGGTCTACGACAGCGGCCACTTCGAGTCGATGCTCGACCAGGCGCTGGCGCTGGCCGATGCGAGCGGCTTCGACGCGCGGCTCGCGCAATCGAAGGCGCGCGGCCGGCTGCGCGGCCGCGGCATCGTCACCTTCCTCGAGTGGACCGGCGGCAACGCGCTCGAAGAGCGCGTCACGATCGACGTGACGCCCGACGGCATCATCGAGATCGCATCGGCCACGCAGGCGATGGGCCAGGGCATCGCCACTTCGTACGCACAGCTCGCGGTCGACGTCTTCCAGGTGCCGATCGAACGCATCCGCATCGTGCAGGGCGACACCGATCGGGGCGCCGGGTTCGGCAGCGCCGGATCGCGCTCGCTGTTCACCGGCGGGTCTGCGGTGCAGGTGGGTTCGCAGCGGACGGTGCAGAAGGCGCAGGAGCTGGCCGCCGAACACTTCGAGACGAAGGTCGAGGACGTCGAGTACGCCGAGGGCGCTTTCCGCGTGGTCGGCACCGACCGCAGCATCGGGCTCTTCGAGCTGGCCGGTCGCGCGCCCGATGCGCGCATCACCGTCGACTCGACGACCGCCGTCGACGCCCCGAGCTGGCCGAACGCCTGCCACATCAGCGAGGTCGAGATCGACCCCGACACGGGCGACGTCGAAGTGGTCGCCTACGGGTCGATGAACGACGTCGGCCGCGTCGTCAACCCGACGATCGTGCGCGGCCAGCTCGAAGGCGGCGCGATGCAGGGGATCGGCCAGGCACTGTGCGAGGGCGTCGTCTACGAGGCGGACAGCGGGCAACTGCTCTCGGCGAGCTTTCTCGACTACGCGCTGCCGCGCGCGGCGCTCGCGCCGCCCTTCCGCATGGAGATGGACACGTCGATCCCCTGCCGCACGAACCCGCTCGGCGTGAAGGGCGTCGGCGAACTCGGCACGATCGGCGCGACGCCGTGCGTGTTCAATGCGGTGGTCGATGCGCTGTGGAGGGCGGGTGCGGGGGAGAGGGCGCTGGGGTTGCAGATGCCGTTGGTGAGGGAGAAGGTTTGGGGGGCGTTGCTGGGGTAGGGGTTGACGGGGCGGCGGGCCGCAGCCGTCGCGCATCCTTACGCGGCGCGGATCGGCGCGTCGGACGGCGCGAATCGAGAGCAGGAATGCGCGAAATACGCGCGTTCCCACCTGCGTCGCACACCGCGCTCCCGACTATGTGCGAGAAACGAACGATCTTGCCCGTGCCGACCGCCCGACGGCATCAGACGCGCGGAAAACGCGCATTCTTCGCCGCGACTGAAACGACGCGATCGGCAACATCGTTCTCCGGGCGAATCCGAAGTGCTGCGGCAGACTTGTCCATCGCCGGCGTGGCGCATCTCACGCAGACGCCGGCGGTGGGCAAGTCGTGTTCGACGCGGTCTTACTGTCTCGGAGCGACAAGAAACGGGCGACGAGCGCGCGTTCCTCCACCCCGGCGTGAACGACATACCGAAGAGACACCCGTTGCGTTCCGACGCAGCCAGAAACGCGCGTCACTCGCGCATTTCACTGCGCCTTCGATCTGTCATAGGCAAGACTGTTCGCAATCCACGCATTTCTGCCTGCCATATCACTCGCATCGCGTCGAACGCGCGCTTTCCGCGCATTTCGAGTTATGCCGGAACAAACAGGACAGCGCGCCGAACACGACTTGCCCACCGCTGGCGCCTGCGTGGCATGCGCCACGCCGGCGGTGGACAAGTCTGCGGCTTGGCACTTCGATCGCCCCTTACCGCAACGTCGACGACAACCCGTTCCAGCGCAATCTTTCGTCCGCGATCGTCAACGCGATCGCACGCGCCTCCTCGCCACTCATGCGAAACCGCGACGACGCAGTGGCGCCCGCACCGTTCTCCACTTGCGTTGCCCCGCGCACGCCTTGCAGGAACCGACGAACCGAGGCCGGATGGCTTCCGATAGCTCGCGCCAGCTCGATCGCGCGATACCTCGTCCACTTCGCCGCCGACAGCAGATACAGCCGCCGCTCTGCAAGCTCGAAGGTAGCCGGTGCCGAGCGCGGACTGCGCAGCGCACGTGTGACCGAATCGGCAAGCATCGAGAGCGACGCATCCGGAGGCGAGACGGCGAGATATCTGCGCGGATCGGCAAGCGGCCGGTATCGCTTCACCGACGGATCGGCACACGCGTATTCGTGCAGCCAGGATTCGACAGCCGAGGGCGCACGGCCCAGAACGCGTCCCCATCGGCGCACGTCGACGCAGGAACTCGCCACTGCTCCGGTCCAGTCGCGATGCGTGCTCCACTCCCATTCGAGCGGGTCATCGCAGAGCGCATCGCGGCACGGGTTGAGGTGGATGTAGCGGATCGTCCGCGCGATATGTCGTGAATCGCGACGCACCCTCCCCGGAGCGGGAAGCGGCTCCCACTCGAAGGCGTCGACTCCGTACCCCCGGTCGCGAATCGCTCGTGCCCGGAACGCCGAGAGGATCTGCGCGAACGTGCGCAATGCCCTCTCGGGGGCGACTCGCGCGAACAGGTGTACGTGGTCGGGCATCAGCGTGCAGGCGATGACGTCGAAATGCGCAACGAGGCGCGACCAGAGATCGGCACACGCCCGTCGCGCTGCCAGCGGCCTCGCACCATCCGCGGCCCGGGCGACCAGGTGCAACAACTCAAAACCGGATTCCGCCGCTGCGGTCATGCTCGAACGCCGCTGATTCGAATGCCGCCATCGTGCCGCCGGACGCACAACCTCGCATCGATGCGTAACGCCTATGTCCTTCAGCCGACGCGGGCGAAAGCACCCGGAGCGAGCGGTGAACTCGAACGGCTAAATGCGCGGCGCCGGGCGTCGTCCACAAGCGCTTCGCGACGCCGCGCTACACTCCCCTCCTCATGTCCCTCCGCATCCTCGCCACCGGCGGCACCTTCGACAAGCGCTACGACCCGATCACCGGCAGGCTCGGCTTCGGCGAATCGCAGGTGCCGAAGATCCTCCGGCGCGCACGCCTGTCCGGCGATGTCGCCGTGCAGGTCGTGATGCTGATCGACAGCCTCGAGATGCTCGACGAGCATCGCCGGCGCGTGCTCGACGCCTGCCGGGCCGCGCCCGAGGAATCGATCGTCGTCGTGCACGGCACCGACACCATGGTCGAGACCGCCGCCGTGCTCGCCGGGGCAGCGCTCGACAAGACGATCGTGCTCACCGGCGCGATGGTGCCGTTCTCGGTCGACGATTCCGACGCGAGCTTCAACCTCGGGGCGGCCGTTGCCTATGCACGCACGCTCGCGCGCGGCGTATGGGTCGCGATGAACGGCCTCGCACGCCCGTGGTCGGACGTGCGCAAGAACCGCGCTGCGGGAATCTTCGAGTCGCTGGGCTGACACCGCGGCGCGGGCGGGCTGTAGAAAACGGCATTCCCGCTCGCGTAACGGTTTACGCAGCCCGAAGTGCTGCGTCCCGCAGCGCGCCGAAGTAGGAACCGTGCCGCCGCGGCGCCGTGCGCCTGCGTGCCTGGCCGGCCACGCCCCTACGCCTGCATCAATCCCCGCGCCGCGGCCGCGATCTTCCCCGCATCCACCCGCGCCACCTGCTCCAGCGGCGCCGAATACCCCACCGGCACGCGCGGCGCACCGATCCGCGCAACCCGCCCGACGCCGCGCTCGGCGAGCGTCGCGACGATCTCCGCGCCGAAGCCGGCGACCTGCACCGCCTCGTGCGCGACGAGCACGCGCCCCGTGCGACGCGCCGACGCCTCCACCGTCTCGCGATCCCACGGCCAGATCGTGCGCAGGTCGATCACTTCCGCATCGATTCCTTCGGCGGCGAGCAGATGCGCCGCCGCCAGCGATTCGTGCACGGTGCGGCTCCACGACACGATGCTCAGGTCGCGTCCCTCGCGCGCGATGCGCGCGCGTCCGATCGGCACCGTCGCATCGACGTCCACGTCGCCCTCGAGCCCCCACAGTTCCTTGTGCTCGAGATACGCGACCGGATCGCCGCTGGCCAGGCTCGCGCGCAGCAGCGCGTAGTTGTCCTCCGGCGTGGCCGGGCAGACCACGACGAGGCCCGGCACGTGCGCGAACCAGGCTTCGAGCGACTGCGAGTGCTGGGCGGCCGACGCGCTCCAGATGCCGATCGGCATGCGCACGACCATCGGCACGCGTCCCTGGCCGCCGAACATGAAGCGGTTCTTCGCGGCCTGGTTGACGATCTCGTCCATCGCGCACAGCGCGAAGTCGACCACGCGCATCTCGACGACGGGCTTCAGCCCGGTGAGCGCCATGCCGACCGCGGCGCCGGCGATCGTCGCCTCGGAGATCGGCGTGTCGATGACGCGCTCGGCGCCGAAGCGCTCGAGCAGGCCGCGATACTGGCCGAAGATGCCGCCGCGGCCGAGGTCCTCGCCCAGCGCGACGACGCGCGCATCGCGTTCCATCTCCACGGCGAGCGCGGCGGCAGCAGCGGCGGCGTACGTCATCTTCTGCGCCGCTGCGTTCCTCGCCGCGCCTTCCCTGCCCTTCTCTTCCGCGGCCGCGCGCGCGTCGCCGGTGCCGCCATCCTTCAACTGAACCATCTGCCGTTCCCGATGTCCTGCACGTCCTCGAAAGCCGCGACTTCGCTCGGCCATGGCGCGTCGTTCGCCGACGCGAGCGCCTGCGTCACTTCATCGCGGGCTTCCTGCAGGCAACGCTCGACGGCCGCCGCCGCGATCCCCCGCTCGGCGAGCCGCATGCGCGCAACGAGCAGCGGATCGCCGCGCATCGCCTCCTCGAGTTCGGACGGATCGCGATACGCCGCCGGGTCCACCGAGACATGCCCCTTGAAGCGATAGGTCCTGGCGTGCAGCAGCCGCGGTCCCCTGCCCTCGCGCACGTCGGCGACCAGCTCGCGCGCTGCTCGCCACACTTCCACGACGTCCATTCCATCGACCTCGACGGCGGGAACGCCGAACGCGCGCGCACGCGCCGCCGCGCCTTCGCCCGCCGACATCTCGGCCGTGCGCGTGGTCGCCGACCACTGGTTGTCCTCGCAGACGAACAGCACCGGCAGCGCGAACGCGGCCGCCCAGTTCAGCCCCTCGGCGAACGGGCCGCGATTCAGCGCGCCGTCGCCGAAGAAGGTGACCGCCATCGCGTCGCGTCCCTGCACGCGCATCGACTGCGCGGCGCCGACCGCGATCGGAATGCCCGCGGCAACGACGCCGTTCGCGCCGAGCATGCCGACCGAGAAATCGGCGATGTGCATCGAGCCGCCCTTGCCGCGACAGAAGCCGGTCGCGCGGCCGAACAGCTCGTGCATCATCGATTCGAGCTTCGCACCCTTGGCGATCGTGTGGCCATGGCCGCGATGCGTGGAAGTGAGCCAGTCGCCGGCGCGCAGGTGCGCGCATACGCCGGCGGCCACGGCTTCCTGCCCGGTGGACAGGTGCAGCGGGCCGCGCACGTTCGCGCGCGTGCCTGCCGCCTGGCCGAAGGCCGCCACGCCGCCGCGGCTCGCCTCCTCGGCGGCGTCCTCGAAGGCGCGGATGCGGCACAGCGTGCGGTAGAGCGCGAGCAGGGCTGCGTCGGACAGGTAAGAATCGTTCATGGTCGGAAGCAATCCGGAAGCGATGCGCGTCGCCGTTGCCGGCGTTTCGAATACGGACGATTCGCGCGTCGGAATCGTACACGCGTGACCGGCGGACCGTCAGCTTCACCCATATTCCCCGTATTCCATATAAATGGGACAATGCGAGCATGAAGACCACGCTCGAATTGCCCGACGACCTCGCCCGGCGCATCCGCATGCGTGCCGCCGCGCGCGATCAGAAACTGAAGGATGCGATCGCGCAGTTGCTCGAGATCGGCCTCGCGCATGCGCCTGCGGCCGAGTCGCGCGTACGTCCACCGAAACCCGTGAAGCTCGCGCGCCGCAAGATCGTGGACATCGACCAGATCGAGGCCGCGATCGCGGCAGGACGCGACTGAACCGGCTGCGGCATGGTCGTCGTCGACACGAACATCGTCGCCTACCTGCTGATCGACGGCGACCGCACCCGCGACGTGCAGGCTCTCTACAGCCTCGACCCCGAATGGAAGAGCGAGGCGTTCCTGCTGATCGAGTTCTCCAACATCCTCGCGACCTACGAGCGCAGCGGGGACCTGACCCCCCACCAGGCCGACACGCTGCTCGGCACCGCGGAATCGAGAATGCGGGGCCTGATCGCCTTGCCTCACGCCGTCGCGCTCGGGCATGCCCGGCGCTTCGGGGTCTCTGCGAACGACGCGCGTTTTCTCGCCGTCGCCGAGAAGCTGCATTCGCCGCTGGTCACGGAAGACGCGCGCCTGCGAGCGGCGGCGCCCTCGTTGACGCGGTCGCTCGCCGAGGCGCTGAGGCAATTCTGAGCGGCGCTATCGAAATCCCTTCCGATCCGCCGCCTCGCCCATCCCACCCGAGGCGACGCCCGCGTCGGCGCCCGCACCTTCCCGGACCAGCCCCCGCAGCACGCTCGCCTGTTCGTCGTACTGCCCCGCGCGCCGCTCGTTCGTGTCGGCGCCGGCCGCGTCGCCGGCGCGACGATCGAGTTGCGCCACCTGGCGCAGCATCATCGCCTTCTCCCGCAGCGCACGCGCGGCTTCCCACAACGCCTGCTCCACGCGCGTCGATTGCGCGCCGAGCAGCGATCGCATCGCATACGCGTGCCCCGTGTGACAGCGGAAACGCGTCGGACCGGGCGCGTCGATCTGCCACATCGTTCCGCCGCATTCGGGGCACGAATACCTCGACGGACGGCCCATCGAATCCAGCTCGCCGACGGCGTTGCCTTCTCCGAGCGCGATCGCGTGCTCGCGCGACAGATGAACGGGGATCGCTTCCGCGGCCGGCGCATCCGAAGCCGGCCGCTGCGGTACGGTCGCGCGCTGCTCCGGGGGTTGTGCCGCGACAGCCCGCTGCTCCGAAGCTTGCTCGATCGCCAGCTGCTCCTCCGCCGCGCTGGTGGCCGGTGCCCACCCCCACGTAGTCGGCTCCCCCACCAGCTCCGCAAGCGCCCCCGCCATCGACGCCAGCGGCACGACCCGATCGACGACGACGCTGCGCAGCGCGTTCAACGGCATCGACGGCTCCTCGGCGCTCACCGGATCCTGCACCACGGCGAGCCCGCCGCATTCCTTGATCGCCTGCAACCCGACGACGCCGTCGTCGAGCCGCCCGGTGAGCAGCGTCCCGATCACGCGCGGCCCGCGCGTGAGCGCCGCCGAGCGGAACAGCGGATCGATCGCCGGGCGCGTGTGGTTCTCGCGCGGTCCGCGCGACAGCCGGATCCGGTCGTACTCGAGCAGCATGTGGCGATCGGGAACGGCCACGTAGATGTGCCCCGGCCGCACCGGCTCGCCGTCGCTCGGCTGGATCACCGGATGCGGCCCGCTCGCACGAAGGATCGCCGCGAGCGCGCTTTCATGGTTTCCGATGTGCAGTACGATGAGCACGGCTGCCGGAAACGGCGACGGAAGCTCGCGCACGATCATCCGCAGTGCCTGTATCCCTCCTGCCGATGCGCCGATGACGACGGTGTCGCGGTGGTAAGCGGGGCGGTCGGGAGTACGGTCGTACATCGGAGGCGGGGCGGGTTCGTCTCGAACGGCGGTTCCGCCTTCGGCGGCGCAACCCTTCCACTGCCGCAAGCAAGCGGCCCGCCTGACCGGAGTCTCATCGATGCGCAGCGACAGCGCTACCCCCTTCTCCGGCTCGGCCCTCCCTTCGTCGCTCGACTTCCTCGTCGTCGGACTGGGCGCTTCCGCCGGCGGCCTGCGCGCGCTGCAGGCGTTCTTCGAGGCAATGCCCGCCGAACCGGGGGCCGCCTTCGTCGTCGTGGTCCACCTGTCGCCCACGCACCTCAGCTCGCTGCCGAGCCTGCTGCAGGCGAAGACCGCGATGCCGGTGGTCGCGATCGAAAAGCGGCTGCCGATCGAGAAGAACCACGTCTACGTGATCGCGCCCAACCGGCTGCTCACGATGACCGACGACTTCCTGCAGCCGATCGAAATGCCGCCGCAGGAGCGGGGGCTGGCGATCGACCGCTTCTTCCGCTCCCTGGCCGCCGTGCACCGCAACCACGCGGTGGCGGTGGTGCTCTCGGGCGCCTCGTCGGACGGCGCGCTGGGGCTGCGCGCGATCCGCGAGCACGGCGGGCTGTGTCTCGTGCAGCAGCCGGACGACGCCGAGTTCGACGGCATGCCGCGCGCCGCGGTCGCCAGCGGCTGCGCCGACTGGGTGCTGCCGGTGGCCGAGATGCCGGCGCGCATCGGCGAGCTGGTGCGCACGACGCGCGAGATCCGGCTGCCGCCGATCGACGACGAGGCAGAGACCTCCGCGATCACCGAACCGCACGCGGCACGGCTGGCCGAAGCCACGTTGCGCGAGATCCTGCTGCTGCTGCGCGCGCGCACCGGGCACGACTTTCGCAAGTACAAGCGCGCGACGCTGTTGCGCCGCCTCGAGCGGCGCCTGCAGGTGCATGGCGTTCCCACGCTGCCCGCCTACCTGCAGCTGCTGCAGCGCGACACCGACGAGGCGCATGCGTTACTGAAAGACCTGCTGATCGGCGTGACGAACTTCTTTCGCAACCCGGAAGCTTTCGACGCGCTGATGCACGAGGCGATCCCGAAGATCTTCGAGCAGGCCGGCGACGGCTCGGTGCGCGCCTGGGTGGCCGGCTGCTCGTCGGGCGAGGAGGCGTACTCGATCGCGATCCTGCTGTGCGAGCACGCGGCCACGCTGCCGTATCCGCCGCGCATCCAGGTCTTCGCCACCGACATCGACGAAGTGGCGATCGAGATCGCACGCATCGGCCAGTACCCCGCGGCGATCGAGGCCGACGTCACGCCGTTGCGCCTGCGCCGCTTCTTCGATCGCGACCCGTCGGGGCAGTATCGCATCCGCAAGGAAGTGCGCGAGAAGGTGATGTTCGCGCCGCACAACCTGCTGCGCGATCCTCCGTTCTCGAAACTCGACCTGGTCTGCTGCCGAAACCTGCTGATCTACCTCGACCGCTCGATCCACGCATCGGTGCTCGAGGCCTTCCACTTCGCGCTGCGCCCCGGCGGCTATCTGTTCCTCGGAAGCTCGGAGTCGGTCGACACCACCGCCGAGCTGTATGCGGTGGTCGACAAGAAGCACCGCATCTTCCGTTCGATGGCGACGTCGCGCACGCCGCGGCCGCTGCCCCATCTCGACACCGCGCCCGCGCCCGCCCGGCCTCTCGCAGCGCTCGACGCGGGCACCTCGACGCGCCCGCACTCGCCCGGCGAATTGCATCGGCGCCTGGTGGCGCGCTACGCGCCCACCGTCCTTGTCGACGCCGACGGCGACGTGCTCGACGTCTCTCCCGAGGCCGCGCGCTATCTGCACGTTCCCGGCGGAGAACCGTCTCTGCACCTGGCGAATCTCGTGCAGCCCGAACTGCGCGCCGAGCTGCGCGCCGCGATGTTCCAGGCGATCGCCGAAGGCCATGCCGTGCGTTCGCGCAGCGTGCGCGTCGAGCGCGACGGCCGTGCGTACCTGGCCGGCGTGACGGCGCGCTGGGTCGGCGAGCAGGACAACGGCAGGCAGCTGCTGCTCGTCACCTTCGAGGAGGTGGAGGACGCCGGCCGCATCCCGGTCACGGCACGCGAAGGCGAGGACCCGGTCGTCGCCCACCTCGAGGGGGAGCTGCGCCGCGTGCGCGAACAGCTGCAGACGACGATCGAGCAGTCCGACACCTCCACCGAGGAACTGAAGGCGTCCAACGAGGAGCTGCAGGCGATCAACGAGGAACTGCGCGCCGCCACCGAGGAGCTGGACACGAGCAAGGAGGAACTGCAGTCGATCAACGAGGAGCTGCTCACGGTCAACGCCGAGCTGAAGCTGAAGATCGAGGAAAAGGGCAAGATCAACGACGACCTGCAGAACCTCATCAGCGCCACCGACATCGCCACCGTCTTCGTCGATCGGGCGATGACGATCAAGCGCTTCACGCCGCCGGCCACGCGCCTGTTCAACGTCATTCCCAGCGACGTGGGCCGCTCGCTGCTCGACATCCGCCATCGCCTTCACTACGACTCGCTCGCCGCCGACGCCGCCGAAGCCTTCCAGTCGCTGCGCGTGATCGAGCGGGAGGTCGGCTCCGAGGACGGGCGCTGGTATCTCGCGCGCGTGCTGCCCTACCGCACCGTGGAAGACCGCATCGACGGCGCCGTGCTCAGCTTCGTCGACATCACCGCGCGTCGCCGGGTCGAGGAGGACCTGCGCAGGCTCAGCGAAAGCGCGCGCGACTTCGCGATGATCACGATCGACGTCGAAGGGCAAGTCACCAGCTGGAACGTCGGCGCCGAACGCGTCTTCGGCTACACCGCCGGCGAGGTGCAGGGCCAGTCGCTCGCGCTGGTGTTCACGCCGGCCGACGTCGAGCAGGGCGTCTTCGAAGACGAGATGCGCATCGCGCGCGAAGAGGGCCGCGCCTCCGATGAACGATGGATGCTGCGCAAGGGCGGCACGCCGATCTACTGCAGCGGCATCCTCGCCCCGATGTACGAGAACGGCGAGCTGTGCGGCTACGGAAAGATCGCGCGCGACATCACGCTGGCGAAGAAGGCCGATGCCGCGCGCGAGACGCTGCTGCGCCGCGAGAGCGCGGCACGCGCCGAGGCGCAGTCGGCCAGCGAGATGAAGGACGAGTTCCTCGCGGTGATGTCGCACGAGCTGAAGCATCCGCTGAACCTGATCCAGCTCAACGCCGAACTGCTCGCCCGCCTTCCCGAAGCGCGCGGCATTCCGGAAATCTCCGGTGCCGCGATGGCGATCCGCCAGGCAGTGCTCGGCCAGGCGCAGATCATCGACGACCTGCTCGACCTGTCGCGGATCAACACGGGCAAGCTGCGCCTGCAGATACGCGAGTTCGACGTCTGCGAAACGGTGCGCACGATCGTCTCGACGATGGCCGAGGAAGCCGCCGAGAAGCGCATCGCGCTGTCGCTCGACGTGCCCGACGCGCCGCTGCCCATCGAGGCCGATCCGATCCGCATCGAGCAGATCGTCTGGAACCTGCTGAGCAACGCGCTGAAGTTCTCCTCGGAAGGCGACCGCGTCGACGTGCGGCTGGCCGCCGAGGAGCGCGGTGTCCGCCTCGAAGTGAGCGACACCGGCGCCGGCATCGGGCCCGCCATGCTCGCCCGCATCTTCGAGATGTTCGTGCAGGCCGAGCCCTCGTCCACGCGCCGCCAGGGCGGACTCGGCGTGGGGCTCGCCGTGGTGCGGCATCTGGTCGACGCGCACGGCGGAAGCATCGAGGCGCATTCCGAGGGCCTGGGCAAGGGAAGCGTCTTCACGGTCCGGCTTCCGTCGAAAGTGGTGCCCGCCGCTTCGCCGACCGCATCCGCGGCCCATCGGTCGCTCGCCGGCCGCAGCGTGCTCGTCGTCGACGACGACGAGGCGAGCGCCGAGGTGCTGCGGCACCTGCTGCAGCTGGAAGGGGCGCGCGTCGTGTCGGCGAACGACGCGAGCAAGGCGCTGGACGCGCTGCACGCCGAACGCTTCGATGTGCTGGTCACCGACATCGCGATGCCCGGCCTCGACGGATTCGAACTGCTCTCCCGGCTGCGCGCCGACCCGGCACTGCACGACCTGCGCGTGGTCGCGCTCACCGGCGCCGGGCGCGCGGCCGATGCGCGCCGCAGCGCGGAAGCCGGCTTCGACGGGCACCTGACGAAACCGCTGCAACTCGACGAGTTGCTGCGCGTGCTGCACGGCGTGCTCGGCGCCCCCCGCAACTCCTGAACCCGGGTTGATTCACATCAAGGGCAGCCCCACCCGAGGTGGACAGAATGTTTACCTGATCAACAATCTTGGCGGCCGCTCCGCTTGGAGCCGTCGCCGGCCACGACGCTCGGAAGGAGGCGGGGCAATGACATCGATTCTGGCGGAAGACTCCACGGCGGTGGACGGCCAACGCGCCGCCGCCCCCTCCCCGAAGAAGAAGCGCGCGCGCTCGATCCTGAGCGTGATCGTCAACGGTCGCGAACGCGAGGACGTCGTCCCCGACGGCATGCTGCTGCTCGACTACCTGCGCGAGGTGGTCGGTCTCACCGGAACCAAGCAGGGCTGCGACGGCGGCGAGTGCGGCGCCTGCACCGTGCTGGTCGACGACAAGCCCCGCCTGTCGTGCTCGACGCTGGCCGCGCAGATGGAAGGCCGGCGCATCGAGACCGTCGAGGGCCTGGCCCACGGCGGAAAGATGAGCGCGCTGCAGCAGGCCTTCCACGAGAAGCTCGGCGCACAGTGCGGCTACTGCACGCCCGGCATGATCACCACGGCCGAAGCGCTGCTGCGGCGCAATCCGGACCCCAGCCGCGAAGAGATCAAGGCGGCGCTCGGCGGCAACCTGTGCCGCTGCACCGGCTACGTGAAGATCATCGAGTCGGTGGAGACCGCCGCCGCCGCGCGCAAGGTGGCGCCATGAGCATCGCGCAACTCGAGAAGACGCGCGTCGGCACGGTCGGCGTGCGCACGCCGCTGATCGACGGCGTCGACAAGGTCACCGGCCGCGCGAAATATACGGCCGACCTGCCCGCGGTCGGCGCGCTGTGCGGGCGCATCCTGCGCTCCCCCGTGCCGCACGCGCGCCTGCGGGTCGTCGACACCTCGGCCGCCGAAGCGCTGCCGGGCGTGGTGGCGGTCGTCACCGGCGACGACTGCCGCGTTCCCTTCGGCGTGCTGCCGATCGCCGAGAACGAGTTTCCGCTGGCGCGCGAGAAGGTGCGCTACCGCGGCGACCCGATCGCGGCCGTGGCCGCGGTCGACGAGGCCACCGCCACGCGCGCGCTCGAGCTGATCCGCGTGGAGTACGAGAAGCTGCCCGCGTATTTCGACGCGAAGAAGGCGATGAAGCCCGGCGCCGAGCCGATCCACGCCGAGAAGCCCAACAACGTGCTGCGCGAAGTGCACGCCGAGTTCGGCGACACGGCAGCCGGCTTCGCCGCGGCGTACCTCGTGCGCGAGAAGAGCTACGACTACGCCGAGGTCTGCCACGCGCAGATGGAGCCCAACGCGACGCTGGCCGAGTACGACCCCGAGCGCGGCCACCTCACGCTGCACACGACCACGCAGGTCCCCTACTACGTGCTGCTGAAGGTCGCGCAGTGCCTGGAGATGGACCAGGCGCACATCCGCGTCGTCAAGCCCTTCCTCGGCGGCGGCTTCGGCCAGCGCACCGAGGCGCTGCACTTCGAGATCATCGCGGCGCTGCTCGCGCGCAAGGCGGGCGGCACCGTGCGCCTGCTGCAGACGCGCGAGGAAACCTTCCTCGCGCATCGCGGCCGTCCCGACACGAAGATCACCGTCAAGCTCGGCATGACGCGCGAGGGCAGGCTCACCGCCTGCCACCTGCAGGCCACGCAGGAAGGCGGCGCCTACGCGGGCTACGGAATCATCACGATCCTCTACACCGGCTCGCTGCTGCACGGCATCTACGACATCCCGGCGATCAAGCACGACGCCTGGCGCGTCTACACGAACCTGCCGCCCTGCGGCGCGCAGCGCGGCCACGGCACGGTCGACGCGCGCGCGGCCTTCGAATCGCTGATGAACGAGATGGCCGACGAACTCGGCATCGACCACATCGTCGTGCGCCAGCGGAACCTGCTGCCCGAGATCCCCTACGTCACCGCCTATGCGCAACGGGTGATGAGCTACGGCCTGCCCGAATGCCTCGAGAAGGTGAAGAAGGCTTCCGGCTGGGACGAGCGGCGCGGGAAGATGCCCAAGGGGCGCGGGCTCGGCATCGCCTGCTCGCACTTCGTCTCCGGCACGACGACGCCGAAGCACTGGACCGGCGAGCCGCACGCGGTGGTCAACCTTCGCCTGGACTTCGACGGCGGCATCACCGTGCTGACCGGCGCCGCCGACATCGGGCAGGGCTCGAACACGATGGCTGCGCAGATGGTCGCCGAAGTGATGGGCGTCGACTGGCAGCGCCTGCGCGTGGTATCGGCCGACAGCGCGCTCACGCCGAAGGACAACGGCAGCTATTCGTCGCGCGTCACCTTCATGGTCGGCAACGCCGCGATCGACGCGGCCCGGCAGCTCGAACGCATCCTGATCGACGCGGCGGCCCACAAGCTCGAAGCCAGCGCGAACGACATCGAGCGCGTGGGCGAGATGTTCCGCGTCGCCGGCACCGACAAGGAGCTGCACTTCCACGACGTGGTCAAGGCGGCGCTCGTCGACACCGGCCCGATCACGGTGAAGGGCACCTTCACCAGTCCCAAGGAATTCATGGGCAGCAAGGAGATCCGCGCCAGCGCGATCGGCGCGACGATGGGCTTCTGCTACGCGGCGCAGGTCGTCGAGTGCTCGGTGGACGAAGTCACCGGCAAGGTCACCGCCGAGAAGGTGTGGGTGGCGGTCGACGTCGGCCGGGCGCTCAATCCGCTCGCCGTCGAGGGCCAGGTGCAGGGCGGCGTCTGGATGGGCATGGGACAGGCGCTGTCCGAGCGGACCCACTACAGCGAAGGCCGGATGATGCACGGCAACCTGCTCGACTACCGCGTGCCGACGATGGTCGAGAGTCCCGACATCGAAGTGCTGATCGTCGAGAGCATCGACCCGAACGGTCCCTTCGGCGCCAAGGAAGCGAGCGAAGGCATGCTCGCCGGATTCCTGCCGGCGCTGGCCGACGCCGTGCACGAAGCGGTCGGCGTGCGCGCCTACACGATGCCGCTGAACCCCGAGTGCATGAGCGACCTGCTCGAGGCGCGCGAAGGAGCGAAAGCATGAACCTGATGCCCGAACTGAAGCTGCATCGCCCCGAGACGCTCGACGAGGCGGTGCGCCTGAAGGCGACGCTCTCCGGCGCGCGCTTCGTTGCCGGCGGCACCGACCTGCTCGTCAACCTGCGACGCGGACTCGGCGAACCCGCCGACCTGATCGACCTCGGCGCCATCGCCGATCTGGCCTCGGTGCGGCGCGTCGAAGGCGCGCTGTGGCTGGGCGCCGGCGTCACGCTCGACGAGCTCGCGCAGCACCCCGAGGTGCTCGCCCACTATCCCGCGGTGGCGCAGGCGGCGCTGCAGGTGGCCGGACCGAACCACCGCGCCGCCGCCACGCTCGGCGGCAACCTGTGCCAGGACACGCGCTGCGTCTTCTTCAACCAGAGCGACTGGTGGCGCAAGGGCAACGGCTACTGCCTGAAGTACAAGGGCGACAAGTGCCATGTCGTCGTCAAGAGCGACCGCTGCTACGCCACCTATCACGGCGACGTCGCACCGGTGCTGATGGCGCTCGGCGCCGAAGCCGTGATCGCCACGCCGGGCACGGCGCGCCGCGCGAAGATCGCCGAGCTGTATCGCGAGGACGGCGCGGCGCACCTGGCGCTCGCCCCCGGCGAAGCGCTGGCCGCGGTCGTGCTGCCGGCGATGGACGGATGGCGTGCCGGCTACGCGAAGGTGAGGGAGCGCGACGCGGTCGACTTCCCGCTGGCGGGCATCGCCGCCGCACTTCGGCGCGACAACGACCGGATCGGCGAGCTGCGCGTCGCGATCACCGGCACCAACTCGGCGCCGCTGATGGTGCCCACCGCCGAGCTCGCCGGGCGCGCATGGGACGACGCGGCAGCGGCCGATCTCGCCGCCGCCCTGCTGAAGATCGGCAACCCGCTGAAGACGACGGTGGTCGGCGCCAAGTATCGTCGACGCGTGATGCGCACCGCCGCGCGTCGGCTGATCGACATGCTGTGGAACGAAGCGGCGAGGTCCGACGGCGCGGCGCGAGCGTGAAGCGGGCCGCGGAAACGGCGGAAGCGCGGGCGGCGGGTCCGGAGGCGTCGCGCGGCGGCGCATCGCCGCATCACGAGGCCCCGCGAGGCAGCCGCTCGGCGGGCGCTGAGGCGCGCACCGGCCAGCCGGTGTCCTTCGGGCTGCTGCCGCAGGTGCTCGGCTATCACCTGCGTCGAACGCAGGTCGCGATCTTCCGGCACTTCTCGCGCACGGTCGGCGCCGAGATGGACATCACGCCGGGCCTGCTCGGCATGCTGCAGGTGATCGAGGCCAATCCGGGCCTCGCGCAGAGCCGCCTCGCCGAAGCGATGGAGGTCGACCGCTCGGCGATCGTCAAGGTCATCGACCAGCTCGAAAGCCGCGGGCTCATCGTTCGCGAACCCTCGCCGTACGACAAGCGCAGCTACAGCATCCGGCTCACCGAGGCCGGTGTGTCGGCGCTGCGGCGGATGAAGACGCTGATGATGCGCCACGAGGACGAGTTCACGGCGGTGCTGTCGGAGAAGGAGCGGCGGCAGTTGATCGAGCTGCTGGCGAGGCTGCACGGGGGGCGGTAGGAAGGCGGCAGACGACGACGGCGTGCAGTTGCTCGCCTGCGCGGCGTTGCAACGCGCGGTACGGAGGCCGGATGCCGGCGCCTCCCGGCCCGAGCCGGAATGCGCGAGTCCCGCGCATTTCGGGTGCGAGCGTCGGCACTGCCTGTACGCTGCAGAACGCTGCACTTTCGGCTACGCAAACCGTATTCCGCACGCAAACGCCGCCTTTCGCAGCCCGGGCGTCGGGTATCGCTGGAGCACCAGGGGTATCCCGGCCGGCAACAGGCAAGGTCGCTATCGTGTAGCGCTTCGC
>QEVN01000016.1 GCA_003576795.1 Burkholderiales bacterium
GACTTCCTTCATCGCTACCGCATCGACACGGTCGTGCAGTACGACCCGCCGCTGGCCGGCGTGCGCCGCGAGGACAAGGATGCCCTCGAAGCGCGCTGGCTCGGCCCCTGCGCCAGCGGCCAGAAACCCGGCGACGTCGTCGTGCCCGGCATGGGCACGCTGAACATGGTCGACGGCCAGTTCCGGGCCGAACCCGAAACGCCGCCGCCGCGCACCGGATCGCGAACGCGCCCGCGTGCAGGCGCGCAGAACCCGCATTGAAGGCGCAAGCCGCCGCTCCCCTCCCCGCATTCGCTCTCCGACGAGGCTCATTGCCATGCCCCACAACGCGTTCGACACGCTGAAGGAATTCCGGCTGAAGTCCGGGAAGAAATCCACGATGTACTCGCTGCCCGCGCTCGCGCGCAGCTTCCCGAACGTGGCGAAGATGCCCGTTTCGCTGCGCATCGTGCTCGAGTCGGTGCTGCGCAACGTCGACGGCAAGAAGATCACCGAGGCGCACGTCGCGCAGCTGGCCAACTGGAAGCCGAACGACAAGCGCGTCGACGAGATTCCCTTCGTCGTCTCGCGCGTCGTGCTGCAGGACTTCACCGGCGTGCCGCTGCTCGCCGACCTCGCCGCCATGCGCAACGTCGCCGCGCGCATGGACAAGGACCCGAAGCGCATCGAGCCGCTGGTGCCGGTCGACCTCGTCGTCGACCACTCGGTGATGATCGACCACTACCGTCGTCCCGACGCGCTCGACCTGAACATGAAGCTCGAGTTCGAGCGCAACGCCGAGCGCTACCAGTTCATGAAGTGGGGCATGCAGGCCTTCGACACCTTCAAGGTCGTGCCGCCGGGCATCGGCATCGTCCACCAGGTGAACCTCGAGTACCTCGCGCGCGGCGTGCACGAGCGCGACGGAGTCACCTACCCCGACTCGCTGGTCGGCACCGACAGCCACACGACGATGATCAACGGCATCGGCGTCGTCGGCTGGGGCGTCGGCGGCATCGAGGCCGAAGCGGCGATGCTCGGCCAGCCGGTGTATTTCCTCACGCCCGACGTCGTCGGCGTGCACCTGAAGGGCCGGCTGCGCGAAGGCTGCACGGCCACCGACCTGGTGCTGACGATCACCGAGATGCTGCGCAAGGAGAAGGTGGTCGGCAAGTTCGTCGAGTTCTTCGGCGAAGGCACGCGCTCGCTGGCCGTGCCCGACCGCGCCACCATCGCGAACATGGCGCCCGAGTACGGCGCGACGATGGGCTTCTTCCCGGTGGACGAGAAGACGCTCGAGTACTTCGTGGGCACCGGCCGCACCGACGAGGAAGTCGACGCGCTCGAGAGCTATTTCCGCGCGCAGGGCCTGTTCGGCGTCTCGGAACTCGGCGACCTGCGCTACTCGAAGGTGGTCCAGCTCGACCTCGGCACCGTCGCGCCCTCGCTCGCCGGGCCGAAAGGACCGCATCGAGATCGGCAACGTCAAGAGCACCTTCGTCGACCTGTTCTCCAAGCCGGTGGCGCAGAACGGCTTCGCCAAGGACCCGGCCGACCTCGGCCGCGGCTATCGCGCGGCCGACGGCACGGAGCTGAAGAACGGCGACGTGCTGATCGCCGCGATCACCTCGTGCACGAACACGTCGAACCCGGGCGTGCTGCTGGCCGCCGGCCTGCTCGCGAAGAAGGCCGTCGCGCGCGGACTGAAGGTCGACCCGAAAGTGAAGACCTCGCTCGCCCCCGGCTCGCGCGTGGTCACCGACTACCTGCAGCGCGCGGGGCTGCTGGAGCCGCTCACCGAGATCGGCTTCGGCCTGGCCGCCTACGGCTGCACCACCTGCATCGGCAACGCCGGCGACCTGCCGGCCGGCTTCAACGAGGCGATCGTGGCCAACGACCTCGTCTGCGCGGCCGTGCTCTCGGGCAACCGCAACTTCGAGGCGCGCATCCATCCGAACCTGCGCGCGAACTTCCTCGCCTCGCCGCCGCTGGTCGTCGCCTACGCGATCGCCGGCAACGTCAACGTCGACCTGATGACCGAGCCGATCGGCAAGGACCGCGAAGGCCGCGACGTCTGGCTGGGCGACGTCTGGCCGAGCACCGCCGAAGTCGCCGAGCTGATGCAGTACGCGATGGACGCGAAGACCTTCCGCCGCCTGTACGCCGACCTCACGCGCGACCACGCGCTGTGGAACGCGGTGCCGGCGGCCCAGGGGCAGGTCTACGACTGGCCGCGCTCGACCTACATCGCCGAGCCGCCGTTCTTCGAAGGCTTCACGATGACCCCGGGCGCCGCCGCCGCGCCGATCCGCGGCGCGCGCGCGCTCGGCCTGTTCGGCGATTCGATCACCACCGATCACATCTCGCCGGCCGGCTCGATCAAGGAATCGTCGCCCGCCGGGCAGTACCTGATCGCCAACGGCGTCACGCGCGCCGACTTCAACTCCTATGGCGCGCGCCGCGGCAACCACGAGGTGATGATGCGCGGCACCTTCGCCAACGTGCGCATCAAGAACCTGATGATCCCGCCGCGCGCCGACGGCACGCGCGAGGAAGGCGGCGTGACGCTGCACCAGCCCTCCGGCGAGAAGATGCCGATCTACGACGCCGCGATGCGCTACGTCGAGGAAGGCACTCCCACCGTGATCTTCGGCGGCGAGGAGTACGGCACCGGATCGTCGCGCGACTGGGCGGCCAAGGGCACGCAGCTGCTCGGCGTGAAGGCCGTGGTCGCGCGCAGCTTCGAGCGCATCCACCGCTCGAACCTGGTCGGCATGGGCGTGCTGCCGCTGCAGTTCCCCGCCGGCCAGAGCTGGGAGACGCTCGAGCTGCGCGGCGACGAACGCTTCGACATCGACGTGCCGGCGGTGCTCGAGCCGCAGCAGGAAATCGCGCTGACGATCCGCCGCAAGGACGGAAGCTCGGAAACCGTGCGCCTGCTGTCGCGCATCGACACGCCGATCGAAGTCGACTACTTCCGGCACGGCGGGATCCTGCCGTTCGTGCTGCGGGAATTGCTTGCCGCCTGACGGCGGCGGAGAAGGGAGAAGGGGGGAAACCGGAACGCGCGATTCGTCGCGCCCGGAGCTTTTCCCCTTCTCCCTTCTCTTCCTCGAACGCCACCGACGGTCGGCGCACGCAACGCGCCGCCCCCCGCCTGGATTACACTTCGCCGTCGAGCGAAGCGTCGTCCCAGTGCCCTTGTCCGAATCGTCAGCGCACCCGCTGCCCGGGGAAGGCGGCCTCGCCCCCTTCCCCCGAATGCTGCTCGCCATCGGCATCGCGTTCCTCGCGTGCCTGGTCGCGCAACTGGTCTCGTTCACCACGATCGACCTGCTGCTCGTCTGGCCGGGTGCCGCGGTGGCCTTCGCCTTCGCCTGGCGCTACGGGCTCGCCTGGTCGTTGCCGGCCGCGGCGGGCGCCGCGCTGTGGGCGTGGATCGAATTCGGCAATGCGGGCGTCACGGCGAGCGTGTTCGCCGCCAGCGCGCTGGGTCCGACGCTCGCCGCGGCGATGCTGCGCCGCCTGAACGACTGGAAGCCGCCGGAATACCGCCTCGACACCGCCGTGCGCTTCATCGCGGTCGTCGTGCTCGTGGCCGCGCCGATCGACGCAGGCTTCGCCGGCACCGGCATCTTCGTCATCGGCGGCATCGGCGAGGTGCACTGGGCGCACCGCTTCCTCGTCTGGTGGCTGATCGACTCGCTCGGCGTGCTGCTGGTCGCCCCGGCGCTGCTCGCCTGGTTCGGCCAGTCGCTGACGCCCGCCGCCGCGGAAGCCGGCCACGACGAGCCGCTGCTCGACGCGCCGGCGTTCGTCCTGACGATGCTGGTCGTCGCGGCCAGCCTCGGCCTGTCGCTGCTCGGCTACGGCACCTACGCCTACGCGCTGCTGTTCCTCTATTTCCCGATCGTCGTCTGGATCTCGATCCGGATGAACGAGCGCGCCACCGCGCTCTCGCTCGTCGTGACGACGCTGCCGCTGCTCGTCGTGCGCTCGCACCAGATCGCCGCCGCGGCCGACACCTTCGGTCGCGCGATCGAAGCGTCGATGCTCGTCTTCACGGCGATCGTCGTCGCGCTGATGCTGCAGGCGATCGCCAGCGACCGCCGCTTCGCGCTCGCGCGCGTCGGCGCCCAGGCGCGCGAGGACATGTCGACCGGACTGCTCAACGACCGCGGCCTGATCGCCGAGGTCGGCGAACGGCTGGCGATGGCCACGCGTCCCGACTACGGCCTGATCGGGCTGCACCTGACGAACTTCGACACGCTCAACGACCTGTGCGGAACGATGCCGGCGCTGCAGCTCGAGCAGAATGCGGCCGCGCTGCTGCTGCGCCAGCCGGGCACTCGCGCCGCCGCGCGCCTGTCGGGCGGGCGTTTCGCGCTGCTGATCGAAGCCGACTCGGTCGCGCAGGTGCGATCGGTGGCGCGCGAGGTGTATTCGCAGCTCAACGGCCAGCTCTTCAAGACGGTGAACGGCAGCGTGCGGCTGCAGACCTGCGTCGGCGGCCTGCTCGTCGACCGGCACGCACTGATCAACAGCGAGGACTGCCTGATGTCGCTGTCGGACGCGATGGCGATCGCGGCGAGCGTGCGCGAGCCGCAGCTGTTCGTCGAGCCGCTGTCGCAGACGATGATCGACGCGCGGCGTGCGCACCAGGGCAAGATCGAGCACATCCGCGAAGCGATCCGCGAGAAGCGCTTCGAGCTGCACGCCCAGCCGATCGTCGACCCGGAAGCGCCGGCGGGGATGCTCTCCTACGAGGTGCTGATCCGGCTGCTCGATCGCGACGGCGGCCTGATCCGTCCGCCCGAGTTCCTGTCGCTCGCCGTGCAGGCGCAGATGACGCCGGCGATGGATCGCGGCGTGATCCGGCGCATCTTCTCGTGGCTCGCCGCGCGCCCCGACGCGCTGGCGCGCACCTGGAAGTGCTCGATCAACCTGTCGGGGCTCACGATGAGCGACGGCACCATCGCCGGCTACATCCGCGAGCAGCGCGCCGAATTCGGCATTCCGCCCGAGAAGATCGTCTTCGAGATCACCGAGAGCGAGGCGATCCGCAATCCGGCCGCCGCCTCGCGGCTGGTCGACGACCTGAAGGCCGAGGGCTTCGGCATCGCGCTGGACGACTTCGGCACCGGACTGGCCACCTTCGAGTACCTGAAGCGCTTCCCGCTCGACTACCTGAAGATCGACGGCTCGTTCATCCGCAACCTGGTGACCAGCGCCATCGACGAGGAGATCGTGCTGTCCACCGTGCGCGTCGCGCGTCGGCTGAACATCCGCACGGTCGCCGAGCACGTGCACAACCAGGAAATCCTCGATCGCCTCACCGAGCTGGGCGTCGACCACATCCAGGGCGAGCTGGTCGGCAAGGCGGCGCCGCTGGACGAGCTGTTCGCCGAACCGCTGCT
This sequence comes from Burkholderiales bacterium, assembly GCA_003576795.1. GTDB lineage: Bacteria > Pseudomonadota > Gammaproteobacteria > Burkholderiales > Burkholderiaceae_E > Zeimonas. The sequence goes on from QEVN01000016.1 coordinate 5,397, forward strand.
GCGCGAGACGAGCGAGCAGCGCTGATTCCTCGCCCGCTTCCGCGACCTACTGCTTCGCGAACAGCGCCGACAGGTCGCGAAACGCCTTGAACTCCAGGGCGTTGCCGGAAGGATCGAGGAAGAACATCGTCGCCTGCTCGCCGGGCAGCCCCGGGAAGCGCACGTGCGGCTCGATGACGAAGCGCGTGCCGGCGGCGCGCAGGCGCCCGGCGAGGCGATGCCAGTCGTCCATCGACAGCACGACGCCGAAATGCGGCACAGGAACGGCGTCGCCGTCGACCTCGTTGTGCGATTTCGCGCGCGGATGATCGGGCGCGAGATGCGCGACGATCTGGTGCCCGTAGAGATCGAAGTCGATCCACTCGTTCGAACTGCGCCCCTCGGGGCAGCCGAGCAGTTCGCCGTAGAACGCGCGGGCGGCGGCGAGATCGTGCACGGGGAAGGCGAGATGGAAAGGCTGCATCGTCGATGGGCTCGCGGGAACGGCAGGCGCGACGCGCTGCGACGTTCGTACTGTCCGATCATAAGCCGGCGACCGCCGGGCGGCGCACGCAGCCATGCTGCCGACCGATCGTGGCGCCGGTTCCGCCGTCCGTCGGCGCAGCGAACCGTAGCCTTGCAGGAGGCATGGGAACCAATAAGATTTATTCGTCATACATCTTCTAGACGCCCAGGAGCCCGCACGATGAACATCGATCGCTTCAAGCACGACCACGAACGAATCCTCGAGGGCATCGCCGCGCTGCGCGCGCTCAGCCACGACGGCATCGCCGAGAATGCCGCGGAGATCGCGCGGCGCATCGTGGCGATGAGCTCGGTGATCAAGCTGCACCTGAGCGCCGAGGACCGTGTCCTGTATCCGGAGCTGCAGGCGAGCGGCAATCGCACGCTCGCGATGCTCGGATGGCAGTTCCAGCAGGAGATGAACTCGATCGCGGCGGCGTACGTGGAATTCGCCCGCCGATGGAACACGCCCGAGCGCGTGCACGGCGACCCTGCGGGCTTTCGCCTCGACGCCAACCGTGTGCTCAAGGCGGTGCACGAGAGGATGCAGCGCGAGAACCGGGATTTCTATCCGGTGATCGAACGTCACGCGGGGCCGCTTCGGCAGCAGGCGGCATGACGCAGGCTCGGGCGGCCCGGCGTGCGCCGCGCAGGAGCTGCCCGAAAGGAAAAGGGCTTACGTCTTTCAACGTAAGCCCTTGATTTATTGGTCGGGACGGCGGGATTCGAACTCGCGACCCCTTGCACCCCATGCAAGTGCGCTACCAGGCTGCGCTACGTCCCGAAGGCGCGAAGTATACCAGCCCGCCCTCGCCCGGCCGGAACGCGCGAGCCGCTCAGCGCAGCAGTTCGAGCGCCTTCTCGAGCTCGGCGCGGATCGCGTCGAGATCGACGGCCGCCGGGGCCGCTGCCGTCTCGGTCGCGGCGGCTGCCGAGCCCGCCAGCGCCCCTTCCTGCGCCGAAGCCGATTCCCGCCCCTTCGCCGCCTGCTGCGCCTCGCCCAGCCGGTTGCGCGCGCCGCTGATCGTGAAGCCCTGCTCGTAGAGCAGCTCGCGGATGCGCCGCACCAGCAGCACTTCGTGGTGCTGGTAGTAGCGGCGGTTGCCGCGCCGCTTCATCGGGCGCAGCTGGGTGAACTCCTGCTCCCAGTAGCGCAGCACGTGCGGCTTCACGCCGCACAGCTCGCTCACTTCGCCGATCGTGAAATAGCGCTTCGCGGGAATCGGCGGCAACGCTGCCTTGGTATCGGTCTTCTGCATCGTTTGCCGTGCCGCGGCGTGCGCCGGGCACGAGATTCCTAGGCGCCTTCGATCTGCGACTTCAGCTTCTGGCTGGCGTGGAAGGTGACCACGCGACGCGCCGAAATCGGGATTTCCTCGCCGGTTTTAGGGTTGCGCCCCGGGCGCTGGGGCTTGTCGCGCAACTGGAAGTTGCCGAAACCGGAGAGCTTGACGCATCCGCCGCGCTCGAGCGCGCCGCGGATCTCGTCGAAGAAGGTTTCGACCATGTCCTTGGCTTCGCGCTTGTTCAGGCCGACCCGCTCGAAGAGCATCTCGGCCAGCTCGGCCTTGGTCAGCGTGAAGCCGTCGCTCTGCGGCGGCCCCTCGTCTGCGTCGGGCTCACCGGGAAGAGAGGCCTGCGCCGAGCGGATCGCGAACTCCGAAGCGGCGGCGCCGCGCGCCGCGTCGACCGGCGCCTCGTTGCGATGGTCCGGGACCGCGTGGCCGAACGGGATCATCGTTTCCGCCATCGTTCTCGAATCTGCCTGGGAATGCTGGGGATGCGCTACGGCTCTTCGCTTCGGGGCCCCGAGCGAAGCCTCGCACCCACGGATCGGGTGAGCCGGGAGACGATCGCCTCGACCGCTTCGGCCGCCTCGGCTTCGCTCAAGGTACGCCGAGTATCTTGCATCCACAGCCGGAAGGCAAGGCTTTTTTCCTTATTTTCCAATCCCTTACCGCGATATTCGTCGAACAGTCGCACGTTTCGCACGACCCCTGCGACGGGCTCCGAAGCCCTCGCCTGGTCGATTTCGGCGAGCACGCGAGCAGCCGGAAGCTCGGCGTCGACGACCACGGCGAGGTCCCGCACGATCGGCGGGAAGCGCGAGCTGTCCTCGTGCACCGGCACCCGGCGCACGAGCGCGGGCGCCAGATCGATCTCGGCGACGATCGGCGCGAGCGGCAGCTCCAGCTCGTGCTGCAGCTGCGGATGCAGCTCGCCGATCCAGCCGATCGCCTCGCCGCCGCAGAAGACGCGCGCGCTACGCCCCGGATGCAGTGCGGGGTGCGCTGCGGCTTCGAAGCGCAGTTCCGGGGCGACGATCGCTTCGAGATCGCCCTTCAGGTCGAAGAAGTCGGTGCGCCGCGCCGCGGTTCCCCACTGCTCGTCGTATTGCGGACCGTAGGCGAGCAGGCCCACGCGCTGCGGCTGCGCGATGCCCGCCACGTGATGCGCATCGGCGACGCGCCCGGCATCGGCGGCGAACACGCGCCCGACCTCGAAGACGCGCACGCGCGCGGCCTTGCGGTTCAGGTTCGCGCGCAGCGCCTCCACCAGCCCGACCCATAGCGTCGTGCGCATCACGTCCATCGGCGCGGCGATCGGATTGAGCAGGCGGATCGGCTCGCCGCCGCCCAGGCGGCGATCGAGTGCCGACTCGACGAAGCTGTAGGTGATCACCTCCTGGTAGTCGCGCGCCGCGATCGCGCGAGCCAGCTGCGCGGCGCTGCGGCGCGACTCGGGCACCGCGCGCATCGGCATCGGGCCGACCGGCGGGCGCACGGGCAGCCGCTCGTAGCCCCAGATGCGAACGACCTCCTCGATCAGGTCTTCCTCGATCTGCAGGTCGAAGCGATACGACGGCGGCTGCACGAGGAAGACGTCGCCTTCGCGCCGCGCGGGCAGGCGCAGCCGCTCGAAGACCGCCGCGATCTCGTCGTCGCCGATGTCGACGCCGATCACCTTGCGCGCGCGATCGGCGCGCAGCCGCACCGGCTCGCGCGCGGGCAGGCCGGTGACGACGTCGTCGATGGGGCCCACCTCCCCGCCGCACACGTCGACGATCAGCCGCGTGACGTACTCGAGGTGCTCGACGGTGGTCGCCGCGTCCACGCCGCGCTCGAAGCGCGCGCTGGCGTCGGTGGAGAAGTTGTAGCGGCGCGGACGCCCGGCGATCGCCGCCGGCCACCAGAAAGCCGCCTCGACGTAGACGTTGCGCGTTTCCGCGGAAACCGCGGTGGCCTCGCCGCCCATGATGCCCGCCAGGCTCTCGACGCGATTGCCGGCGGCGATGACGCCGACGTCGGCATCGAGCGGGATGGTCTGGCCGTTGAGCAGCTCGAGGCTCTCGTCCGGGCGGCCCCAGCGCACCTCGAGCCCGCCCTCGATGCGGTCGAGGTCGAACACGTGCGTAGGCCGGCCCAGCTCGAGCATGACGTAGTTCGAGATGTCGACGAGCGCAGTGATGCTGCGCTGCCCGGCGCGCTCGAGCCGGCGCTTCATCCATTCGGGCGTCGGTGCGGCCGGATCGACGCCGCGCACGATGCGCCCGGAGAAGCGCCCGCACAGGTCGGGCGCGAGCACGCTCACCGCAAGCCGATCGTCGAGCGCGGGACGCACCGGCTCGAAGGCCGGCGCGCTGAGCGGCGCACCGCTCAGCGCGGCGAGTTCGCGCGCCACGCCGAACACGCTCATGCAATGCGCCAGGTTCGGCGTGAGCTTCAACTCGAAGACGGCCTCGTCGAGCGCGAGCGCCTCGCGCAGGTCGGCGCCGAGCGCCAGCGCCGGATCGAGCGAGAGGATGCCGGAATGATCTTCGGACAGGCCGAGTTCGCGCGCCGAGCAGAGCATGCCCTCGCTCGCCACGCCGCGCATCTTCACCGGCTTGATCTTCAAGCCGCCGGGCAGTTCGGCGCCCGGCAGCGCGCAGGCCACCTGCATGCCGGCGGCGACGTTGGGCGCGCCGCAGACGATCGTGCGCATGCGTCCGTCGCCGGCATCGACCGCGCAGACGCTCAGCCGGTCGGCGTCGGGATGGCGCGACGCCTCGACGACGCGCGCGACGACGACGCCGTGGAACGGCGGCGCGACCCGCACGATCTCCTCGACCTCGAGGCCCGCCATCGTCAGGCGCTCGGCGATCTCGTCGGCGTTCCAGTCGGGCGAAACGAAGCGGCGGAGCCAGCTTTCGGGAATGCGCATGGGAGCTTCGGACTCAGCCGTTGAACTGCTGCAGGAAGCGCAGGTCGTTCTCGTAGAACAGGCGCAGGTCGCCGACGCCGTAGCGCAGCATCGCCAGGCGCTCGATGCCCGAGCCGAAGGCGAAGCCGATGTAGCGCTCGGGGTCGAGCCCAAAGTTGCGCACGACGTTCGGGTGCACCTGGCCCGAGCCGCTCACCTCGAGCCAGCGCCCGGCGAGCGGGCCGTCGGCGAAGCGCATGTCGATCTCGGCCGAGGGCTCGGTGAACGGGAAATACGACGGGCGGAAGCGCACGTCGAGGTCGTCGCGCTCGAAGAAGCGGCGCAGGAAATCGGCGTAGACGCTCTTCAGGTCGGTGAAGCTCACCTGCTCGTCGATCCACAGTCCTTCGAACTGGTGGAACATCGGCGAGTGCGTGGCGTCGGAGTCGACGCGGTAGGTCTTGCCCGGCGCGATCACGCGGATCGGCGGCTGGTGCGTGCGCGCATAGCGCACCTGCACCGGGCTCGTGTGCGTGCGCAGCAGCAGCTGGCGGCCTTCGGCGTCGCGCGCGTCGACGTAGAAGGTGTCGTGCATCGAACGCGCCGGGTGATCGGGCGGCGTGTTCAACGCGGTGAAATTGAAGAAGTCTTCCTCGATCTCGGGCCCGTCGGCGACGTCGAAGCCGATGGAACGGAAGATCGCCTCGACGCGCTCGATGGTGCGCGTGAGCGGATGCAGGCCGCCGGCGCCCAGCCCCCTGCCGGGCAGCGTGACGTCGATCGCTTCCTGCGCCAGGCGCTCGCGCAGCGCTTCGTCGGCGAGCGCGGCTTCGCGCGCGCGCAGCGCCGCTTCGATGCGCTGCTTCGTCTCGTTCAGTGCGCGTCCGGCGGCGGCGCGCTCGGCCGGCGACAGCGCGCCGAGCTTCTTCATCTCGGCGCTCAGCGCGCCGTCCTTGCCCAGCGCGCGCGCCTTCGCGTTGGCCAGCTCGTGCGGATTGCGGGCGGCGCCGATCTCGCCGAGCAGGCGATCGATCGTCGCCGCCCACTCGGCGGAGGCGTTCATCGAGGAGTGTCCGCCGCGCCGGCTCAGGCGGCGCCGAGCGAAGCCTTGACCTGCGCGACGATCGCCGCGAAGGCCGGCTTGTCGGCCACGGCGAGGTCGGCGAGCACCTTGCGGTCCAGGCCGATCGACGCCTTGTTCAATCCGGCGATGAAGGTGCTGTAGTTCATGCCGTGCTCGCGCACCGCGGCATTGATGCGCGTGATCCACAGCGCGCGGAACACGCGCTTCTTCGTGCGGCGGTCGCGGTAGGCGTACTGGCCCGCCTTCATCACCGCCTGCTTGGCGACGCGATAGACGTTGCCGCGGCGGCCGCGGAAACCGCGCGCGGCGGCGAGAACCTTCTTGTGGCGCGCGCGCGCCGTCACTCCACGTTTTACTCGGGGCATCGTGCGCTCTCCTTATGCGTACGGCAGCAGGGCCTTGATCGCCGGCGCGTCGCAGGCGCGCACCTCGGCGGTTCCCCGCAGCTGGCGCTTGTTCTTCGTGGTCTTCTTGGTGAGGATGTGGCGCTTGTACGCCTGCGCGCGCTTGACGCTGCCCGAGGGGCGCACGCGGAACCGCTTCGCGGCTCCTCTCTTCGTCTTCATCTTCGGCATGATTGCCCTTGCCTTCTTCGATTGCCTCGTCGGGTGTCCGGCAACCGCCGGAACTTCGGGGACCCGCTCGGCTTCTGGGGCGCCGCGCGAGCGGCGCCGGTTCCCTGCAGGCGCCGCTCGCGCGGCGCCGTACTGCTATTTCTTGCGCTTCGGCGAGATCACCATGATCATCTGCCGCCCTTCGAGCCGCGGCATCTGCTCGACCTGCGCCAGGTCTTCGACATCGTTGCGCACCCGCTCGAGCAGTCGCACGCCGAACTCCTGGTGCGCCATTTCGCGGCCGCGGAAGCGCAGCGTGATCTTCGCCTTGTCGCCTTCGTCGAGGAAACGACGCAGGTTGCGCAGCTTGACCTGGTAGTCGCCTTCGTCGGTGCCGGGCCGGAACTTCACTTCCTTGACCTGGATGATCTTCTGCTTGGCCCGCGCCTCGTGCTGGCGCTTCTGTTCCTGGTACTTGAACTTGCCGTAGTCCATCAGTCGGGCTACGGGGGGCCGGGCCTGGGGGGCGATCTCGACGAGGTCGACTTCCGCATCTTCGGCCATTCGAAGCGCGTCCCGCAGGCTCACGATGCCGATCGGCTCGTTGTCGATGCCGACCAGTCTCAGCTCGGGGACGTTGATTTCGCCGTTGATGCGATGCGGGCGTTCAGTAGCGATGCTGCGTTCTCCGGTTCGTTAGAGGAAAAGGCCGAACGCAACGCCGAAAGCAACGACGACGCCCGCTCCCCGGGGAGCACGGCGAGTCATTGCGGTTGGGATCGCTTCAGCGCGACGTCTTCGGACAGCCGCGCCGCGAACGCCCCGACATCGAGGACACCGATCTCGGCGCCCCCGCGCGCGCGCACGGCTACCTTGCCAGCCTGCCGCTCCTTGTCGCCCACGACGAGGATGTACGGCACCTTCTGCAGGCTGTGCTCGCGGATTTTATAGTTGATCTTTTCGTTCCGCAAATCGCATTCGACCCTAAATCCTTGTTTTGCGAGGCTTTCCGCAACCTCGCGGGCATAGGGCGCCTGCCCTTCGGTGATCGTCGCGACCACCGCCTGCACCGGCGCGAGCCACATCGGCATCGCGCCCGCGTGGTTCTCGATCAGGATGCCGATGAAGCGCTCCATCGAGCCCACGATCGCCCGGTGCAGCATCACCGGCACGCGCCGCGAGTTGTCTTCGGCGACGTATTCCGCGCCGAGCAGGCCGGCCATGTTGAAGTCGACCTGGATGGTTCCGCACTGCCAGGCGCGGCCGATCGCGTCCTTCAACGTGTACTCGATCTTCGGGCCGTAGAAGGCGCCCTCGCCCGGCGCGATCGTGAACTCGACGCCGGCGCGGCGCAGGCTCTCCTCGAGCGCGGCCTCGGCCTTGTCCCACAACGCGTCGGAGCCGACGCGCATTTCGGGACGCGTGGCGATGCGGTACAGGATGTGCTCGAAGCCGAAGTCGCGGTAGACGCGCTGCAGGTCGCGCGTGAAGGCGACGCACTCGTCGAGGATCTGCTCTTCGGTGACGAAGGCGTGACCGTCGTCCTGCGTGAAGCCGCGCACGCGCATGATGCCGTGCAGCGCGCCCGACGGCTCGTTGCGATGGCACTGGCCGAACTCGCCGTAGCGCAGCGGCAGATCGCGGTACGAGCGCAGGTCGGACTTGAAGATCTGGATGTGCCCGGGGCAGTTCATCGGCTTCAACGCGTACGACCGGTTCTCCGACTCGGTCGTGAACATGTTCTCGCGATAGTTCTGCCAGTGGCCGGTGCGCTCCCACAGGCTGCGGTCGAGGATCTGCGGGCCTTTCACCTCGAGATAGCCGGTGTCGCGATAGACGCCGCGCATGTACTGCTCGACCTGCTGCCAGATCGCCCAGCCCTTCGGGTGCCAGAACACCAGCCCCGGCGCCTCGTCCTGCATGTGGAAGAGATCCAGCTCGCGCCCGAGCCTGCGGTGGTCGCGCTTTTCGGCCTCCTCGAGCATGTGGAGGTAGGCGTCCTGCTCCTCCTTCTTCGCCCAGGCCGTGCCGTAGATGCGCTGCAGCATCTCGTTGTTCGAGTCGCCGCGCCAGTAGGCGCCGGCCAGCTTCATCAGCTTGAAGACCTTCAGCCGGCCGGTGGACGGCACGTGCGGGCCGCGGCACAGGTCGACGAACTCGCCTTCGCGGTACAGCGTGATCGGTTCGCCAGCCGGGATCGACGCGATGATCTCGGCCTTGTAGCGCTCGCCGATCGACTCGAAGAAGCGCACGGCTTCGTCGCGATCCCAGCGCTCCCGGACGACCGGCTCGTCGCGCTTCGCCAGCTCGGCCATCTTCGCCTCGATCGCCTGCAGGTCCTCGGGCGTGAACGGCCTCTTGTAGGAGAAGTCGTAATAGAAGCCGTTTTCTATCACCGGACCGATCGTGACCTGCGCATCGGGGAACAGCGATTTCACCGCGTAGGCGAGCAGGTGCGCGGTGGAGTGGCGCAGCACCTCCAGCCCTTCCGGGTCGCGGTCGGTGACGATGGCGACCTTCGCGTCGCGCTCGATGCGGTACGAGGTGTCGACGAGCTTGCCGTCCACCTTGCCGGCGAGCGCTGCGCGCGCGAGTCCGCTGCCGATCGAGGCCGCGACGTCGGCAACGGTGGGCGGCGCGTCGAAGCGGCGCTGCGAGCCGTCAGGGAGGGTGATGTGGACCATGCTGGAATCGGAGCCGGGGCTTCAGAGAACGCGCTCTACGTCGGTCTTGTCGAAATCTTCGCCGACGTAGAGCAGTCGGCACGAATGTTCCTTCGCAACCTCGTAGGCGAAACAATCGCCGAAATTCAGCGATGCGGAATTCGGGCCCTTTCCCCATCGTCGCCAGGCGCTCGCGACCCGAAGCGCGGAGGCGGGCGTCACGTTGACGACCTCGAGACCGAGGCCATCGATCAATCGAAGCATCTCGTCGCCGACGTTGCGGCGGCCCGCGACGATCAGCGCTTCGGCCACCGTGGCAGCGGATATCAGGATCCGATCCTCCGCCTCGAGCGACGACGCGCAATCCTCCGCGGCGCCCTCGTCCAGGAGGATCGCCATCAGCGCCGATGTATCCACGGCAATCATCCCGGCAAACCGTCGTCGCCGTAGAGGAAGTCCTGGCTGCGAGCGGCGTTCGGCCCGGCACTCGCCTTGGCGGCACCGAGCGCGCGTACCGCTGCCATCAGCGCCCGTCGCGAACCCCTGTCCGGCAATGGCCGGATCGGAACGAGTCGCGCCGCAGCCTGGCCATGACGGGTCAGGATGACTTCTTCCCCCGCCTCGGCGCGACGAACAAGTTCGGTCAATTGCCCTTTCGCTTCCGTTACGGATACTTGCATCGTCGCCCCCGAAACGATCAGATCACGGTCGGATCGCTTTCCCGGGAAATATAGACCATTAAATGGTCCAATTCAAGCCGGAGGAGGGCAAGGCCGGAAGCAATCCCAGCGTGTTCGCCAAGGAACCGCTGGTAGGCGCGAGTGGACTCGAACCACCGACCCCCACCATGTCAAGGTGGTGCTCTAACCAGCTGAGCTACGCGCCTGAAAGCGCAAGAGTATATCGCAGTGCGGCGAACGTTGCCGGGCGTTGCGCGGCATGCCTCATCGTTTTTCCGACAGCGCCACGCGCGACAGCCACACGACGGGAACCACGCCCACGATCACGATCATCAGCGCCGGCAGTGCGGCTTCGGCGAGCCGCTCGTCCGATGCGAACTGGTAGGTGACGACGGCGAGCGTGTCGAAATCGAAGGGACGCAGCACGAGCGTGGCCGGCAGCTCCTTCAGGCAGTCGATGAACACGAGCAGCGCCGCCGCGCCCACGCTGCGGCGCATCAGCGGCCAGTGGATCTCGCGCAGCACCTGCAGCGGCCGGCGCCCCAGGCTGCGGGCGGTCTGGTCCATCGACGGGCCGATGCGCGCCAGGCCCGACTCGATGCCCTGGTAGGCGACGGAAAAGAAGCGCACGGCATAGGCGTAGATGCAGGCGACGGCGCTGCCGCCGGCGAACAGCGCCGGCACGCCGAAGGCCGAGGTGACCGGCGCGAGCACGCGGTCCGCCCAGCCGGAGAGAATCAACAGGCCCACGCCCAGCACGACGCCCGGCAGCGCATAGCCCGTGTTCGCCAGCACCAGCGCGCCGCGCAGCATCGGCGCGGCGCCCAGTCGCGCCGCGTAGGTGGCGACGAGCGCCCCCGGCAGCACGACGAGCACGCCGCCGCCGGCGAGGATCGCCGTGTTGCGGATCCACTGGAGCAGGCGCGCATCGAGCAGGGCGCCGCCGTCGATCCACTCGACGACGAGCAGCGTCGCCGGCAGCACGAAGCCGAAGACGATCGGCAGCGTGCAGACGAGCGTCGCCCGCAGCGCGGCGCCGCCCTGCAGCCGTACGCGCGGCGCCGGTCGCGGGTTGCGAACGTGGAACTGCATCCGGCCGCGCTGGCCGCGCTCGACGAGCAGCAACGCGACGACGAGCACGAGCAGCATCGTCGCCAGGCGCGCCGCCCCTACCCGATCGCCCATCGCCTGCCACGCGCGATAGATGCCCGCGGTAAATGAATCCACCGAAAAATAAGCAACTGTGCCGAAATCGGCGAACGTTTCCATCAGCGCCAGCGCACAACCGGCCACCACCGCCGGACGCGCCACCGGCCAGGTGATGCGCCACCAGGCGCGGCGGCCGCTCATGCCCAGCGAGCGCGCCGCATCGGCCAGCGACGGACTGCGGTCGGCGAAGGCCGCGCGCGCGAGCAGGTAGACGTAGGGGTACAGCGCCAGGCCGAGAAAGAGCCCGGCGGCCGGCCACGAGTGGATGTCGGGAAACCAGTACTCGCCCACCTGCAGCCCGGTGAGCGCGCGAAAGCCGCGCTGCAACGCTCCGTAGCTCGCGAGGAAGTCGGTGTACGCGTAGGCCATCACGAAGGCCGGCGTCGACAGCGGCAGCACGAGCATCCACGACAGCGCCTGCCGGCCGGGAAAGTCGTAGGCCGCGATCAGCCAGCCGGTGCTCACGCCGATCCACAGCACGACGGCGAGTACCATCGCGGCGAGCTGGGCGGTGGTGAGCGTGTAGCGCGGCAGCACGGTGCCGAACAGGTGTCCCAGCACGCCGCCGTCGGCGCCGGAATCCGCGCCCGACGCGGAGAAGGCGAGCCAGACGACCGCGACGATCGGCAACACGACGACCAGCGAGCCGAGGACCGAACCCGCCTCGAGCAGTTGCGTGGACGATACCCCGGTCGGCGCGGCGCTCCGCTGCAGCGTGCTGTTCGGCGTCACGGTTGCTAGAATTCCTGACTGCGAATTATAGGCATTTGCAATGGGCGCACGATTCCCGACAGCGGTTTCCGGCTGTGCGGTCGAGAGCGCGGGCAAGAACGCGGGCGAAAGCGCGGTCCGAAGTACGACTCGAAGCGCGGCGGACGGCGCCGACACCGCCGACTGCGCGCTGCAGGTGGAGGAGCTGTGCGTCTCCTTCGGCGCGGCCCGCTCGAAGATCGCGGCGCTCGATCGGCTGAGCTTCCGCCTTCGCCGCGGCGAGATCGGCTGCCTGCTCGGCGCGTCGGGCTGCGGCAAGACGACCGCGCTGCGCACGATCGCCGGCTTCCTGCGCCCGGAAAGCGGTTGCGTGCACATCGATGCGCAATGCGTCGCGTCGCCGCAGCAGTGGACCGAACCGGAACGGCGCGGCGTGGGCGTGGTCTTCCAGGACTACGCACTGTTCCCGCATCTCGACGTTGCCGGCAACGTCGGCTTCGGCCTGCGCCGGCACACCGCCGCCCAGCGCGCCCAGCGCGTGCGCGAGATGCTCGAACTGGTGGGGCTGCCGGGAAGCGGCGCCCGTTTCCCGCACGAGCTGTCGGGCGGGCAGCAGCAGCGCGTGGCGCTGGCGCGCGCGCTCGCGCCGGCGCCGTCGATCCTGCTGCTCGACGAACCCTTCTCGAACCTCGACCCCGACCTGCGCGAGCGGCTCGCGCTCGACCTGCGCGAGATCCTCAAGCGCGCCGGCACCACCGCCCTGCTCGTCACGCACGACCAGTACGAGGCTTTCGCGCTGGCCGATCGCGTGGGCGTGATGCAGGCCGGGCGCATCGAGCAGTGGGACACGCCCTACCGCCTCTACCACCAGCCGGCCACGCGCGAAGTCGCCGACTTCGTCGGTCTCGGGGCATTCCTGCCCGGCGTCGTCGAGCATCGCGACGGCAGGTCGCAGGTGCAGATCGAGCTGGGCACCCTGCCCATCCACGCGCGCACCGACCAGGCGATCGCCGGCGCGGCGGCCAACACGCGCGGCGAGGTGCTCGTGCTGCTGCGCCCCGACGACGTCGTCCACGACGACGCCAGCACGCTGCGCGCGCAGGTGGTGCGCAAGGCCTTCCGCGGCGCGCAGTTCCTCTACACGCTGCGCCTGCCCAGCGGCGCGACGCTGCTCGCGCTGGTGCCCAGCCACCACGATCACGCGATCGGCGAGAGCATCGGGATCCGCTTCGACGCCGACCACGTCGTCACCTTCGACGTGCAGGAGACGGCGCGCACGGCGCACTGACCCGCGTCGCCGAGACGCGACGAAGGACACGGGACGGCTGCCCGATCGCGCCGGGCGGCGCCGCATCAGACGCCCAGGTAGGTCTGCAGTGCGCGCTCGTCGGCCGCGAGCGACTCCGAGCTGCCCTCGAGCACGACGCGACCGCGCTCGAGCACCACGCAGCGTTCGGTGTGCGCGAGCACCGCGCGATAGTTGCGATCGACGACGAGCGAGGCGATGCCGCTTTCGCGGATGCTCGCGACGATTCGCCAGATCTCGCGCACGACCAGCGGCGCGAGCCCCTCGGTGGCCTCGTCGAGCACGATGAGATCGGGGTTCGTCATCAGCGCCCGGCCGATCGCGAGCATCTGCTGCTCGCCGCCCGAGAGCTGGTTGCCGCCGTTGCGCAGCCGCTCGGTGAGCCGCGGAAAGGTGGCGAGCACGCGATCGAGCGTCCAGTCGACCTGGCCGCGCACGCCGGGGCGCGCCGCCATGACGAGGTTCTCGCGAACGCTCAGGTTGGGGAAGATGCCCCGCCCTTCGGGCACGTAGCCGATGCCCAGGCGCGCGACGCGATCGGGGCGCTCGCCGGAGCGATCGCGGCCGCCGATCGTGATGCGCCCGGTGGTCGAGCGCATCAGGCGCAGCATGCTGCGGATCAGCGTGGTCTTGCCCATGCCGTTGCGCCCGAGCAGGCCGACCGCCTCGCCCGCCTCGATGCGCAGGCTCACGCCCTGCAGGACATGGCTCTGGCCGTAGTAGGCGTGCAGGTTCGAGACCTCGACGATCGCCTCGCGCGGCGACGGGCGCGCCGGCGCGGCAGCGGCGGACGGGGCGGCGGCGGACATCGCGGCGCTCACTGCGCGGTCCTCATTGCGGCACCCTCATTGCGCCACCTCCTCGCCCAGGTACGCTTCCTGGACCTCGGGGCTGTTGCGGATCTCCTCGGGCGCGCCGCTGGCGATCACGCGACCGTTGACCATCACGGTGATCTCGTCGGAGACGCGAAAGACGGCGTCCATGTCATGCTCGACGAGCAGGATCGCGTGCTCGGACTTCAGTCCTTCGAGCAGCGAGAGCATGCGCTCGGACTCCTCGGCGCCCATGCCGGCCAGCGGCTCGTCGAGCACGAGCACGCGCGGCGCGGTGGCCAGGCACATCGCGATCTCGAGCTGGCGCTTCTGGCCGTGCGACAGCGTGCCGGCCTCGCGGTCGGCATGCGCGGACAGGCCCGCCTTCTCCAGCGCGATGCGCGCGGCGGTGCCGCTGAACTCGCATCGCGCCGCCGGCGACAGCCAGTCCCACGGGCGCTGGCGCCGCGCCTGCGCGCTCAGCCGGCAGTTCTCGAACACGGTGAACGGCGCATAGATCGTGTTGCGCTGGTAGCTGCGGCCCAGGCCGGCCTGCGCGCGACGCGGCTGCGACCAGCGCGAGACATCGCGCCCGAGCAATTCGACGCTGCCGTCGCTGGCCGGAATCTCGCCCGACAGCACGTTGATCAGCGTGGACTTGCCGGCGCCGTTCGTGCCGATGACCGCGTGCACGGTGCCGCGGCGCACGGCGAGCGAGACGCCGTCGACGGCCCTCAGGCCGCCGAAGCTGCGGGAGAGCGCATTGGCACGCAGCAGCACCTCGCCGCTGCCCGCGGCGTCGGAGGCGGATCTCGGGGAGGATGGATCAGGCATGGCGCAACCCGCGACGAAGCGAAGCGCGGCGCCCGAGCTGCCGGCCGATGCCGATCAGGCCCGCCGGCATCAGCGCGACGAAGGCGATGATCGTCAGCCCGAGCGTGAGCTGCCAGTGGCGCGCGAACTCGCCGAAGATCGGATCGGACTGGAAGAACTCCTGCAGCAGCACGAAGGCGAAAGCGCCGATCACCGCGCCCCACAGGCTGCCGATGCCGCCGAGGATGATCATGATCAGCACCGCGCCCGACTCGTGCCAGGACAGCAGCTCGGGGTTGACGAAGCCGTCCTTCAGCGCGAGGAGGAAGCCGGCCAGTCCGGCGAGCATCGCCGCGACGACGAAGGCGGCGAGCTTGTACGGATAGGTGGGAAAGCCCACCGCGCGCATGCGCTGCTCGTTCACGCGGATGCCGGCCAGCGCGCGGCCGAAGCGGCTGCGCACGATCAGCGCGAGCAGCCCGAAAGTGAAGGCGAGCGACGCGAGCACGAACCAGTAGAAGGTGTTGCCGGCGTCGAGATCGAACAGGCGCCAGCCGCCGATCGACACGTCGGGACGGAAATACAGGTAGATGCCGTCGCTGCCGCGCCCCAGCTCGGTGTCGTGGAACACGTAGTACGCCATCTGCGCGAAGGCGAGCGTGACCATGATGAAGTAGATGCCGCGCGTGCGCAGCGACAACGCGCCGACGAAGAGCGCATAGGCCCCGGAGGCGAGCAGCGCCGCCGGCAGCACGACCCAGATCGCCGCCGGCTCGCTTTGCGGCGTCATCAGCGCCACCGTGTAGGCGGCGATGCCGAGGAAGGCGGCGTGGCCGAAGGAGACGAGTCCGGTCTGGCCGACGAGCAGCTCGAGACTGAGCGCGAAGATCGCGAGGATCATCGTCTTCGTGACGAGCGCGATGCCGAACTTGCTGCCCACCAGCGGGAACAGCGCGAGCGCCACCAGCAGCACCAGCGCGACGACGACGGAGACGGAAGACGGCGCGCGCATCGTCATCGTGTCAGGCACTCCGGAACAGCCCTTCCGGGCGCCACAACAGGATCGCGGCCATCAGCACGTAGACGAGCAGGCCGGCCGCGGACGGAAAGAAGACGGTGCCGAAGGTCTCGACGAAGCCGACCAGCATCGCCGCGAGCAGCGCGCCGCGGATCGAGCCGATGCCGCCGATGACGACGACGACGAAGCAGATGATCAGCACCTGGTTGCCCATGCCCGGGTACACCGACGAGACGGGCGCGGCGATCGCGCCGGCGAGCGCGGCCAGCGCCACGCCGGCGGCGAAGACCACGCGATACAGGAACTGGATGTCGATGCCCATCGCCTGCACCATCTCGCGGTTCGACGCGCCGGCGCGGATCGTCATGCCCAGGCGCGTGCGCGTGATCACCCAGAACAGGCCGACGGCGACGACCAGGCACACGCCGGAGACGAGCAGCCGGTAGACCGGATAGGTCATCAGCTCGCCCAGCGGAATCGTTCCGGACAGCCACTCGGGCACCGTCACGCCGTGCACGTCGTCGCCGACGAGCAGGCTGCGCAGCTCCTCGAAGACGAGGATCAGCGCGTAGGTCATCAGCACCTGCTGCAGGTGCTCGCGCTCGTACAGGTAGCTGAAGAACACCCACTCGAGCACGTAGCCGAGCAGCACCGCGAGCACCACGACGACCGCCAGCGTGACGAAGAAGCCGCCGCCGATCGCCTGCTCGACCCACGGCCCGAGCGCGAAGGCCATGTACGCGCCGATCATGTAGAAGCTGCCGTGCGCCAGGTTGATGACGCCCATGATCCCGAAGATCAGCGTCAGGCCGCTGGCGACCAGGAACAGCAGCAGTCCGTACTGGATCGCGTTCAGGCACTGGACGAGAAAGACGACCGGATCCATGCGTGCGTCGTGTGGGACTCGGGACAGCGCGACACGGGCGGCGCGGCGCGCGGGGAAAAAAAACCGGCCGCCGGATCCTCCCTCGGACCCGGCGGCCGCCCGATGCGATCGGGCGTGTTACATCTTGCAGCCGCGTCCGGGGTCGGCCAATGCCTTCACCGCGACACTCTGCACCTGGTTCGTCTTGCCGTCGACCTTGCGCAGGTAGATATCCTGCACCGGGTTGTGCGACGCCGACAAGGTGAACGCGCCGCGCGGGCTGTCGACCTTCGCCTTCTCGATCGCCTTCACCAGCGCGGCGCGGTTCTTCTTGTCGCCCTTGTTCGCCGCGAGGCCGATGCCGAGCATCTGCGCGGCGTCGTAGCCCTGCACGGCGTAGACGTCGGGCTGCATCTTGTAGGTCTTGGCGTAGGTGAGCCGGAACTGGTTGTCGCGCGGCGTGTTCAGCCCGTCGGCGTAGTGCAGCGTGGTGAGCAGGCCCTGCGCCGACTCGCCCTGCGCCTCCAGGGTGCCGTCGGTGAGGAAGCCGGCGCCGACCAGCGGGATCGAGTCCTTCAGCCCGGCCGCCGCGTAGTCCTTGACGAACTTGACCGCGCCCGCGCCGGCGAAGAAGGTGTAGACGACGTCGGGCTTGATCGAGGCGATCTCGGTGAGCAGCGCCTGGAACTCCTCGCGCGGGAACGGCAGCGTGAGGTCCTTCTCGATCTTGCCGCCGGCCTTGGTGAACGCTTCCTTGAAGCCGTTGACGCTCTCCTTGCCCGCGGCGTAGTCCCAGGTGATGGTGACGGCGCGCTTGTAGCCTTTCTTGGCCGCGACCTCGCCCATCGCGTAGGCGGGCTGCCAGTTCGAGAACGAGCTGCGGAAGATGTTCGGCGCGCACATCGGCCCGGTGACGGCGTCGGCGCCGGCGTTCGGCACGATCAGCAGCGTGCCGGTGTCTTTCGCGACCTTGGCCATCGCCATCGCGACGCCCGAGTGCACGGTGCCGATCACGACGTCGACGTTGTCGCGGTTGATCAGCTTGTTGATGTTGTCGGTGGCCTTCGCCGGGGCGCTCTCGTCGTCGACGCGGACGTATTCGACGGACAGCCCGCCGAGCTTGCCGCCCTGCTCCTCGACATACTGCTTGAAGCCGTTCTCGATCGCGTTGGCCAGCGCCGTGTAGGTGCCGGAATACGGCAGCATGAAACCGACCTTGATCGAGTCGGCCGCCGATGCGCCGAGCGCCAGCGACGCGAGCCCGGCGGCGACCATCAGCTTCGTTGCTTGTGAACCCTTCATCGAATCTCCTCCAGGGGTTTTCGGACAACCGGCATTATCGAACCGGATGGGATCGCCGCGCGACTGCTGACTTACCCCAGCACGAGGCGTGCGCAACGCGGATCGCTGCAACGCGAAGCGCACGCAAAGTACTTCCTGTGCGCGAGCGAGTCAAGCACTATAGTGCAGCCGCGGGCCGCTCTGTCGCTTCGGTGCACGCATCGGCGGCGTGCGTCACCCTTCGAGCAGGAACGCCCGGCCGCGGGCAAAGCGCTCGCGCAATTCGTCGGTGCGCAACGACATCGCGCGCCGATCGTCGCGACGAACGAGCAGCACCACCGTGCGCCGGCGATTGATCCACGCGACTTTCGAATGCGCACTCGCGCCGTCGCGAGAAACGAACTCGATCCAGTCGCCGCGCGCGATCCGGTCGATCGCGTGCTCGGGCGCCAGCGTCAACCTGCGCGGATGGCGCGGCAGGTCGTCGAGGTCGAGCGATTCGAGGATCTCGAGCAGCTTGCGCCCGGGGCCCTCGCCGTCGGCGGCGCCCGCGTCGGCAGCCGTCGGCTGCGGCACGGGAATGGTGTGCGCGCCGGTATGCGGTGCGCTGCCGTCGCGCGCTTCGGTCGCGACGGCGTGCGTCCGGGTAGCGGCCTCGCGCATTTCGGTCGCGACCGCGTCTGCTGTCTTGGCAGCCGCCTCGCGCGATCCGCCGTCGCGTGCTTCGCGCGCGGCGTCCGTCGCCGCTTCCTCGTCCGGTGTTCGCGTGCGCGTGGCCTCGCGCTCGCGATCGCGCCGCTGCATGCGGCGCAGATGGATCAGGAACAGCTCGTCGAAGAATGCCTTCGACTCCTCGTCCTTCGCGCCGATCTCGCGCACGCCCTGCGTCATCAGGCGGATCAGCGGCGGGATGCGCTGCGCCAGCTCGCGCCGGCTCTGGCGCTCGCCGCTGTCGTCGAGGCTCCACAGCAGGTCGTCGACCACGCGCATCGACACCTGGAACTCCGCGCTGTGCTCGCCGTCGCGCAGCGCCGCGGTGCGCAGGTGCCGCAGCCAGACGTTCATCAGGAAGTCGCGCACCGATTCGGGCGCCGCGTGCCGCTGCAGCCGTTCCGCGAGCATCGCGTGCAGGTGGCCGGTGACCTCCTCCTCGCGCTCGCGGCTCGGCCGGCGCGCATAGTCGCGACGGTTGCGTCGGCCCGGGGTCTCCTCGAGCGAACGCCGCTCGCGCACCACGTGATCGATCAACTGGCCCACGCTGCGCGCGGCGCGCGAGTATTCCTTCTGCACCTGCTGCGCCATCACGGCCGAGCGCGATTGCAGTGCGCTGGTCACGATCTCGACGGCGCGCACGACGGTCTCGAGCCGCCGATGCAGTTCGCTGCCGCGCGTGATCTCGTCGGAGAACGCCGCCGAGATCGCGCCGAAATGCTCGACGAGGCGGCGCAGCGAACGCGGGTCGTCGCCCAGATAGCCCGAGTCGAGCAACGACAGCGCGAGCGCCGGCTGCTGCAGTCGCCAGACGAGCGGGCGCGCCGCTTCGGGCACGCGTCGATCGTCGATCACGTAGTCGAACATCGCCGCGACCAGATCGACGACGGCGACCTGCGCGGGCGGCGCGCCGGCCTCGCGCAGCCGTGCACGCACGTTGCCGAAGAACTCGGAACGCGCTTCGCGGCTGTAGGGCATCGCGCCGATCGAATGCGCGAAGGCGACCGCGTCGCGTTCGAGATCCAGCACGGGCTGCAGCGTGGGCAGCGTGCCCAGGCGCGCGCCCGTCGCTGCGCCGGCGAGCGGCGAAGTGCCGAGCGTCGCCGCATCGCGCTCGGCGCGCGCGGCGAGATCGATCGCGCGGGCGGGCTCGGGCGGGCGCGAGGCGGACGGCTCGGCCGGCGGCGGCTCGGGTCCG
>QEVN01000017.1 GCA_003576795.1 Burkholderiales bacterium
CGCCCGAAGCCCGCGAGCGCCTGCGCGCTCTGGTCGAGGCGGCCGGCGAACGTCCGCTCACGCTCGTGTATTCGGCGAAGGACGAGCAGCACAACCAGGCGGTCGTGCTGCGCGAAGCGATCGCCCGGCTCGGCCGCTAGGGCCTGTTCACGGCCGAATCGTCGCCGTCGCCCGCCGGCTTCGCCCGGGCCTCGAGCAGGGCGAGCAGCTCCTCCGGCGCCACCGGCTTGACGAGATGGTGATCGAAGCCGGCGCGCGTGGTCGCTTCGCGGTCGCCCACCTGGCCCCAACCGGTGAGCGCGACCAGCACGACGGCCGCGTCGATCTCGGCCCGCACCAGGCGGGCGACCTCGTAGCCGTTCATCCTCGGCATGCCGATGTCGAGGATCGCGACCTCCGGCGGCGCGGTGCGGATCGCCTGCAGCGCATCGATGCCGTCGTGAAAGACCCTCACCCGGTGACCGGCCGACTCGAGCAGCTCCGAAAGGCTCCAGGCGAAGTCGACGTTGTCGTCGGCGACGACGACGTCCAGCGCGCGCGCCGGCCCGCGGAGCTGCGGCTCCTGCTCCTGGACGGGCTCGTCCGGTCGGTCGGGGCGCGGCAGGCGAACGGTGAAGGTGCTGCCCTGCCCGATGCCTTCGCTGCGCA
This sequence comes from Burkholderiales bacterium, assembly GCA_003576795.1. Taxonomy (GTDB): domain Bacteria; phylum Pseudomonadota; class Gammaproteobacteria; order Burkholderiales; family Burkholderiaceae_E; genus Zeimonas. Next base: position 649 of record QEVN01000017.1, read on the forward strand.
GGCGGATCTCGCCGCCGTGCAGTTCGACGATCTGGCGCGCCAGCGTCAATCCGATGCCCAGTCCGGCGTTGCCTCGCTCGAGCGACTTGTCGGCCTGCTCGAACAGCTCGAAGACCCGCTGCTGCATCTCGTGCGCGATGCCGATCCCGTTGTCCGCGACGTCGACTTCGAAGACCTCGGGCAGCGCGCGCATCGCGAGCCGCACGCGCCCGCCGGGCGGCGTGTAGCGCGCGGCGTTGCTCAGCAGATTCGACACCACCTGCAGCAGGCGCGCCGCGTCGCCGCGCACCGTGCACCGCTCCTCGGGAATGTCGATGTCGAATGCGAGCTGGCGCTCGGCGAAGACCGGCTGGACCGTCTCCACGGCGGCGCGCAGCACGCCGACGAGGTCGACGCTGTCCATCTGCAGCGACAGCTTGCCGGTGGTGATCCGCGAGATGTCGAGCAGGTCGTCGATCAGCCGGACGATGTGCCGCAACTGCCGCTCGAGGATCTCGACGCCCTTCTCGCGCGTGCGCGGGTCGCCGTCCGAGAGCCGGATCATCGTCGTGGCGTTGGCCATCGGCGCGAGCGGATTGCGCAGCTCGTGCGCCAGCGTGGCGAGGAACTCGTCCTTGCGCCGATCGGCGAATTGCAGCCGCGCTTCGGCCTGCCGGCGCTCGAGCGTCTCGTGCTGAAGCTCTCCGGTCGCCTTCTTCACCTCGTCGAGCATTTCGTTGAAGGCGTCGACGAGCAGCGCGATGTCGCGGTTGCGCGCCTGCGGCGCGCGCAGGTTCCAGTCCCGGCGCGCCATCACGCGCTGCGCGACTTCGGAGACGCGCGCGAGCGGATCGGTGATCGTGCGCTGCAGCCGGCCGAACACCAGGCCGGCGAGCAGCAGGCTCACCGCGCTCACCACCGCGAGGATCGCCGCGTAGCCGAGCGCGCGGTCGCGGATGTCGTGCTCCGCGCGCACGAAAAGCGTGCCGATCGGCTTGCCGTCCTGCTCCACCGGATAGACGACTTCCAGCGTCGTCCCCGCGAAGCGCTCGCTGGCGCCCCCGCCGCCCGGATCGAAGGACGGGATGGCCTGCTCGGGGTCGGCGCGGTATGCGGCGAACGGCGGGCCGCCGTCGCGATAGATCGCGGCGGCGCGAATCCGGTGCCGCGTTCCGAGCAGCGCCAGGTTCTCGGTGGCGGCCTTCCGGTCGTCGAAGACGAGCGCAGGCGCCGTCGCGCGCGCGATCAGGTCGGCCTGCGCGTGCAGGTCCTCGACCCACGCGCGACGATAGGTGTTCAGCTCGTAGCCGAGCAGCGCTCCGGCCGCCAGCAGGAGCGCGACGAAGGTCGTCGCCATCGAGGCGAAGGTGAGCTGCCCGCGCAGGGTCGGCCCGCTCATGCTCGTTCCCTCACGCTCGTTCCCTCATGAGCGGGCCCTCATGAGCGCGTCTTCAGCACGCGCTCGGCGACGCCGAGCAGGCGCGAGCTGAGCCGCAGGCCCGAGCGTTCGGCCGCAGCGGGCGCCGCCTCGAAGCGGAGCCGGTTGTCGATCTCGACGAAGTTCAGCGCGGCACCGCTCTCCAGGGCGCCGGCGGTGTCGGCGACGATGACCACGGGCCGCCCGGCGTAGGCATCGACCCAGGCGGGAATCTGCCCCGCCCGGTCCTTGCCCACGAAGACCAGCTGCGTGACGATGCCCGGCTCCGGATTCTGCAGCCGCAGGACCTCGACCGCACGCCCCAGCACGCGACTGCCCGATGCCATCTCGCGTAGTTCGACGTAGACGTCGTCGGCGCCGGAAACCGCGATGACGAACGGGGAGTTCGCCGTCGAAAACGTGCGCGGCGGCCATTCGACGAAGTCGGGGAACTTCAGCAGGTACGCGGCCTTGACCTGCTCGACCGCGGCGTGCGTGGCGACGGCTCGCCCCCCGCGCAGCCACAGGCTCCACGGCGCGATCGCGCACATCGCGCTCAGCACCGTTCGCCTGCGACGCTGCACGCGGGGAGCGAGCGGGTTCACGACGGCTGCCAGGTCAACCCGAACCGGACGCTGCGCGGAATCTCTCCTGTGTAGGCGCCCGGATCGAACTCGACGTGGCGCGCATCGAAGGCATTGCGCACGCCGAAGGACAGCTGCAGGTCGCGTTGCACGTTCCAGTTCAGCTGCAGGTCGGCGGCGGTGTACGGCGGCACGTGCGGTTGCGGCAGCGGGCCGACGCGCCGCAATGCGATCAGCAGGTCCACCCTTTCGCCGAGCGCATGCGCCGAGCGCATCGACCACTGCCATCGCGGATCGTTGCCCAGGGTGCGCGGGCCCACCGGGTCGTTGCTGCCGGGCGAGAGACGCAGGTTCCGGTCGAGCAGGAGAAACCCGGCCGACAGGCGCCAGCGGCTCGTCGGCTGCCAGTTGGCCCAGCCCTCCAGTCCGCGCACCTCGCCTTCGATGCGGTTGTCGATCTGCACCGATCCCCCGACGATCTGGGCGCTGCGCAGCCGTTCGTAGTCGTGCAGGAAAGCCGTGATCGACCAGGAGACGTCGGCGCCGACCTGCGCTCGATAGCCGATTTCGACGACGTCGGCGACTTCCGAGCGGAACGTCGGTCCGCCGGCGACGATGAACGGCGGCTGCGGCGGCGTGTAGATCTCGCGATCCAGGCGCGCCGGAGAGCGTACCGCGCGCGAGAAGGCACCCCAGACGAACGCACGCTCGGCGATGGTGTAGGCCAGACGCACGTTCGGCAACGATTCCCAGCCCGTGTACGGGTTGTGCTCGAAACGCAGGCCGAGCGTGAGCGCCACCGATCGGAAAAGCGAGATCTCGTCCTGCACGAAGGCGCTGTACCAGGCCTGGCTGCGCTGCGGCGGCAGGAAGGCGAACAGCAGCCCCGGATCGGCGCTGTCGCGACCGTGGCGGTAGCCGAGGCCGGCGAGCCAGCGGTGACGGCCGACCGCGTGCCGGAGCTTCGCGTCGACGTCGAAGAGCGTCGCGTCGTCCTGCAGCAGCAGGCGATCCTCGCGCGAAGCGTGGTCGAGGTAGCCGCGCACGTCGAGCTCGGTCGCGTCGTCGAGGGGCCGCCGCCAGCGTGCGAGCAGATGCGCCCCCGAGGCCCGCACCGGGCCGTAGAGCGGGCGCGAATCGGTCTCGGTGTCGTAGACGCCTGCGCTCAGGCGCCAGACGCTCGCGCCGGAGAGCCAATCGGCGCGCAGGCCCGCCGTCGAGCCGCGCATCGCGTCGTCGAAGTCGCCGCCGCGCAGCAGCGGCGTCGATGCGCGACGGAAGGTTCGTGCGTGCAGCCGCGCGGTTGCGGCAGGGCCCAGGCGCCAGCCGTAGCGCGCCACCGCGTTCTGCTCCTCGTTGCCCAGCGTCGTCGAGAACGACAGGCCCTGGGTCTCGGCGGCGGACTTCGTCACGACGTTGACCACGCCGTTCACCGCGTTCGTCCCCCAGGCCGCGCCCGCCGGGCCGGTGATCACCTCGATGCGCTCGACGTCGGCGGGGACGAAATCCTGCGCCTCCCAGAACACGCCCGAGAACAGCGGCGAGTAGATCGTGCGCCCGTCGATCATCACCAGCAGCTTGTTGGCGATGCTGCTGTTGAAGCCGCGCGCGCTGATCGCGTACTGGCGTGCGCCGAGCGCGGCGACCTCCAGCGTGGGCGCCAGCCGCAGCGCCTCGGGCAGCGTGGTCACGCCCATCCGGCGGATCTCCTCGCCGGGGATGACGTAGACCGAGCTGGGCGTCTCGAGCAGCGACTGGCGGCGACGCGAAACCGAGACGACGGCGACCTGGCGCAGCTCCTCGAGGCTGAACTCCGTGAGGTCGCGCGACGCGGCGAGCGCCGGCGCCGCGGCGGCCGGCATCTCTTCGCTCGATTCGTCCGAGGCCGCCGGCTGCGCGAAGAGCGCGAATGCGCAGGCCAGCACGCCAGCCGCGCGTTTCGGGCGGCGGCGGCTCGTCATCCGGCGCCCCGCAGCGACCAGGCCGCGAAGGAATCCTGCGCGAGCGCATCGACCAGGTACGGCAGGCTCGATCGCAACGACGCTTCCAGTCCGAACGGCGGGTTCACGACGAAGACGCCGCTACCGTGCAGTCCGAAGCCGCCGGGCGACGGCCTGCCGACCGAAAGCGTCGTGTTCAGCCAGCGCAGCTCCGGCCAGCGCTCGAGCGTGCTCACCAGCGTTTCCGCTTCGCGTCGCCGGACCTGCGGGTACCAGATCGCGTAGCAGCCGGTGGCGAAGCGGCGCAGCGCCTCGCGCAGGGCGGCGACGACGCGCGCGTAGTCGTGCTTGTCCTCGTAGGGCGGATCGACGAGCACGAGCGCGCGACGCGACGCGGGCGGCAGCACGGCCTTCAGCCCCGCGAAGCCGTCGACCCGCTCGATTCGCACCCGGCGCGCGGCCGCGCGATCGAGCCGCGCGAACTGCGCTTCGAGCACCCGATGCTCGTTGGGATGCAACTCGAACAGGCGAAGCCGGTCCTGCTCGCGCAACGCGTCGAAGGCGAGCATGGGAGAGCCCGGGTAGCGGTGCAACGCGCCGTCGGGATTGTGGCGCGCGACCGCGGCGAGCCAGTCGGCGACCGGTCCGGGCGCGTCGCCGCGGCCCCACAGGCGCCCGACGCCGTCGCGGAACTCGGCGCGCTGTGCGGCCCAGCCTTCGTCCAGCGCGTACATCCCGGCGCCGGCGTGGGTATCGACGACGAGGAACGGCGCCTCCTTGCGACGGAAATGCGCGAGCAGGGCAACCAGCACGACGTGCTTGAGGACGTCGGCATGGTTACCCGCATGGAAGGCGTGTCGGTAGCTGAACACAGGATGGATGATGACGCAGTGCGCCGATCATTGCGGCAAAATCGCGCGCATGGCGATCGCAGAGCTCCGCAGCGATTCCCGCAGCACGGTGGGCATCGCCGCGCTGCTTTGGCTGCTCGTGTCGGCGCTCGTCTTCTCGCTGCTGCTGCACGAGCGCCGCGTGCAGCTCGCGCGCGCCGAGGGAACCGCGCGCGCGTTGACGATGCTCATGCAGGCCCACACGGAGAGCGCCTTCGATGCCGTGGACCTCGTGCTCGCCGGCGTCGTCGACGCATATGCGGCACTGCGCCCCGCCGCGGACGACCCTCGTTTCCGCGCGCTGTTGCGCCAGCGGCTGGCCGAGCTGCCGTCGGTGCGTGCGATCTTCATCGTCGGCCCCGACGGCCGCATCCGCAACGGCAGCGATTTCCCGAACCCGTCCAGCGCGCCGCTGACGGATCGCGAGTATTTCCGGCGCTACGTCGACGACCCGACGCTCGTGCACGCGATCTCCCCGCCCGTGTACAGCCGTGCGGGGCTCGGCTGGTTCAACGCGGCCACGCGGCGCATCGTCGTCGACGGCCGCTTCGCCGGCGTGGCGGTCGCGGCGGTCGAGCCCACGCATTTCGAAGCGCTGTACCGTTCGATGGAGCTGGGTCCGGGACAGACGATCGAGCTGTTCTACGAGGACCGCACGCGGGTGGCCCGCTATCCGGCGGACGATTCGAAGATCGGGCGCAAGGCGACGCGCGAGGAAGTGTTCGGCACCAGCGCCGGCAACGGCGCAGCCGCGACGATCGCCGCGCGCGACGGGCTGTTCCACGTCCGGATGACGAGCTACCGGCGCCTGGGCGACGCGCCGTTCGTCGTCACGCTCACCCAGGAGCCGCCTTCGCTGCTGGCCGCGTGGCGCGCCGAGGTGTTCGGCGCAGCGCTGGCGATGGCTGCGCTCACCGGGCTGCTGATCGCGCTGGTCGTGCAGCTGCGCCGCAAGCGCCAGATGGCCGCGCGGGTGAGCCAGCGGATCGCGCAGTCCGAGCGCATCGAGGCCGTGGGCCAGCTCACCGGCGGCATCGCGCACGACTTCGCCAACCTGCTGGGCATCGTGCGCACGAACCTGGCGATCATCGAACGGCTGCATCCGCCCGACGTCCGCGTGCGCAAGGCGCTCGAGACCTCCGAGCGCGCGGTGGCCAACGCGCGGCGGCTGATCGACCAGCTGCTGCTGTTCGCGCGGCGCGGTTCGCTCGACGTGCACCCGATCGATCCAAACGAAGCGCTGCAGCGCCATCTCGACCTGCTGCGCCAGGCGGCCGGTCGGCAGGCGAGAGTCGAGCTGGTACTCGACGAAAAGACGCCCTGGTGCCTGGCCGACGAGTCGCAATTCGTCGCGGCGATGGTGAATCTCGTCGCCAACGCGCGCGATGCGATCGACGACTCGCTGGGGCGCGGCAGCATCACCGTGCAGACCGGCCGCGTCAGCGATGCCCAGGCGGCCGAATGGGGGCTCGACGCGGTGCGGCCCCTGGTTCGCGTGAGCGTGGTCGACTCCGGCGTCGGGATGGACGAGAAGGTGCTCGCGCACGTGTTCGAGCCGTTCTTCACGACCAAGGGAAACGAGGGCACCGGCCTGGGGCTGGCGCAGGTGTACGGCTTCGTGAACCAGCTGGGCGGCGAGGTCCGCATCGAGTCGACGCTCGGACAGGGCAGCGCCGTGCATCTGTTCTTCCCGGCGGTGCAGGCCGATGCCGCGCCGGTTCAGCCGGCAGTGGCCACCACCCCTTCCGAAACGAGCGCGTCGATTTCGGCATCGGGGTAGCCGGATTCGCGCAGCACCTCGCGCGTATGCTCGCCGAGCATCGGTGCGGCACGCTCCCCGCATTCGGCCGGCGTCGCGTCGAACTTCACCGGGAAGCCGAGCGCGCGCGTGCGCCCCGCGCGCGGGTGCTCGACTTCGACGACCATGCGGCGCGCGAGCACCTGTTCGTGCGTCAGCGCTTCCCCGATCGAATGCACGGGTCCGGCCGGAACGCCCGCCGCGTCGAACGCCGCGATCCAGTGGGCGCGGTCGGCGCCGACGAGCACGCGCTCCATCGCCTCGACCAGCATCTCGCGGTTGCGCATCCGGTCCTCGTTGGTCGCGAAGCGCGCGTCGCGCACCCACTCGGGATGGCCCAGGACCTGCGCGATGCGTTCCCAGTTCGCCTGGTTCGCGCCGCCGATGTTCACGTAGCCGTCCGCCGCGCGGAAAGCCTGGTACGGCGCCGCGAGCACGTGGCCGGAGCCCAGCGGTCCGGGCGAGCGTCCGGTGGCGAAGAAGATGGCCGCGTGCCAGTACGTCTGCTGCAGCGCGGCCTCCATCAGCGAGGTCTCGACGAGCTGTCCCTCGCCGGTCTTCAGCTTGTGCACGCAGGCGGCGAGGATGCCCAGCGCCGCGAGGATTCCGGCGTTGATGTCGGCGATCGGCGTACCCGACTTGGCGGGCGCGCCGCCCGCTTCGCCGGTGATCGACATCAGCCCCGCGAAGCCCTGCGCGATCAGGTCGAAGCCTCCCTTGTCGGCCCACGGGCCGGTGCGCCCGTAGCCCGAGACCGCGCAGTAGATCAGGCCCGGGTTGATCGTGCGCAGACGGTCGTAGCCCAGGCCGAGACGCTCGAGCGTTCCGCGACGGTAGTTCTCGGTGAGCACGTCGGCGCGGGCGACGAGCCGTTCCAGCACCTTCCTGCCCTTCGGATGCTTCAGGTCGAGGGCCACGCCGCGCTTGCCGCGATTGAGGATCAGGTACGGCGCCGATTCGCCGTTCACGCGCGGCTCGCGGTAGCCGCGCGAGTCGTCTCCGCCCGGCAGCTTCTCGATCTTGACGACGTCGGCGCCCAGGTCGGCGAGCATCATTCCGCAGGTGGGCCCCGCCATGATCTGCGCCAGCTCGAGCACCTTCACGCCGGCCAGCGGTCCGCGGCTTTCGGGTTGCGCCATTGCGCTCCTCAGCGACCGGAGAACACCGGCTTCGTCTTCGCGAGGAAGGCGCGATGGCCGGTGCGGAAATCCTCGGTATCGAAGCAGTCGAAGGCTTCGAGCCGCTCGGCCTCGGACAGCGGCGCGCCCTGCGACAGCCGGCGCGCGAACTTCTTGTGCCAGCGCGCGACCAGCGGCGCGCCCTCGGCGATGCGGCGCGCCGTCTCGCGGCATTCGCCGGCGACGCGATCGTCGGCCACCACCCGGTTCACGAGCCCCTTCACGTACGCCTCGCGCGCATCGAGGATCCGCCCTTCGTAGAGCAGCTCGAGCGCGACGGAGCGTCCGGCCAGCTCGATCAGCGGCGCGATCTCCGGATAGGCCATCACCAGGCCGAGGTTCTTGATCGGCGCACCGAAGCGGCTGCCCTCGCCGCAGATGCGCAGGTCGCACAGCGCGGCGATCTCGAGCCCCCCGCCGACGCAGATCCCGTGGATCTGCGCGAGCGTCGGATGGCGGCACTCGGCGATCGCCTGCGCGGTGGCGTGCATCACGGCGCCGTAGGCGATCGCCTGCTGGCGGTTCGAGCGCATCGTCTCGAACTCGCCGATGTCGTTGCCCGGCGAAAACGACTTCTCGCCCGCGCCGCGCACGACGACGCAGCGCACGCCGTCGTCGGCGGACAGCGCGCGCATCGCTTCGCCCAGGGCCTGCCACATCGAGCGCGTCAGCGCGTTGAGCTTGTGCGGTCGGTTCAGCACCACCGTGGCGATCGTGTCGTCGCGTTCGACGAGGATGGTCTCGGACATCGGTTCTCCGGGAAGTCGCGGCGCAGCGGCTCAGCGATAGAAGTACTCGACCAGCCCCATGCCGGTCACCGGAACGTAGGTGACGAGCAGCAGTACCGCGAGCAGCACGGCGATGAAATAGACGTTCGTGCGCGTGACCTCCCAGACACCGGCCTTCGAGATCGAGCACGCGACCATCAGGACGCTGGCCACCGGCGGCGTCTGCTGGCCGATGCCCAGGTTGATCGTGACGATCAGTCCGAAGTGGACCGGGTCGATGCCGGCGGCGTGCACCAGCGGCATCACGACCGGAACGACGAGGATGATCGCCGCTGCGGAATGCAGGAACATGCCCAGTAGCAGGAACAGCACGTTCAGCAGCGCGAGCACGAACCACTTGTTCGTCGTCAGTTCGGTCACGGCGCGCGCCAGCTCCTGCGGCGCGCGCGTTTCGGTGAGGTACACGCCCAGCAGCGCCGAAGTGGCAACGAGGAGCATCACGACGGCGGTCTGGCTGCCGCCCTCGATGATCGCCGCCTTCAGGTGCGCGAGGTCCAGCTCGCGATAGACGACGAGCCCGATGAAAAGCGCCGCGACGACGGCCAGCGCCGCGCCTTCGGTCGCGGTGACGAAGCCGCCGAAGATCCCGCCGAGAATGATCATCGGCAGCGTGAACGCCCAGAACGCCTCACGCGCCGTGCGCCGCACTTCCGACCAGCGGAAATGCTGCTCGACCGGCAGGTCGTAGCGCCGCGCGAACCAGTACGCCACGCCCATCAGCCCGAGGCCGCCGATGATGCCCGGAACGATGCCGGCGACGAAGAGCTGCACGACCGAGGTCTCGGCCATCACCGCGTACAGGATCATCGGGATCGACGGCGGAATGATCACGGCCAGCGTGGCCGACGAGGACATCACCGCCGCCGCGAGCGCGCGCGGGTAGCCCTTCTTCTTCATTGCCGGGATCGTGATCGACCCGAGCGCTGCGACGTCGGCCACCGCCGAGCCGGAGATCTCGGCGAAGAACAGCGACGCACCGATCGAAACCATCGCCAGGCCGCCGCGGATGAAGCCGAGCACCGCCGAGGCGAACGCGATCAGGCGCGTCGAGATGCCCGAGGCGTTCATGATCGCGCCGGCGAGGATGAACAGCGGAATCGCCAGCAGCGGGAAATTGGTGGCCGCGTTGTAGAGCACGATCGGCAGGTTCGGCAGGGAGCCCGCGCCCTGCACCGTCCAGATCGCGGCGATCGCCACGACGCCGAGCGCCACGGCGATCGGCACGTTGATCAGCACGAGTGCGAGCACGCTGCCGAACAGGAAGAGCATCTGCATCCGGAGGGTTTCCTCAGTGCGCCGCTTCGTGGATGGCCGTCTCGGCGGTGGCGCCCGCCGCGTGCTCGGCACGCGCCCAGGCGAGCGCTTCGGGCAGCGTGAGCAGCTCGGCGACGATGATCAGCGCCGACGAGATCGGAATCACCGACTGCACCCACGACACCGGAATCGACGGCAGGCTCACCAGCGTGTCGGTGGCGAGCACGTCGAGCACCTCCCAGCCGATCCATCCGAGCAGCGCGAAGAAGCCGATCACCAGCGCCTCGACCAGGACGGTGACGAGCAGGCGCGAACCCGCGGGCATCATCGCGACGAGTTCCGGACACGTGATGTGGCTACGTTTCGCCGCCGCATAGGCCGAACCGTAGAAAGTCAGCCAGGCCAGCAGGATCGACGCCACCTCGTCGTACCAGACGAGTGAAGCGCCGGCGGTGCGAAACACCACCCCGACGGTGACTTCGACCGCCATCGCCACCATCAGCACGACGACGAGCCACTCGAGGATCTTTTCGTAGATCTTGCGAAAGGCCGCCATGGCGCCGTGTCCGTCCGTGCTCGCCTGCCTTCGCCTCGCCCGGGCGCTTCAGGCGCCGAGCGCGATGGCGCGGTCGATCATCGCGTCGGCCCCCTTCACCGCCTCGCCGAACTCGGCGTACACCGGCTTGCTCGCGGCAATGAAGGCGTTCTTGTCCACCTCGTTGACCTGCATGCCCGCCTCCTTCAGCTTGCCGAGCAGCTCGGTCTCCTGCTTCTGCGCGACTTCGTAGACGTAGGCCTGGGTGTCGCGCGCCGTTTCCTCCAGCGTCCTGCGCACGCCTTCGGGCAGCGTGTTCCACTTGCGAATGCCCACCGTGAGGTAAGCGGGCGTGTACACGTGGCCCGACATCGACAGGAACTTCTGCACTTCCTGCAGCTTGGCGCTGTAGATCTGCGTGAGCGGGTTCTCCTGGCCGTCCATCACGCCGGTCTGCAGCGCGGTGAACAGCTCGGAGAACTTCATCGGGCTCGGATTCGCTCCGTAGGCCTTGAACATCGCGACGCGCCACTTGCCCTCCGGCACGCGCAGCTTGATGCCCTGCAGATCGCGCGGCGTATTGATCGCTGCGCGGTTGTTGGTGATGTGCCGGTAGCCGTTCTCCCACACGCCGATGATCTTCAGACCCTTCTTCTCGGCAGCCGGCTCGATCTGCGGCCAGAAGATCTCCTTCTCGATGCGCCCCATGTGCGCGCGATCCTTCACCAGGTACGGCATCTCGAAGATGCCGAACAGGTCGACTTCGCTGCTCATCACCGTCGACGGAACCGCCATGTCGATCGTTCCGAGCTTGAGCTTCTGCAGCATCTCCTTGTCGCCGCCCAGCTGGCTCGAGCCGTAGGTCACGACCTTCGCCTTGCCGGCGAGCTTCTCGTTGGCGCGCCGTGCGAACTCGTCGGCCGACATCTGGAACAGCGAACCTGGCTCGCCGACGTGGCCGAGTTTCAGTTCGACGGCCTGCGCGCGCACCGGCAGCGCTCGACCGGCCAGGCCGACCCCGCCGACGGCCAGCGCGGCCTGCAGCAGCCGGCGCCGCTCCATCGATCCTGCGACGCGAAGGGCGCTCGGGCTCGCAGCGTCGTGCGTCGTGGGCTTCGCGTTCTCGTCGTTCGATGTCATCGCGATCTCCTCCTCGATGGGGCGCGGTGCGCCCCGGTGCCTGAAACGAAGGCCGGCTCAGGCGGTTTCGCCTGCGGACAGCGATCGCATCGCCGCCTGCACGCCTGCCGGCTCGTGCGGCACGGCGGCGAGCCCGAGCGACATCTCGATCCCCGAGAGCGTCCCCATCAGGGTGAGATCATTGAAGTCGCCGAGGTGCCCGATGCGAAAGACCTTGTCGGCGACCTTGCTCAATCCCTGGCCGAGCGACAGGTTGAAGCGTTCGAGCGCCACCTTGCGGAAGGCGTCGGCGCTGTGCCCGTCGGGCATCAGCACCGCAGTGAGCGCCGCGCTGTATCGCTGCGGATCGGCGCACAGGATCTCCAGGCCCCAGCCGCGTACTGCCGCGCGCGTGGCGGCGGCGTGGCGCCGATGGCGTGCGAAGACGTTCTCCAGTCCCTCTTCGAGCAGCATCGCGATCGCCTCGTGCAGCCCGTACAGCAGGTTCGTCGCCGGCGTGAACGGAAAATAGCCGCGCTCGTTCGAGGCGATGTGGTCGTGCCAGTCCCAGTACGAACGCGGCAGCTTCGCGTGCCTCGACGCGGCGAGCGCCTTGTCGCTCACCGCGTTGAACGACAGGCCCGGCGGCAGCATCAGGCCTTTCTGCGAGCCGGCGACGGTGACATCCACACTCCATTCGTCGTGTCGATAGTCGATCGAGCCGAGCGACGAGATCGTGTCCACCAGCAGCAGCGCCGGGTGCTTCGACGCATCGATCGCGCGCCGGATCGCCGCGACGTCGCTGGTGACGCCGGTGGCGGTCTCGTTGTGCACGACGCACACCGCGCGGAATCGGCGTTGCGCATCCTCGGCGAGCATGCGCTCGATCGTCGCCGGGTCGGCCGCGTGGCGCCAGTCGCCGGGGACGAACTCGACCACGACTCCGAGCCGTTCGGCCATCTTCTTCCACAACGTGGCGAAATGGCCGGTCTCGCACATCAACACCGCGTCGCCCGGCGACAGCGTGTTGACCAGCGCCGCTTCCCACGCGCCGGTGCCGGAAGCAGGGTAGATCACGACCGGCGAACGGGTACGGAAGATCTCGCGGATGCCGTCGAGCACGGCACGACCGAGCCGGCCGAACTCCGGCCCGCGATGGTCGATCGTCGGATAGTCCATCGCACGCAGGATGCGATCGGGGACGTTCGTCGGCCCGGGGATCTGCAGGAAATGGCGGCCCGAGGGGTGCCCGTTCAGCGCCAGGCCGTTCGACAGTTTCATGGGGCCTCGTAGAATGGAAACAGCGAGAGTTGCACCATTCCGGATTTTGTATGCGGATTACGGCGACATTCCGCCAGTTCGCGCGTCTATGCAAGCGTAGCATTTCGAATTTTGTATGCAAATATCCTCCGTCATCGGCGAGCCCATCGATCGACGTCCGCTGCACGAGGAAGCGGCCGACCGCCTACGCGCGATGATTACCGACGGGCGCTTGCCGGCCGGCCTGCGGCTGAACGAGCGGCTGCTGTGCGAGCAGCTGCGCGTCTCGCGCACGCCGCTGCGCGAAGCCTTCAAACGGCTCGCCGCCGAACGGCTGATCGAACTGACGCCCAATCGCGGCGCGCGCGTCGTCGCGCTCGCGCGCGCCGACGTCGAGGAGCTGTTCGAGCTGATGGGTGCCCTCGAGGGGCTTTCGGGCGAGCTGGCCGCGCGACGGCGTACCGACGCCGAGCTTGCCGAGATCCGCGCACTGCACTACGAGATGCTGGCAGCCCATTCGCGCGCCGACCTGCCTGCGTACTACGAACTGAACCATCGCATCCACGATGCGCTGAACCGCTGCGCACGCAACGCCGCGCTGACCGAGACCTACGACAGCATCAACACGCGCATCCAGCACCTGCGCTTCCGTTCGAACTTCGACGCGGCGAAATGGGCGGTCGCGGTGCAAGAGCACCAGGCGATGCTCGATGCGCTCGAGGCGCGCGACGGCCCTCGCCTGCGCGCGGTACTCGAGCAGCATCTGCGAACGAAGTGCAATGCGGTACTCGCGCACTGGAACGACGCGGAAACACGATGAACGCTCCCAGGATCGATCCGGCGCTGCGCAATGCACCCGCCCGGCTGCGCTTCGAGCGCAGCAGGCTCGCGCAGCGCCTGCGCCGCGTGCTGCGCGGAGACGTGCTGTTCGATGCGGCCTCGCGCGCACGCTATTCCACCGACGCGTCGATCTACCAGGTCGACCCGGTCGGCATCGTGGTGCCGGCCGACGAGACCGACGTCGCGGCGACCATCGATCTCGCCCGCGAGATGGGCGTGCCGCTGCTGCCGCGCGGCGCGGGCAGCAGCCAGTGCGGTCAGACCGTCGGCGAAGCGCTCGTCATCGATCACAGCCGCAACCTGAACCGCATCGTGCATTTCGACGCGCAGGCGCGAACGGTCGAGGTGCAGCCCGGCGTGGTGCTCGATTCGCTCAACGCCTTCCTGAAGCCGCACGGCCTGTGGTTCCCGGTCGACGTGTCGACTTCCGCGCAGGCGACGATCGGCGGCATGGCCGGCAACAACTCCTGCGGTTCGCGGTCGATCGCCTACGGCAACATGGTGCACAACGTCGTGGCGATCGACGCGCTGCTCGCCGACGGCACGGCCGAGCGCTTCGGCCCCTTCGGCGTCGATGCGCAGCGGCCGATGGCGAGCGCGCGCAGCGCCGAGCTCGTCTCGCGGCTGTTCGCGATCGGTCGGCGCGAGCGCGACGAGATCGAGCGGACGTGGCCGAAGGTGCTGCGCCGCGTCGGCGGCTACAACCTCGACGTCTTCCATCCGCAGTCGCCCCGGCCCTACACCGCCGACGGCTCGGTGAACCTGGCGCACCTGCTGGTCGGCTCGGAGGGCACGCTCGCATGGTTCCGTCGCATCGTGCTCGCGCTGGCGCCGCTGCCCCGGGCGCGCGTGCTCGGCGTGGTGAACTTCCCGACCTTCCGCGCCGCGATGGAGAGCGCGCAGCACATCGTGAAGCTCGGCCCGAGCGCCGTCGAGCTGGTCGATCGGACGATGATCGAGCTGGCGCGCGAGAACCCGGTCTTTCGGCCGACCATCGAGCGCGCGCTGATCGCGCGCGGCGGCGCCCTGCCCGACGCGCTGCTGCTCGTGGAGTTCGCCGGCGACGAGCGCGAGCCGCTGCTCGACAGGCTGCGCGATCTCGTCGAGACGATGGACGGGCTGGGCCTGCCGGGCAGCGTCGTGACGATGGCCGACGACCCCGCGCAGAAGGCGCTGTGGGAGGTGCGCAAGGCCGGCCTGAACATCATGATGTCGCTGCGCGGCGACGGAAAGCCGGTGTCGTTCATCGAAGACTGCGCCGTTCCGCTCGAGCATCTCGCCGACTACACCGAGCGGCTGACCGCGATCTTCGAGCGACACGGCACGCGCGGCACCTGGTACGCGCATGCGTCGGTGGGAACGCTGCACGTGCGGCCGATCCTCGACATGCGCGCGGGCGACGCCGCGAAGATGCGGCGCATCGCCGCGGAAGCGGCGGCGATGGTGCGCCAGTACAAGGGCGCGTTCTCCGGCGAGCACGGCGACGGGCTCGTGCGCAGCGAATGGGTCGGCTGGCAGTTCGGCGAGCGGCTCGTGCGCGCCTTCGAAGAGGTCAAGGACGCCTTCGACCCGGCCGGCACGATGAACCCGGGCAAGATCGTGCGCGGCAGCCGGATGGACGACGAGCGGCTGTTCCGCTATCCGCCCGGCTACCGCGCGCTGCCTCGCCGGACCGCGCTCGACTGGTCGGCCTGGAACGTGCGGAACGACCCGCGCACCGAGCGCGTCGGCGCGCCGGGCTCCGGCGGCGATCCTTCCGGCGGCTTCGCGAAAGCCGCCGAGATGTGCAACAACAACGGGCACTGCCGCAAGTTCGACGCGGGAACGATGTGCCCGAGCTGGCGCGTCACGCGCGACGAGCGACACCTCACGCGCGGGCGCGCCAACACGCTGCGCCTGGCGCTCGCCGGCAGGCTGGGCGACGAGGAGCAGGCGTCGCGCGCCGTGCACGAGGCGCTCGAGCTGTGCGTGAGCTGCAAGGGCTGCCGGCGCGAGTGTCCCACCGGCGTCGACATGGCGCGGATGAAGATCGAGTTCCTCGACCGCTGGAATCGCACGCATCCGCTGGCCTGGAAAGACCGGCTGATCGCCTGGCTGCCCCGCTACGCGCATCTCGCGGCGCGGCTGCGCTGGCTGCTCGGGCTGCGCGATCGCCTGCCCGGCGCAGCCTGGGCGAGCGAAAAGCTGCTCGGCTTCTCGGCGCGCCGCTCGCTCCCCCGCTGGCGCGGCGATCCCTTCACCGGCGATCCGGCGTCGCACGAGTCGCACGAGTTGCACGATGGGGCCGAAGGCGCTCGCGAAGTCGTGCTGTGGGCCGACACCTTCGACAACTGGTTCGAGCCCGACAACCTGCGCGCGGCACGCGCGGTGCTGCGCGCTGCCGGCTACCGCGTGCACGTCGCGCGGGCGCTGCCCGGCGACGCGCCGCAACGGCCGCTGTGCTGCGGGCGCACTTTCCTGTCGGGCGGGCTGGTCGACGAGGCGCGCGTCGAGGCGCGCCGCACGCTCGCCGCCCTCGCGCCGTACGTCGAGCGCGGTATCGCCGTCGTCGGGCTCGAGCCCTCGTGCCTGCTGACGATGCGCGACGAGTTCCTCGCGCTCGGCCTGGGCGACGCGGCGGCGCGCCTTGCGCGACAGGCGCTGCTGTTCGAGGAATTTCTCGTCCGCGAGCGCGACGCGGGTCGCCTCGCGCTCGAACTGCAGCCGATCGGGCACGCCGAAGCGCTGCTGCACGGACACTGCCACCAGAAATCCTTCGATGCGCTGCGTCCGGTGCAGACGGTGCTCGGCTGGATCCCGGGGCTTTCGGTGCGCACGGTCGAGACCAGCTGCTGCGGCATGGCGGGCGGCTTCGGCTACGACGCAAAGCACTACGACGTGTCGATGAAGATGGGCGAGCTGGCGTTGCTGCCGGCGGTGCGCGAAGCGCAGCCGACGACGCTCGTCGTGGCCGATGGAACGAGCTGTCGCCATCAGATCGCCGACGGCGCGCAGCGCGAGGCGGTGCACGTCGCGGTGGTTCTCGAACGCGCGCTGCACCCGACGGTGCCCTGAACTTCGCCTACCGACCGAGGCCCTCGCCGACGGGGCGGCCCGGCCGACTGTGCGGGGCGGCCCGGCCGACTGCGCTCGGGCACCCCTCTTGCAGCCATGGCGTGCATGTCTTCGCCGCCCCATCCCGGGCCGGAGACGATCCGCAACCCCATGGAGCACACCATGACACGAACCAGCGTAGCGACCTTCTTCCCGCGCCGGCACGCGTTGCTCACGACCTTCGCAGCCGTGGCGTTCCTCGGCGCCCTCGGCGTGGCGCAGGCGCAGAGCACCACAGGCAGTCCGACGCAGACGAATCCGAGCGCGACGGACAACGACACCCAGGCCACGCAGGGAACGGTGTCGGGCGATCGGACTCGCACGGACACGATGCGCAGCGACCGCTCGACGAGCGGCAGTTCGACGATGGGCAGCACCGCGCAAAGCGGCACGACCGGCTCGGCCACCGGCAGCCCGACGCAGGTGAATCCGGACTCGCAGGATTCGAACCGCCAAGCTTCCCAGGGCATGGTGCCCGATACGAACCGGGGTGCCACCCGCTCGAGCGTCGACACGTCGAGCTCCGACCTGCGCAACGATCGCACGACGATGGCTCGTGCGCCCCGTGCCGACCGCAACTGAGCACGACTCACGATCGGGCGCGACCAAGCGCCCGCACCGACGCGGACCGCCGGCTGCGCCGCGAGCGTACCGGCGGTTTCGTTTCGAGAACCCGAGACTGGAAGGAATCAGCTTCCCGCTGCGGCACGCGCGGAAGCGACGCCGAGGCCGAACTGCTCCTGCATCGATCGCGTCTCGGGCAGCACGTAGACGACGGCGTGCCCACGGGAGAACGCGGGGACGACGTAGCTCTCGTAGAAGCGCGCCGGCACGTTGATGCAGCCGTAGGAGATCCGGTTGTCGGCGATCGTCGGCGTGCGCAGGCGCTCGAGTCGACGCTCCTTCGGGTTCGTCGCGCGCACGCGGTGCATCGACACGGCAGCGTCGTAGTCGACCCACATGACGTCCTCGCCGTGCGAGTTGACGCCGCGCTCGGCCAGGAAGCGGCCGGCCGGTGTCGTACGCTCGTCGGGGCGGATCTGCGCCATCGGCCGGGTGCCGATTCCCGGAACGCTGTCGTCGCCGCGCGCCAGCCCCAGCAGCACCGGCGAGGCGCCGACGAGCGTGCCGTTCGCGTCGAACACGTAGAGCGTCGCGGCGGGCTTGTCGACGATGAGGAACGGCAGGCCGCGCGGGTCGTTCGAAGCGAGCGCCCAGTCGGCAACCTCACGCGCGATGCGCGAAGGGCGCGCGTCACCGAACTCCGCGTGCGCGACTGCGGGGTGAGCCACGGCGCAGCCCCACGCCGTCATCAGGACGGCGACGAGCGAGCGCCCGATCGGGATCTTCTTCGCGTTTCGACGAGGCACGGCGATCCTGCTCCTCGGGCAAGCCGGACGCGGCTGCCTTGGGCCGGCAGCGCCGTGCCTCGTCGTGCATGCGCCGTGCCCGCGAAAGGCGGTGCGCTGCTGCTCGCGGAGTTCAGTTCGAGCGCGGGGGCCCGGACGGCCGCGCGCGCAGGTGCGCCTGCGCTTCTTCCGAGGCCGCGTATTCGCCGGCATGGCGCGCGAGCAGCTTCCCGATGCGCGGCGTGGCATAGCCGAGCTGCGTGAAGGCGACGCCGCGGTCGAAGACCTCGCGATACTCGGCGATCCGGCCGTCGCGAAGATGCAGGAACGCGATGCCGGCGAACACGACGATCCGGCCGGCGCTCTCCGGCTCGCGCGAGCGGTAGCTGAACACGTAGCGCGCGTAGCCGCGATCGGCGGTGAATACCGGGTCGTGGAACTGCCAGAAGAACGATTCGCCGCCGACGTGGAAGCGGTCGAGCATCGCCGCGATCGCCTCGTGTCCGACGTGCGCCCCGAAGAAGCCGTCGTCGTAGCGTCCGTCGGCCGTGAAGAGCTGCGCGAAGGCGCTCGAATCGTGCGCGCGCACGGCGTCGGCAAAGCGCGAGAGCAGCTCGCCTTCAGCGCGCATCGCCGGTTCCCAGCTCGCCCGCGAGGTAGCGCCGGCGATAGACCTCGAAGGGCATCGTTTCGGCGGCCTCGATGCGCCGCTGTTCCTCGAGCGACTGTTCCGCGCTCCGCTCCTGGCGCGCCTGCGCCTGCGCATCCAGCGTCCGGGTCATCAGCTCGTCGCGATTGGCCAGCGAATGCGCGAGCGCGAAGGCGCGGAAGGAGTCGCCGTAGCGGGTGTGCAGCTCGTGCAGCGATCGCGCCGACGGAGTGCGCGACGGCTCTTCGAGCGCGGCGCGGGCGGCATCGAGCGCATCGCGATGCAGCCGCGTGCCCTTCGGCTTCGACGCGACGCCGTCGCCCCGCCCCACCGGCTCCGTGCGCCTGCCGGCAACACCGGCATCGACCGCCGCGTCGAGCGCTTCGGCGATCGGCGCGCAGGCATCGAGCAGTTCCTTGCCCCAGTCGCGCAGCGAACGTTCGCGCGCGCCGTCGCGCAGCAGCAGGGTCGGGTCGCGACCGTACTGCGCGACCCGATGCTGGTTGTGCGACAGGGCGGCGATCTCCTGCGGCGTGTCGGGCGGGCTGTCGGCGAGCAGGCAGTGCAGCAGGAACGCGTCGAGGAAGCGCATCGTCTGCGTGCCGATGCCGGCCGCGTGGAACGGGTCGATGTCCAGGCAGCGCACCTCGACGTATTCCACGCCGCGCTCGGCCAGCGCGCGCAACGGACGCTCGCCGGGACGGATGCTGCGCTTGGGCCGGATCGTTCCGTAGAACTCGTTCTCGATCTGCAGCAGCGTGGTGGCGAGCTGCCGATACAGGCCGTTGCCGTCGTGGATGCCGATGCGTTCGTAGGCCGGGTACGGTTCCGACAGGGCTCTCGACAACGAGGCGGCATAGCTGTCGAAACAGTTGAAGCTCACCGCGAGCGATGCCTGCGCGTCGCTCTGGTAGCCCAGCGGCCCCATGCGCAGCGACGTGGCGTACGGCAGGTACAGCGTTCCGGAGCCCAGCGACTGCAGCGCGTGCGGATGTCCGTCGAGAAAGCTGCTGCACACGGCGGGCGACGCGCCGAACACGTAGAGCAGCAGCCACGAATGCCGGCGGAAATTGCGGATCAGCGAGAAATACGACGCGTCGCGATACGCCCGCTCGTCTTCGCGCGAGCCGTCCGCGTGCTGCAGCGCCCGCCATCCGTCGTCGGGCAGCGAGAAGTTGTAGTGGATGCCGGAGATCGTCTGCATGCGCCTGCCGTAGCGATGCGACAGGCCCTGGCGGTAGACGGTCTTCGCGCGCCCCAGGTTCGAGCTGCCGTAGCGCGCGAGCGGAATCTCGTCGTCGGCGGGCAGCCCGCAGGGCATGCTGGCGCTCCACAGGATCTCGTCGCCGAGCTGCCGATAGACGAACTGGTGCAGCTCGGTCAGCTCCGCCAGGCACCCGTCGGCGTCGACGTGCACGCCGGTGATCAGCTCGATCTGCGCCTCGCTGAAGTCGGTCGTGATGTGCGGGTGCGTCAGCGCCGAGCCGAGCGCGATCGGATGCGGAGTCAGCGCCAGGCGACCGTCGCGCCCGGTGCGCAGGCTCTCCTTCTCGATGCCGCGGCGCAGGCTGCGCAACACCTCGGGCGAAAGCGCATCCAGGCGCCGCTGCAGCGGACGGGATTCGGAGGAATTCGATGACATGAGGACTCGTGCGCCCGAGCGATGCCGCCTCGGGAAAAAACCAATGGTGACAGAGCCGGCGAATCCACGCTCGGCGTCCGTGAATCGATCAGCTCTCCGGCGTCAGGTACTCGGCCTGCGGGTCGAAGGTCGAACGCCGGCCGAGGTCGTCGTAGTGCTCGCGCAGCCAGGCATCGGCCTGCGCATGCCCTGCGGCGTGCAGCCCGAGCAGGAAGTCCCAGTCGGTGTTCGTCTTGCTCTCGCGCCCGAGTTGCGCCAGGTGCGCCCCGCCGTCGAGACGATGCACGCGCAACTGGGCGATCTGCGCGAACACCGCATCGCCGCAGGAGCACGCCTCCTGGCGGATCAGCCGCTGCAGCATCGCGACCGTGCGCAACTCCTTGATCAGGCTTCCCTGGAAGGTGATTTCGTCGACCCGGTCGAGGATCGCCGCCGCATGGGTGGGCACCTCGTCGCGGCGCGACGGATTGAGCTGCACGAGCAGCAGGTCGTTCGCCGGGGTCTCGTGGATCAGCGGGAACAACGACGGGTTGCCCATGTAGCCGCCATCCCAGTACGCCTCGCCGTCGATCTGCACCGCCTGGAACAGCGTGGGCAGGCAGGACGAGGCCATCAGCGCATCGAGCGACAGCTCCTCGTTGCGGAAGACGCGCAACCGGCCGGTGCTCACCTGCGTGGCGGCGATGAACAGGCGCGGCTGCACGCTCGCGCGCACGGCATCGAAATCGACGATGCGCCCGACGACCTCGCGCAGCGGGTTGTAGTTCAGCGGATTGAACTGGTAGGGCGAGAGCATCCGTCCGGCCACGTCGTAGTACTGACCCGCGACCGCCCAGGCGGCGAGCGGATTGCCGAGGAAGGCGCCGAACAGGCCGCGGTGGAAGGGACTGGCCAGGCGCGCCGATCTCGCGACATCGGCCCAGAAGGCGCGCAGCGCCTCGCGGGCGCCCGACCGTCCGCCTTTCGCCAGGCCCGAGGCGAGCACCACGGCATTCATCGCGCCCGCGCTCGTTCCGCTGATTCCGGACACGCCGATGCGCTCGTCCTCGAGCAGCCGATCGAGCACGCCCCAGGTGAATGCACCGTGCGCGCCGCCTCCCTGCAGCGCGAGGTCGAGCGCATGCCGCGGCTCTTTCGCCGGCGGAGACGATGACGCTGCGGACGCGGGGTCGCGCGGAGGCGGCACGGACATGGGAAGAGCGGGCCGGGAGAAGCCGGGGCAGGGAAAGGGACGAATCTTACCGCCGCCCCGTCGCGGCTCGGGGCGATCGCGTACCGGTGCACAATGCCGCTGCAACCATCACGAGGAGAAACGACATGCCAGCACAGCTCGACGGACGCGTCGCCGTGGTGACCGGCGCCGCCTCGGGCATCGGACGCGCCGTCGCCCTCGCCTACGCGAAGGCCGGCGCGCGCGTCGTCGTCTCGGACGTCTCCGAGAGCGGGGGCCACGAGACGGTCTCGCGGATCGCGGCGGCCGGCGGAACGGCGATCTTCGTGCGCGCGGACACCTCGTCGCCGCGCGACAACGAGCAGCTCGTCGCGAAGACGGTCGAGCACTTCGGCGCGCTGCACATCGCCTGCAACAACGCCGGCATCGGCGGCGAGGCGCATCCGGTGGGCGAGATGCCGCCCGAGGAGTGGAACCGCGTGCTGTCGATCAACCTGTCGGGCGTCTTCTACGGCATGCGCTACCAGATCCCGGAAATGCTGCGCGCCGGGGGCGGAGCGATCGTCAACATGGCGTCGATCCTCGGGCAGGTCGCCACCACCGACCACGCGCCGTACGTCGCCGCCAAGCACGGCGTGGTTGGCCTCACGCGCGCGGGGGCGATCGAGTACGCGAAGAAGAACATCCGCATCAACGCGGTCGGGCCGGCATACATCGACACGCCGCTGCTCGAGAACCTGTCCGACGAGGTGCGCGGCGCGCTGGTCGGCCTGCATCCGATCGGGCGCCTGGGCCGCGACACCGAAGTCGCCGAGCTGGTGCTCTGGCTGAGCACCGACCGGGCTTCGTTCGTGACCGGAAGCTACTACCCGATCGACGGGGGATACCTGGCGCAATGAAGAAGGCAGCGCAGATGAAGCTGTACATCGGCAACAAGAATTACTCGTCGTGGTCGATGCGCCCGTGGGTGCTGATGCGCCAGGCCGGCATCGACTTCGACGAGGTGATGGTCCGCTTCGACTCGTCTGCACCCGACTCCGAATTCAAGCGGCGGCTCGCCGCAGTGAGCCCCGCCGGC
>QEVN01000018.1 GCA_003576795.1 Burkholderiales bacterium
AGCGCATAGCGCTCTGCGGTCGCGCCGATGTCGCCGCGCTTGGCGTCGAGCACGACGGGCTTGCCCGGATGCGCGCGGTGGATGTGATCGATCAGCGCCTCGAGCGCGTCTTCGGCGCGCGCGGCGGCGAAGTACGCGATCTGCGGCTTGGACGCACAGGCATACTGTGCGGTCGCGTCGACGATGGCGCGGCAGAACGCGAAGATCGCATCGGTCGCGTCGCGCAGCGACGCGGGCAACCGCGCAGGGTCGGGATCGAGGCCGACGCACAGCATCGAGTCTGCGTCGCGCCAGGCGGCTTCGAGAGACGAAACGAAACTCAAGGATGCGCTCCGGGCATACGAGTGGGCGATGATTCTAGTGGACTGCGCTGGCCTTCCTCGATGACCTCCTCGCTCCGATTGTCCGCCCACGACTTCGGTCTGCTCGCATTGCTCACGCTGTCGTGGGGCCTGAACTGGCCGGTGATGAAGGCCGGCGTCACCGACTTTCCGCCGATGACCTTCCGGCTGCTGTGCATGCTCGGCGCCGTGCCGCTGGTCGGCATCGTCGCGCGTTCGATGGGCGTGTCGCTGCGCGTGCATCGGGACGACCTCGCCGAGCTGGTCGTGCTCGTGCTCACCAACATGGTGCTGTGGGTCGTCCTGACGACCTACGGCGTGCTGCTGCTGTCGTCGGGACGCGCGGCGATCCTCGCTTACACGATGCCCATCTGGGCGGCGCTGCTCGGCATCGTTCTGTACGGCGAGCATCCGTCGCGTCGGCTGTGGATCGGCGTGGGCGCGGCGGCGCTCGGCGTGCTGCTGCTCGTGGCGAACGAGCTGACGACGATGGCCGGACGCCCGCTCGGCACGCTGCTGATGCTGTCGGCCGCATTCGTCTGGGGCTACGGAACGCACCGGATGCGCCGGCGCCGCACGCGGATGCACGTGATCTCGATCACCTTCTGGTCGCTGGCGTCGGCGCTCGTCGTCTGTCTCGCGATCGCCGGGGCGCTCGAGCGCGACGCGTGGACGCAGTACTCGCCCGGCGTCGCGGGCTGGGGCGCGGTGATCTTCAACGCGACCGTGATCTTCGGCTTCGCGCAGCCGGTCTGGTTCCGCCTGGCGACGATCCTGCCGCCGGTGGCCAGCGGCCTTTCGGTCATGCTGATCCCGGTGCTCGGGCTCTTCTCCGGGATCCTGCTGCTCGGGGAGCGCGCGCAGTGGACGGACTGGAGCGCGCTTGCCGCGGTGCTGCTCGCGATGGGAACCGTGCTGCTGCCGTCGCGCCGCCGCTGAGCGGCGCATGCGTCAGCGGATCGGCGCCTCGTCCTCGAAGCGCTCCATCGGCGCATCGGCGCCGGCGGCGAACTCGCTGCCCGGATACTTCGAGGTGAAGTCGTCGCGCACCTGCTGCAGCGGAAGGTCGGACCACGTGCCGTGATCGGCGAGGTACTGCATGTGGCGCCGGCCGTGCGCGTCGTGTTCCTGGTACAGCGCGTCGCCGCGTCCGTCGAAATCGGTGGGCCGCACGCCGAAGCGTTCGCACAGCTCGATGTTGAACGCCGGAACCGCCTTCACCCACTGGCCGTCGAGCAGCAGCGCCGCGTAGCCGTGGTCGTAGAAGATGTCGACGCCGCCCATGCGCGCCCGCAGCTTCTCGGTGTTCAGGTGGTTCACCACGTCGGCCAGGCCGACTGCCGCCGGGATGCCGACCGAGCGCGCGCAGGCGGCGAGCAGCCCGGCCTTGGGCACGCACCAGCCGTAGGCGTTGGCGACGATGTGGCTCGCGCGGTAGGCTTTCGGTTCGTAGCTGATGCGGTACGGGTCGTAGCGGATCTTGTCGCGCACGGCGTAGAACAGGCGCACCGCGCGCTCGCGCGGATCGGCCGCGGATCCGATCGCCGAGCGCACGAAGTGCTCGACGCGCGGATGCGTGTAGTCGAAGAACTCCGTGGGAGCGAGATACGGCTCGAGGGCGGCTGCGTCGTCGGTGACGGGCGGCAGGCCGGGAAGGTGAATCGTCTGCATGCAAGGGCCTCCGCGGCAATTGTAGAGTAGGTCAGCTATTTCGGGCCTCGCGCCGCCTCTCCGCTACGATTTGAATCAATTTTCTCCCCCCACTCGCGAGGCTACGCGATGAAGAAGACGAAGCTGATGGCATTGACGACGGCCGGCGCGCTGGCCCTGGCCGGTTGCGCGAACCTGAGCGAGACGCAGCAGCGGACGGCGCTCGGCACCGGCGCCGGCGCGCTCGCCGGCGCGGCGCTCGGAAGCGCGATCGGCGGCAGCGGCGTTGCCACGCGCAACATGGCGGTGCTCGGCGCCGCCGCGGGCGGCATCGGCACCTACATGTGGTCGCAGCGCATGGAGCAGCAGAAGCAGGCGATGCAGCAGGCCACGCAGGGCACCGGCGTCGAGGTGACGCAGACCGCCGACAACCAGTTGAAGCTCAACGTGCCGAGCGACGTTTCCTTCGACACGAACAGCGCGCAGATCAAGCCGAACCTGGCGCCCGTGCTCGACCGCTTCGCGCAGACGTTGAACGCGAATCCGGGAACCACCGTGCGCATCATCGGCCACACCGACAACACCGGGACGGATGCGATCAACAATCCGCTGTCGGTGAATCGCGCGGCGAGCGTGCGGCAGTACCTCGCGGCGCGCGGCGTCGATCCTGCGCGCGTCGCGATCGACGGACGCGGTTCGCACGAGCCGATCGCGGACAACTCCACCACGCAGGGCCGTGCGACGAACCGGCGGGTGGAGATCTACGTGGGCGAGGCGCCGGTCGCGCAGCGCTGAAGGAGTGGGGGCGCCCGGCGGTGCCGACTGCCCCCCTCGCTTCGCGCGACGCCCCGGCCGGGCGCGACCGTTTCCGCTACGGGAACGCGGCGCCGCCCGAAAGCGGCTCCTGGGGAGCCTGCCGCCCGGCGGCGACGTCGGCGACGGCCAGCGCGGTCATGTTCAGCACGCGGCGCATCGTCGAGGTCGGCGTCAGGATGTGCACCGGGCGCGCCGCGCCGAGCAGGATCGGCCCGACGGTGACGCCGTGGCCTCCGGTGACCTTCAGCACGTTGAACAGGATGTTCGCCGAATCGAGGTTCGGCAGGATCAGCAGGTTGGCCGATCCGCTCAGGGTCGATTCCATCAGGAAGTGCGCCCGGATCTCCTCCGACAGCGCGGCGTCGCCGGGCATCTCGCCGTCGGCCTCGATGTCGGGCGCGAGCCGGCGGAAGAGGTCGCGCGCGGCGCGCATCTTCAGTGCCGACGGCCGCCGGCTCGAGCCGAACATCGAGTGCGACACGAACGCGACTTTCGGGGGCAGGCCGAAGCGGCGCACCGCCGCCGCGGCCATCACGGCGATTCCCGCGAGCTGTTCGGCGCTCGGATCCTCGTTGACGAAGGTATCGGCGATGAACAGCGTGCGCTGGTCGAGCATCAGCGCGTTCAGCGCCGCGAGGCACGGCGCGTCGTCGCGCCGGCCGATGATCCGCTCGACCTGCTCGAGGTGCGCTTCGTAGCGGCCGACCAGGCCGCACAGCATCGCGTCGGCGTCTCCCCTGCGCACCATCAACGCGGCGATCGCCGTGTTGGAACGCCGCAGCGTCGCCTTGGCCATGTCGGGCGTGACGCCGTCGCGCGCGGCGAGCCGGTGATACGCCTCCCAGTACTGCCGGTAGCGCGGATCGTCCTCGGGGTCGACGATCTCGTAGTCGCGTCCCCGCTGCAGCCGCAGTCCGGCGCGTTCGATGCGCTGCGAGACGACCGCCGGGCGCCCGACCAGCAGCGGCAGCGCGAGCGACTCGTCGATCACCGACTGCACCGCGCGCAGCACCCGCTCGTCCTCGCCGTCGGCATAGACGACCCGTTCGGGCGCGGCCTTCGCCGCCGAGAACACCGGACGCATGAACATCCCGGTATGCGTGACGAAGCGCGTGAGCGATGCGCGGTACGCGTCGAGATCGGCGATCGGTCGCCTGGCGACCCCGGATTGCGCGGCCGCCCGCGCGACCGCCGGCGCGATCCGCAGGATCAGCCGGGAGTCGAAGGGCTTCGGGATGAGGTATTCGGCGCCGAACGCGAGTTCCTGCCCCGGATACGCCGCGGCGACCTCGTCGCTGATCTCGGCCTTCGCCAGCGCCGCGATCTCGTGCACGCAGGCGAGCTTCATCTCCTCGGTGATCCGCGTCGCGCCGCAATCGAGGGCGCCGCGGAAGATGTACGGGAAACACAGGACGTTGTTGACCTGGTTCGGGTAGTCGGAGCGCCCGGTCGCGACGATGCAGTCGGGACGGACCGCGCGCGCGAGTTCGGGGCGGATCTCCGGCTCGGGATTGGCCAGCGCGAGGACGATGGGGCGCTGGGCCATCGTGCCGACCATCGCCGGCGAAACCACGCCGGGCGAAGAGCATCCGAGCAGTACGTCGGCCCCGTGCATCGCATCGGCGAGCGTGCGTGCGTCGGTCTCGCGGCACCAGGGCCGCTTGGAGGCGTCGACCGAGTCGCGCCGGCCCGCATGCAGCACGCCTTTCGAATCGACGACCAGCACGTTGTCGCGATCGATTCCCAGCAGCAGCATCATGTCCACGCAGGCCAGCGCGGCGGCGCCGGCACCGGAGACGACCAGCTTCACGTCGGCGATGCGTTTGTCGACCAGTTCCAGCGCGTTCAGCAGCGCGGCCGACGAGATGATCGCGGTACCGTGCTGGTCGTCGTGGAAGACCGGGATGCCCATCCGGTCGCGCAGCTTTCGCTCGATCTCGAAGCACTCGGGTGCCTTGATGTCCTCGAGGTTCACGCCGCCCAGCGTCGGCTCGAGCGCGGCGATGATCTCGACGAGGCGGTCGGGATCGCGCTCGGCGAGTTCGATGTCGAACACGTCGATTCCGGCGAACTTGCGGAACAGGCAGCCCTTGCCCTCCATCACCGGCTTGCCGGCGAGCGGTCCGATATCGCCCAGCCCGAGTACGGCGGTGCCGTTGGTGACGACGCCCACCAGGTTCGCGCGCGACGTGTATTCGGCAGCCAGCGACGGATCTTCCTGGATCGCCAGGCACGCATACGCCACGCCGGGGGAGTAGGCGAGCGAGAGGTCGCGCTGGTTCGCCAGCGCCTTCGTGGGCAGCACCGCGATCTTGCCGCGCGTCGGTGCGCGGTGGTATTCGAGTGCCGCGTCGCGCAGCGCCGCTTCCGCGGCGGAGATCTCCTTGCCCGATCGTTCCATTCCCGGTTCCCGGCGGCGGTCGCCGCATTGCCAACCCGATGAGATCCGCCGTTGCGTCGCGCATCGGGCAGAGTGAAGCGAAGGAATTCTATAGGCAGGACACCGATCCGCGGCCGACTCGAGTGCTGCGACCCGTCCCGGACGGAAAACGGGAAAGGGGCGGCCGGGTAACCCCAGCCGCCCCTTTCCGGGCGAACGAAGCGGACGCGCAGCCGTTTCCGGCCGCGCGCGGACTCACATGTCCATGCCGCCCATGCCGCCCATGCCGCCCATCCCACCCATTCCGGGCATGCCGCCGGCCGGCTTGTCTTCCGGCGCCTCGGCAACCATCGCCTCGGTGGTGAGCATCAGGCTGGCGACCGAGGCCGCGTTCTGCAGCGCGGTGCGCGTGACCTTGGTCGGGTCGACGACGCCCATCTCGACCATGTCGCCGAACTCGCCGCTGGCCGCGTTGTAGCCGAAGTTGCCCTTGCCCTCGAGCACCTTCGAGACGACCACGCTGGCTTCCTCACCGGCGTTGTTGACGATCTGGCGAAGCGGCTCTTCGACGGCGCGCAGCACGATCTTGATGCCCGCTTCCTGGTCGGCGTTGTCGCCCTTGACCACGGTGGCGGCACGCGCGCGCAGCAGCGCGACGCCGCCGCCCGGGACGATGCCTTCCTCGACCGCGGCGCGCGTGGCATGCAGCGCGTCCTCGACGCGGGCCTTCTTCTCCTTCATCTCGACTTCGGTCGCCGCGCCGACGCGGATCACCGCGACGCCGCCGGCCAGTTTCGCGACGCGCTCCTGCAGCTTCTCGCGGTCGTAGTCGCTGGTGGCTTCCTCGATCTGCGCGCGGATCGCCTTGACGCGGGCCTCGATGGCCTTCGTGTCGCCGGCGCCGTCGATGATCGTCGTGTTCTCCTTGCCGACTTCGACGCGCTTGGCGCGGCCCAGGTCGTTCAGCGTCGCCTTCTCCAGCGTCATGCCGGTCTCTTCCGAGATCACGGTGCCGCCGGTGAGGATCGCCATGTCTTCGAGCATCGCCTTGCGACGATCGCCGAAGCCCGGAGCCTTGACCGCGACGGTCTTCAGGATGCCGCGGATGTTGTTCACCACCAGCGTGGCGAGCGCCTCGCCTTCGACTTCCTCGGCGATGATCAGCAGCGGCTTGCCGGCCTTGGCGACCTGCTCGAGCACGGGCAGGAGGTCGCGGATGTTGCCGATCTTCTTGTCGTGCAGCAGCACGAACGGCTCTTCGATGATCGCGACCTGCTTGTCGGGATTGTTGATGAAGTACGGCGACAGGTAGCCGCGGTCGAACTGCATGCCCTCGACGATGTCCAGCTCGTTCTCGAGCGACTTGCCGTCCTCGACGGTGATCACGCCTTCCTTGCCGACCTTCTCCATCGCCTCGGAGATGATGCGGCCGATCTCCTCGTCGGAGTTCGCCGAGATCGAGCCGACCTGCGCGATTTCCTTGCTCGTCGTGCAGGGCTTGCTGATCTTCTTCAGCTCTTCGGTGAGCGTGGCGACGGTCTTGTCGATGCCGCGCTTGAGGTCCATCGGGTTCATGCCCGCGGCCACGTACTTCATGCCTTCGCGCACGATCGCCTGCGCGAGGATCGTCGCCGTCGTCGTGCCGTCGCCGGCCGTGTCCGAGGTCTTCGACGCGACTTCCTTGACCATCTGCGCGCCCATGTTCTCGAACTTGTCCTTCAGTTCGATTTCCTTGGCGACGGAGACGCCGTCCTTGGTGACGGTGGGGGCGCCGAACGAGCGCTCGAGCACGACGTTGCGGCCCTTCGGACCGAGCGTGACGCGCACGGCATTGGCGAGGAGGTTGATGCCGTTGACCATGCGCGAGCGT
Source organism: Burkholderiales bacterium (assembly GCA_003576795.1). Taxonomy (GTDB): domain Bacteria; phylum Pseudomonadota; class Gammaproteobacteria; order Burkholderiales; family Burkholderiaceae_E; genus Zeimonas. The sequence continues at coordinate 7,058 of QEVN01000018.1, forward strand.
GCGTCTTCGGCGAAGTGAACCTGTTTGGCTGCCATTCTGGGTATCTCTCCTGGGTGTCCTGGATGTCCGCTCGCGATCAGTCGACGACGGCCATGATGTCTTCTTCGCGCATGACGAGCAGCTCGTCGCCTTCGACCTTGACGGCCTGGCCGCTGTACTTGCCGAACAGCACGCGGTCGCCGACCTTGACCGCCAGCGGGCGGACCTTGCCGTCGTCGCCGACCTTGCCGTTGCCGACCGCGACCACTTCGCCCTGGTCGGGCTTCTCGGCGGCGGCGTCGGGAATCACGATGCCCGAGGCGGTCTTGCGCTCGTTGTCGAGGCGCTTGATGATCACCCGATCATGCAGGGGGCGCAGTTTCATGCGAATTGGCTCCACGTTCGATGTCGAATCAAAAAAACGGAAGGAAAAGCGGAAGCCGAGAGCGGAAGACGTCCGCCGTCGGCTGTCCCTGTCCACCGGACGATGCCGATTCCCGGGCCTGCCGGAAGCCCGCGGTTGTTAGCACTCGTTACTGGCGAGTGCTAATTGTAAGGACGGACTCGGGTCTTTTCAAGCCGCGGCGCGGCCAGTCGAGCTGGATTTCGTGCTCGCCTCGATCGTCCACCAGCGTGACCGCCCCGTCGGGCGAGGCAACGCCGTCGAGCCGCAGCGCCGGTTCGGCGTCCGCTTCCACCGCCCGGACGCGGATCCGGTACGGCGTCTCGCGGTGCCGATAGCGGATCTCGAAGCCGTTCCAGTCCTCGGGAATCACCGGCTCCAGCCGCAGACGCTCGCCGCCGTCGATGCGCAGGCCGAGCAGCGATTCGACGATCAGCCGATACATCCAGCCCGCCGACCCGGTGTACCAGCTCCATCCGCCGCGTCCGACGTGCGGGGCGACCGCGTAGACGTCGGCGGCGACGACGTACGGCTCGACCCGGTAGATCGCCACCTGCTCGGGCGTCGTGCCGTGGTTCACCGGGCAGATCAGCCGGAACAGCTCCCAGGCGCGGCGCGCGTCGCCCTGTTCGGCGAAGGCCATCGCCGCCCAGATCGCCGCGTGCGTGTACTGACCGCCGTTCTCGCGTACGCCCGGAACGTAGCCGGCGATGTAGCCGGGGTTCGGATCGGGATGGTCGAAGGGCGGGTCGAGCAGCTGCACGAGCCGCGCGTCGCGGCGTACCAGATGCTCGTCGAGCGCGTTCATCGCCGAAGTGGAACGCTGCGGCTCGCCGGCGCCGGAGAGCACCGACCAGCTCTGCGCGATCGAGTCGATGCGGCATTGCTCGTTCTGCGCCGAGCCGAGCGGCGTGCCGTCGTCGAAATAGGCGCGCCGATACCAGTTTCCGTCCCAGGCGCCGGCGGCGAGCCGTTCGCGCAGCGTGGCGGCTTCGGTCTCGCACAGCTGCGCGAAGGCCTCGTCGCCGTGAGCCTGCGCGATCGGCGCGAAACGGCGCAGCACCTCGTGCAGGAAGAAGCCGAGCCAGACGCTCTCTCCGCGACCTTCGTGGCCGACCAGGTTCATGCCGTCGTTCCAGTCGCCGGTGCCGATCAGCGGCAGCCCGTGCGGGCCGTAGCGCATGCCGTGCCGGATCGCCAGCACGCAGTGCTGGTACAGCGGCGCCTCGGCGCCCGACTGGGTCGGCAGGTCGTAGTACGAGTCTTCCCCGGGATTGACCGGGCGGCCTTCGAGGAAGCCTGCGCGCTCGTCGAGCACCCCGGTGTCGCCGGTCACCTGCACGTAGCGGCTCGTCGCCAGCGGCAGCCACAGGTAGTCGTCGGAGCATTGCGTGCGCACGCCGCGACCCGACGGCGGATGCCACCAGTGCTGCACGTCGCCTTCGACGAACTGGCGCGACGCGCAGCGCAGCAGGTGTTCGCGCATCAGCATCGGCTCGACGTGCACGAGCGCCATGACGTCCTGCAGCTGGTCGCGAAAGCCGAAGGCGCCGCCCGACTGGTAGTAGCCGCTTCTTCCCCAGACGCGGCAGGCGAGCGTCTGGTAGGGCAGCCACCCGTTGGCGAGAACGTCGAGCGCGGGTTCGGGCGTCGAGACCTGGACGGTATCGAGCGCGTTGCGCCAGTAGCGGTGCACGCCCTCGAGCGCTTCGCGCGCGCCGCTCGAGCCGCGGAAGCGATCGATCAGCCGGTGGCCTTCGTCGGCATCGCGCGCCACGCCCAGGCGGAACACGATCTCGCGCTCCTGGCCTTCGGCCAGCTCGAAGGGCACCTGGATCGCGGCGCAGGGATCCAGGCCCGCGCCGCTGCGGCCCGACAGGCGCAGCTGGCGCATCGCCGCGGGCCGGCGCAGCGTTCCGTTGCGGCCGATGAACTCGGTGCGATCGCAGGTCGACGACTGGAACGACTCGCCGGTGTGCAGGAAGGCGACGTAGGACCCGAACTCGGCCGAGTAGCGGTTGCGTGCAAGCAGCGCTCCGCTGTGCGCGTCGACCGCCGTCGAGACGTGCATCGCCGACTTCGAGCGCAGGTCGCCCAGCACCCATTCGACGTAGGCGGTGGCCGACAGCTTGCGCGGGCGGCCCGATCGATTGCACACGCGCAGCACCGAGAACTTCACGGCCGCGTCGAGCGCCACGTACACCGTCAGTTCCGATTCGATGCCCGAGGTGCTGCGCTCGAAAACGCTGTAGCCGAAGCCGTGGCGCGCCGTGCACGACGAAGCGCCGTCGCCGGGCAGCGCGACCGGCGACCAGAAGCGGCCGGTCTCCTCGTCGCGCAGATAGAAGGTCTCGCCGCTGGGGTCGATCAGCGGATCGTTGTGCCACGGCGTGAGGCGGAACTCGTGCGCGTTCTCGAACCACGTGTACGCGCTGCCGCTTTCGCTCACCACCGTGCCGAAGCCGGGGTTCGCGATGACGTTGGCCCACGGCGCGGGAGTCGGCTCGTCGCGGTCGAGGACGACGTATTCGCGGCCATCGCGGGTGAAGCCGCCGTGGTCGTTGTAGAAGAGCAGCTCGGGACGCTCGCGCGTTTCCGGCTGCACGTCGTCGAGCATGGGGCGGCTGCTCGGCACGAGCGGCGCGACGCGGCGCTCGATCGGGCCGCGACGCGACAGCTGCTCGGCCAGCCCGCCGCGCGAGCCGACGACGACCGCGCGCGCGATCGACTGCATCAATACGCGGTCCTCGCGGGAGATCTGGCTCGCGTAGCGCACGAAGATGCCGCCGGGCCGGTCGATCACGTGCGCTTCGACGCCCACCGGGACCAGACCGAGAATCGTCTCCTGCAGTTGCTGGCGGTAGACGTCGGCCTCGTCGTTCCAGATGACCAGGTCGATCGACAGACCCTTGAGCCGCCAGTACGCGTGCGCCTGCACGACCTCGCGCACGAGCGCCAGGTGCGAGTTCTCCGACACGACGACGAGGACGATCGGGAAGTCGCCCGAGATGCCGTAGGCCCACAGGTCCGCCTGTCCGCGGCGGTTGCGCATCAGCATCGCCGCGTCGGCGCGCAGTGCGGGGCTGGCATAGACGACGGAACTCGCCAGCCGCGCGTACAGCTGCGCTTCGATCTCGCTGGCGCCGAGCTGGCGCAACACGACCTGGCTGTGGCTCCAGGCGAGCTTGAAGACGCGGTCCGCCAGTCGGCGATCGGCGTATTTCTCGACGAGCGCCACGCAGGCCTCGCGGTTCGACGCGATGCCGATGACCAGATCGACGGTGGCCGACTCGTCGGCATCAAGCGTGATCGCGCAGCGGCTCGAGGCGATCGGGTCGAGCACCGAGCCGCTCGACCCCGACAGCGGGCCGGGGCTGCGCATCGCGGCCGGCGATGCCAGCCCGTTGCCGCGACCGACGAAGAGCGCGCGGTCGGTCTCGTGCGAGACGGGGCCCGCACGCAGCGCGTGCACCGCCATCAGGTGGCACATCCACGGAGTCTGCTCGTCGGGCGAGCGCGGGCGGCGCGTGCACAGGATCGCCGACGGCGTCTCGAGGATCTCGGTCTGCACGAACAGGTTGCCGAAGGCCGGATGCATGGCGTCGGCAGCCTGCGGCGCGAGCACGATCTCGGCGTAGGTGGTCAGCTCGATGGTGCGGCGCCGGCGCCCGCGATTGGTGATCGTCACGCGGCGCAGTTCGATGTCGTCTTCCGGCGAGACGACGATCTCGGTGTGCGTCTCCACGCCGGGATCGTTCGCCGAGACGCTGTCGCGGCGGCGGAACTCGGCGCGGCCTTCCGAGAAGATCGCTTCGTAGTGCTCGGCGTGCCGCAGGCTCGGCTGCCAGGCGGTGGACCAGAATGCATCGGAGGAGACGTCGCGCACGTAGCAGAACGCGCCCCAATGGTCGCGGGTGGGGTCCTCCTGCCAGCGCGTGATCGCGAGATCGTTCCACCGGCTGTACCCGCCGCCGGCGTGCGTCACCATCACGTGATAGCGCCCGTTGGACAGCAGCTGCACCTGCGGCGCGCTGCCCAGCGGTTCGGAGATCACGCGGATCGGCATCTCGGCCGGTGCGAAACCGAGCTGCGATTCGACCGGCGGCGTCGTGTGCCGGTGGAAGGAAGGGACCTTCGGCACGCGCTCCTGCAGCAGCAGCAGGGTGCCGCGCAGGTTGGGGTCGGACGCGAAGCGGCGCTGCATCGGCTGGTCGCGCAGCAGCGAGACGAGCGCGAGCAGCGCCATTCCCTGGTGGTGCGCCATGAACGAGCGGACGACGATCTCGGTTTCGCCGGGCGGAAGACGCGAACTCGTGAAGTCCACCGCTTCGTACAGGCCGAGGGCGCCCGCCAGTCCCCGGTTCCACAGCCGCTGCAGGTTGCGCACGGCCGCCGACGCATCGACCAGCAGCGCCAGCACGCTCGCGTAGGGGGCGACGACCACGTCGGCCGAAAGCCCGCGTTTCAATCCGAGCCCGGGGACGCCGAAGGCCCGATACTGGTAGTTCGACGCGGCGTCCACGGCGTGGTAGCCCGATTCGGAAATGCCCCAGGGCAGGCCGCGCTGGCGCCCGTACTCGATCTGGCGCGCGACCGCCGATTTGCAGGTCTGGTCGAGCAGGCTGTTCTCGTAGGCCGGCATCACGAGCAGCGGCATCAGGTACTCGAACATCGAGCCGCTCCACGACACGAGCACCGGCTCGCCGGAGAATCGGGTGAGCAGGCGCCCGAGCGCGAACCAGTGCTCGGTGGGCAGCCGGTTCTGCGCCACGGCGACGAAGCTCGTCAGCCGCGCCTCGGAGGCGAGCAGGTCGTAGTAGCTCGAGTCGAGGCGCCGCTCGTCGACGTTGTATCCGATGCTCAGCAGCCGGCGTTGCGGGTCGTAGAGGAAGCGGTAGTCGAAGTCGGCGAGCGCGTCGATGCGCTCGACGAGCGTGCGGATCTGCGCCAGGCGGTCGGCCGCCGGCGCGCTGCCTTCCCGCGCCGCCTCGCCCAGCGTCGGGATGCGGCGCCGATCGTCGACGTAGCCGTCGTTCGCCTCGCTGCCGTATCCCGCGAACGTGGACTCGGAGGCGTATCCGACGTCCGCGGAGGCCGGCGCCAGCGAGTACAGCTCGTCGAGCACGGCATGACACTGGCGCGACAGCGCGCGCGCCCATCGCAGCGTCTCCAGCGCCGGGCTGCGCTGCAACGCGTGCGGGTGAAGCGCGCTGTCCGCGGCCTCGTCGGCGACGACCTGCACTTCCGCATCGCCCTGCGCCTGCGCGTCGGTGTCGTCGTCGAAGAGCGAGCGCTGTTCATGGCCGTCGTGCGCGTGCGCCGGCGCATCGTCCTGCGCATCGGCGCCGCCGGCCGGTCGGTGCGCGTCGGCGGCAGCCGTTGCGTTCGCCGGCTCGGCCGCCCAGGCTGCGGCGTGCTCGATCTCGTCGTTCGCCGCCGCGATCGCGGCGATGCATTCGTCGGCGGCGCCGGCCAGTTCGGCGAAGGCGCTGCGCGCCGCGCCAAGCGTCGTCATCGGCATCTGCGCGATGCGCGCGAGCTGCGTGCCGAAACGGCGCACCGGCGCCGCGCGCGGCGTGGCGCCGGCGGTCTCGAGCAGCACCTGGTACGTGTCCTGCACTCCGTCCAGGGCGCGCGGCGACAGGATCGGCGCATCGGCCAGCGCGAGCAGCCCGGGCCGCAGCGTGAGCATCAGGCCGGCGAGATTTCCGCTGTCCACGCTCGATACGTACATCGGACGCAGCGGCTGCAGCGTGCGCGTGTCGTACCAGTTGTAGAAGTGGCCCTGGAAGCGCTCGAGCGAGCTCATCGTCTCCAGCGTGTTCGCCGTGCGATCGAGCAGGCCGCCGCCGGTCAGGTAGCCGAAGTCCCAGGCTGCGAGGTTCGCGGCGAGCGCGAAACCGATGTTCGTGGGCGAGGTGCGGTGCGCGATGCGCTCGATCGGCGCTTCCTGGTAGTTGTCCGGCGGCAGCCAGTTGTTCTCGACGTCGACCAAGTCTTCGAAGTACGCCCAGGTGCGGCGCGCCAGCAGGCGCAGGAAGCGCAGCTCCTCGGCGCCGAGAGGCCGCACGCGCTTGCGCAGCGGGCGGCTGAGCCACCAGGCGGCCGCCGGCGAGACGAGCCAGGCGAAGAGCAGGGGCGCGGCCCACCACAGTGCCGCCGGGCGCGCGGTAGCGAGCCACGCGGCAGCGAGCGCGGCGACGACCGGACCCGCGCTCATCGCGCGAAAGCTGCGCTGCAGGTCCCCCGCCGCACTGGCGCTCTCGCCGCTGCGCGCGCGATCCTCGACGATTTCCGACGGGCGCCATTCGAGCAGCTTGCGTCGCGTGACGATCGTGCGCCATTGCGCGCGCGCCACCGCGTCGAGATGCACGCGCGCCTCGTAGGGCAGGCATGCGACGAGGAACAGCGCCTGCTTCAGGTGGCGCCAGGCGCCCGAGGAGACGAGCAGCAGGTGGCGCGTCCACGGCGTCGTTTCGCCGCGGCCGGCGAGCCCCAGCGCCAGCTCGACGGCGATCGGCACGAAATACACGCCGAGCATCGCGAGCGTCCACCAGGGCGAGACGGCCGGCAGCGCCCAGCCCGCCAGCAGCACGAGCACGACGGCCGGCGCGACGAGACTGCGCCGAAGGTTGTCGAGGATCTTCCAGCGCGACAGCGCATCCAGCGGATTGCGCGCCTCGACGCCGGCCGGCGTGGGCACGCGCGGCAGCATCCAGCTGGCGATCTGCCAGTCGCCGCGAATCCAGCGGTGGCGTCGCGCGACGTCGTCGAGGTAGCGCCAGGGCTGCGATTCGTACAGCACGACGTCGTTCACCAGGCCGCTGCGCGCGTAGCAGCCCTCGAGCAGGTCGTGGCTGAGGATGCGGTTGTCGGGGAACACGCCGGCCAGCGCGCGCTCGAAGGACTCGACCTCGTAGATGCCCTTGCCGATGAACGAGCCGCGGCCGAACAGGTCCTGGTAGACGTCGGACACCGCGCGCGTGTAGGGGTCGATGCCCGGATCGCCGGCGAACAGCCCGGCGAAGCGCGAGCGGTTGGCGCTGGGCAGGCTGACGCCGACGCGCGGCTGCAGGATGGCGTGGCCGGCCTGCACGATCGGCGCTCGTCCGCGTCGCGGCTGCGCGAAGCGCGGCCGGTTCAGCGGATGCGCCATCGTGCCGACCAGCTCGCGCGCGGCGTCGTGCGGCAGTTCGGTATCGGTGTCGAGCGTGATGACGTAGCGCACGCCCTGCAGCGAGCGTCGATCGCCGACCCTGCGCGAGAACGCCTCCGCGGCCTGCGCGTCGTCGGGCGAAAGCAGCAGCCGGTTCAGGTCGGCGAGCTTGCCGCGCTTGCGCTCGCGCCCCATCCAGACGCGTTCGACCGGGTTCCAGCGCCGTGGGCGGTGGAACAGGAAGAACCGGTCGGGTCCGCGTCCCGCCTCGTCGCCGTCGGGGTTCGCGTGACGCAGGTTCAGGTCCTCGATCCCGCGCACCGCCGCTTCGAGGAGGGCATCGTCCTCCGGACGATGCTCCGCCTCGGAATCGACGAAATCGGTGAGCAGCGCGAAGAACAGCTGGTCGTCGCGGTTGGCCAGCGCGCGCACTTCGAGCCCGTCGACCAGCGCTTCGACGGCGGTCGGATTCGTCAGCAGCGACGGCACGACGACGAGCGTGCGGCAGTCGGCTGCGATGCCGTGCGCGAAGTCCATCCGCTGCAACGGCTGCGGAGCGACGAGCAGCGCCGCTGCGCGGTTCACCAGCGAGATCGCCAGCTGGCTCGTCGCGATCGCCAGCAGCGCGAAGAGCGCGACGGCGCTCCACCACCCGGTCTGCAGCGGGGCGGCGAGCGCCGCGCTGAACAACAGCGTGAGCACGAGAATCGAGCCGAGGTACGGCAGCAGGCGCAGCCGCCCGGCGCGCGAGCGAACGCGCGCCCGCCACGACAGGCGCGCGCCGAGCGCGCGCTCGAGCGCCGGGCGTCCGGCGTCGACCAGGTGGTAGCCCACGTGATGGATCGGCTCGCTCGCTTCGCTCGCCTCGGTTGTCCCGTCGGCGGCGATCTGCACGACCTTGCGCGCGACCTCCAGCTCGCTCGCCGCGCTGTTGCGCGCCAGCTCCTCGATCGCGTGGCGATACCGGTCGCGCGTGGCGAAGTCCATCCACGGGTAGGCCCCCGCGGGGTCCTGCCGCAGCGCGTGCTCGACGAGGCTCATCTCCTCGACGTAGGCGCGCCAGTCGAGCGCCGCCAGTTCGCGCAGGCTGCCGATGCTGTTGCTGACCAGCACTTCGTCGGCCGCCTGGCGCCGGTTCTCGCGGCGCACCTGCTGCTCGATCGTCAGCCCCGCTTCGGCCAGGTGCTGCTCGACCCAGGTGAGCGGCAGCGCGAGCGAAGGACTGCGCCCCTGCAGCCGCCGCACCAGCTCGGCGACGAAGGCGCTGCCCAGCGGCGGATCGGAGCGCGCCATGTCGGCGACGACGACGATCACGTTCTTCGGATCGCGTTCGGCGGTGGCGATCATCGTGTCCGCCCAGCGGTCGGCGAGATCGCGCTCGCGATGGCCGCGCTCGATGCGCAGCGCGGCGCCGGCGAGCTTCTCGATCAGCGCCAGGCGCAACATGATCGGAATCGCCCACAATTCGCCCAGCCGCAGCGGCTCCACCGTCTGGTACGACTCGACGAAGCGGCGCAGGCTGTCCATGTCGACGCGCCCGTCGGCGCGCGAGATGCTCTCGATCGCCAGGTCGTAGACGCGCGGCAGGCCGGCCGAGGCGCCGTCGAGCAGGCGCGGCAGCTCGCGGCTGTAGCTCGCGGGCAGGTGCTGGCGCGCGATGCGGATCTGCTCCTCGATCAGGTAGAAGTTGTCGAGCAGCCACTCGCCGGCCGGCGTCGTGCGGCGCGATTCGGCCACCGTGGCGCACAGCTGCTGCCACACGGAGACGAGGATCGACTCGTTGTTCCCCAGCCGCTGGAGCAGGTCGTTGCGTCCGCGGCCGGCGGCGAGCTTGTGCTGGCGGGCCAGGCGCAGCCCGTGCTGCGCCATCTGGTCCGCGGTATAGATCTCGGCCGTCTCCGACGGCTCGTCGCTGTCGATCGGCGCCGAGCGGATCGTCGTGATCCACGGAGCCCAGGCGGGCAGGTGCCAGAGGGAAGTGCTGCGCGGTGACTTCAAGGGCGGATTCCGTTCGTCCGGGCGAACGCGCCGCCGTCGGCATGCAAGCGGCATGCGTGCAGCGCCCGGTTGTCCCGATTCTGCGCCGGACGCGGCGGTTGCCCCAAGAATAGCCGCCCGCGTGGACCGGTGCGCGGGTGCCGGAAACGAAACGACCGCCGGAGCGGCGGCCGCATGAAACGAGACGACCCCTGGCGCGGCGGTCGTAAAACAAAACGACCGCCCGAAGGCGGTCGTTCGTCGAAAACGCGAAGCGGCGCGTGGCCGCTGCCGCACTTCCGGATTTACAGCGGGCGGATCGCCGACGCCTGCAGGCCTTTCGGACCCTGCTTGACGGCGAACTCGACGCGCTGCTGTTCCTGCAGCGTCTTGAATCCGCTTCCCTGGATTTCGGAGAAGTGCGCGAAGAGATCCGCGCTGCCGTCATCGGGGGCGATGAAACCGAAACCCTTCGACTCGTTGAACCACTTGACCACGCCGGTCGCTCGATTGCTCATGTTTTGCGCTCCATTCGTTACGCGTTCGGAAATACACCGGGGCGTCTTCGCCGCGGCGGCAGACAGATCAAGAGGAACAATCAGGTATTCGAGACGCGCTGCCCGGAGGGCAGGCTTTCTGGACACGCAAAGATGGACGACTCGTTCAGTATGCGCGGCGCAGGGTACGCGTTAATTTCAGGCCTGTCAAGCGAGCATGCCGAAGCCGGCGTCGAGACTCACTCCGGCTCGACGCCGAGCGCGACGAGGAAGCGCGACACCATGTTGTAGGCGGCGACCGTCGCCACGAACTCGACGGTTGCCCGCTCGCCGAGCCGGCGGGCCAGCGCGTCGAAATCGGCTTCGGGCACCCGCACCGTGCGCGTGCTCGCGATCGCGACGGCGAGCGCCGCGCGTTCGGTCTCGTCGAAATTGGTCTCGTCGCGAAGCGCGGCATCGGGATCGCGCAGCGCGTCCAGCTGCGCCTGCGTTCCGCCCGCCTCGCGGAACTCCGGAGCATGGTGGATGAATTCGTACTCGGCGCCGTTGAGCACCGCGACGACGCACATGGCGAGTTCGCGCAGTTTCGGCGACAACGACAGCCGCGTGCGCACCGCGCCCAGGTACGCATTCCAGCCGGCGGCGAGATCGGGACTGTGCAGCAGCATCCGGTCGAGGTTCAGCAGCGTGCCGCCGCGGCGCGCGCGTACCGCGTCGACGATCTCGCGCGGCTCGGCGAGATCGGCGGGTACGTACGGAATGCGTGCCATCGCTCAGGCGATGCGCGAGTAGCCGACGCCGCCCGCCGCCCGCTCGGCCAGGTGCCGGTCGAAGGCCATGGCGACCGCGCGCACCAGCAGGCGCCCGCGCGGCAGCACGTCGATGCCGCTCTCGTCGACGCGCACGGCGCCCGCCTCGACCAGCGGCGCCAGCGCCGCCTGCGCATCGGCCAGCCGCGTGCGGCTGTCGATGCCGCGACGCGCGTCGAGCGCGTCCCAGCGCAGCGAGAAATCGCACATCAGCGACTGGATCGCGTCGCGGCGGATGAAGTCGTCTTCGTCGAGCGCGATGCCGCGCACGATGGGCAGCTCGCCGCGCTCGATGCGGCGGTAGTAGCCGTCGAGCACCTTGTCGTTCTGCGCGTAGACGTCGCCCACCGACGAGATCGCCGAGACTCCCAGCGCGATCAGGTCGCCCGAATCGTGCGAGCAATAGCCCTGGAAGTTGCGATGCAGCCGCCCCTCGCGCTGGGCGATTGCCAGCTCGTCGTTCTCGTGGGCGAAGTGGTCGAGCCCCAGGTGCAGGTAGCCGGCGGCCTCGAACATCGAGACGGCCGTCTCGAACATGCGCGCCTTGGCTTCCGACGACGGCAGGTCGGCCTCGGAGATGCGGCGCTGCGGCTTGAACAGCGTGGGCAGGTGCGCGTAGTGATACAGCGCGATGCGATCGGGCGCTGCGGCGATCGTCTTGCGCAGCGTCTCGCGAAAACTCTCGGGATTCTGCTTCGGCAGCCCGTAGATGAGATCGACGTTGATCGAGCGGAACCCGCTGTCGCGCGCCGCTTCGATCAGCGCGACCGTCTGCTCGTAGGACTGGATGCGGTTGACGGCCGCCTGCACGGTCGGGTCGAAGTCCTGCACGCCGAGGCTGATGCGGTTCAGGCCGAGATCGCGCAGCGCGCGGATGCGCTGCGGCCCGACCGTGCGCGGGTCGACCTCGATCGAGTATTCGCCGTCGTCGGCGAACTCGAAATGCTCGCGCATCGAATCGAAGAGCTGGCCCAGTTCCGCATCGGGCATGAAGGTGGGCGTGCCGCCGCCGAAGTGCAGGTGGCGCACCGTCTGCCCGCGACCGGTGCGGTCGGTGACGAGCGTCATCTCGCGGCGCAGCGCCTCGAGGTACGGCGTGGACTGCTCGACGTGCTTCGTGCCGATCTTGTTGCACGCGCAGTAGTAGCAGATGACCCGGCAGAACGGGATGTGCACGTACAGGCCGAGCGATTCGCCGCGGCGATCGGCCCGTTCGAGCAGCGCGCGTCCATAGCGATCGGCATCGACGCGCTCGTCGAAGCGATCGGCGGTGGGGTAGGAGGTGTAGCGAGGTCCGCGGCCGCCGAAGCGCTCGAGCAGCTCGGCATCGATGACCAGCGGTTCGCGCGAGGCGGCACTCATGTCCGCACGATTATATCGCCGCAGCGTCGGGATCCCCGCGGCGTCCGGATCCGCGCGAGCGTCGATAATCGCGCGATGCCGAGGCTCGGGACGATCCGGCGTTGGACGAACACTCGTGAGAACGACTGAGCGGCGCGTCGCGCTCGCGGGTGCACTGGCGCTCTATCTGGCGTTCGTCGCCTATCAATCGCTCGCCTCGGGCTCGGAATCGCTCGCCGCAGGCTCGGCGTGGCTCGCCGGGAACCCGGCGAAAGCCTGCGCGGCGCCGCTGGCCGTCGGCTGGTGGTCCGGAGGCGACGCACTGGCCAATCTCGTCGCCTACGTTCCGGCCGGGCTGCTGGCGGCGGCCTTCGCGGCGTCGTACCAGGGGACGGCGGTGCGGGTCGTCGCCTGGCTCGCGATCGTGATGTTCTCGCTGTCGATGGAACTGGCGCAGGCCTGCCTGGGGGATCGCGTTTCGAGCTGGATCGACTGGGCGATGAATTCGGCGGGCGCGACGCTCGGTTTCGTCGCGTTGCCGCTGGCTTCCGCGCTGCTGCACCGCCTGCCCGGACGCGCCGGGCGAAGCGCCTATGTTGCCGCGCCGGTGACGTTCGCCGCCTGGCTCGTCGTCGGCACGTGGCTCGCGTGCGCGACCGCGCCGTGGCGATTCACCTTCGACGTCGGCATCGTCCGCGCGAATCTCTCGTTCCTGCGCGCCGCGGCGTCCTTCGATCCCTGGCACGTCGCCGAGCATGCCTTCGGATGGATGGCGGTCGCCGTGGCGCTTCGGGCGCTCGTCGCGCCGAGGCTGCGCGCCTCGGCCGCGCTGGTCGCGACGATCGCGCTGGCGCTCGCCGCGCAGGCGCTGCTCGAGTGGCGGGCGCTTTCCTGGTCCGAGCTGGCCGGCATCGCGTTGGGCGCCTCCGTTTCGCTGGTGCTGCTCGTTCCCGCCGCCGACGGCCGCCTGGCGCGCATCGTGCCGGCGCTGGCCCTCGTCTCGGTCTTCGCCTACGAGCTGGCGCCCGGACACGCCGGCTGGGGAACCGGCGAGCGCTTTTCGTGGTGGCCGCTGGTGGGTCGCGGCCATCCGCTGCCCGCGCTCGAGTTCGCGCTCTACTTCTGCTGGTTCGCGTTCGTGCTGGTGCTCGCGCTGCGCTGGGCAGGCGCGCGCGCCCGCTCGGCGGCGGCCCTCGGTTCGCTCGCCGTGCTGGCGCTCCTCGCGCTCGAATTCGCGCAGCGGGCGATTCCCGGACGCAGCGCGGACACGTCGCCCGCGCTCATCGTCGCGCTCGCCTTCGTCGTCGCGTGGCTGCTCACCGACAGGGCCGGCCAACGGGCTACAGGCCGAGTTCGCTCCAGATCGCGTCGACCCGTCGTTCGGTCTGCGCGTCGATCCTGATCGCGCGGCCCCATTCGCGCGTCGTTTCGCCCGGCCACTTGCCGGTCGCGTCGATGCCGATCTTCGAGCCCAGACCCGACACCGGCGAGGCGAAGTCCAGCGAATCGATCGGCGTGTTCTCGACGATCGTCGTGTCGCGCGCCGGATCGACGCGGGTGGTCATCGCCCAGATCACCTCCTTCCAGTCGCGCGCGTCGACGTCGTCGTCGACCACGACGACGAACTTCGTGTACATGAACTGGCGCAGGAAGCTCCAGACGCCGAACATCACGCGCTTTGCGTGTCCCGGATACTGCTTGCGCATCGAGACGATCGCGATGCGGTACGAGCATCCTTCCGGCGGAAGGTAGAAGTCGACGATCTCGGGGAACTGGCGGCGAAGGATCGGAACGAACACCTCGTTCAGCGCGACGCCGAGCATCGCCGGCTCGTCGGGCGGCTTGCCGGTGTAGGTGCTGTGGTAGATCGCATCGCGCCGCATCGTGATGCGGTCGATCGCGAACACCGGAAACCACTCACGCTCGTTGTAGTAGCCGGTGTGATCGCCGAAGGGTCCCTCGATCGCCATCTCCCATCCGGTCCGCGCGGCCGGCGGCAGTTCGCCTTCGTGGCCGAGCGCCTGCGCGTTCGCGCGCGTCCGCACGAAATCGGCGTCGGGCAGGATCGATCCTTCGAGCACGATCTCGGCGCGCGCCGGGACCTGCAGCGGACAGCCGATGCACTTCGCGATCTCGGTGCGAGCGCCGCGCAGCAGTCCGGCGAACTGGTATTCGGACAGCGTGTCGGGGATCGGCGTGACGGCGGCGAGCATCGTCGCCGGATCGGCGCCGAGCGCGACCGCGATCGGGAAGGGCTCGCCCGGATGCCTGCGCGCATGTTCGAGGAAGTCGAGCGCGCCTCCGCGGTGCGCGAGCCAGCGCATGATCACGCGATTCGCGCCGATCACCTGCTGCCGGTAGATGCCGAGATTCTGTCGCGATCGCTGCGGCCCGCGCGTGACGACGAGCCCCCAGGTGATCAGCGGACCGACGTCGCCCGGCCAGCAGGTCTGCACCGGCAGCTTCGACAGATCGACCGCGTCGCCTTCGAGCACGATCTCCTGGCACGGCGCGCGCGAGTCGATCTCGCGCGGCGACATCTTCATCGCCTGGCGCAGCATCGGCCACTTGTCCCACGCGTCGCGCAGGCCGCGCGGCGGCTCGGGTTCCTTCAGCCACGCCAGCAGTTCCCCGATCTCGCGCAACGCCTGCGTCGAGTCGGCGCCGAGTCCGGCGGCGACCCGCTTCGGGGTGCCGAAGAGGTTCGCGAGCACCGGCATCGAATAGTCGTGGCCGTTCTCGTGCGGCCGCTCGAAGAGCAGTGCGGGCCCGCCCGAACGCAATACGCGATCCGCGATCACGGTCATTTCGAGCCGCGGCGAAACCGGCACGGCGATGCGTCGCAATTCGCCGATCGCATCGAGTCTTGCAACGAAATCGCGCAGGTCGTTGTATTTCAAGATACGCATCAGGGAGCGGAGCCGACGGCATTGTGTCATCGTCGTCGCCCGCCGTCCGCGACGTTGCGCATGGTGAAACGTTCGGGTTGACCGGCGCGCGACTTGCTCAATAGAATCCGAACCGTTTCGCCCGCGCCGTCGCCCGATGGCCGTTGCATCGCCCGGCGAGACATCGCGCTTCGATCCGGTTCGAAGCCAACGCAGCTGCAGTGCTGCAACCGTGAGATCCCTTCGGCGAAGCACCGAAGGGCAACGAACGAAGAGAGAGGCCCGCGTGT
>QEVN01000195.1 GCA_003576795.1 Burkholderiales bacterium
GCTGCGTGCGCCTGCATCGCGTCGAGGATGGTCTGCGCGCGAAAGCAGAACATCCCGCTGTTCCAGACGAAGCCGCCGCCGGCGAGGAACTGCACGGCGAGCGCCGCGTCGGGCTTCTCGACGAAGCGGCGCACGGCGCGTGCTTCTGCGCCCAGCACGTCGCCCATCTCGATGTAGCCGAAGCCGGTTTCGGGCGCGCTGGGCCGGATGCCGAACAGCACGATCGAGCCGGTCGCCGCCAGCCCGGCGGCGCGGCGCGCGACCTCGCGGAACGCGTCGGCGTCGGGGATCAGGTGGTCGGCCGGCAGCACGAGCAGGACGGCGTCCGGGTCGATGGCACTCGCCCACAGCGCGGCGAGCGCGACGGCCGGAGCCGTGTTGCGGCCGACCGGCTCGAGCAGTTGCGTGACGCGCACGTTGCGCGCGCCGGCGCAGCCGTCGATCTCCTCGCGCGTCTTGAAGAAGTATTCGCGGTTGGTGACGATCGCCGCGCGCCCGCCGTCGGCCAGCGGCAGCGCGCGCTCGAGCGTTCGCTGCAGCAGGCTCGAGGCGCCGCCGAGCTTCATGAACGGCTTGGGGAAGGCCTCGCGCGAGACCGGCCACAGGCGGGTTCCGGCTCCGCCGGACAGCACGACGGGGATCAGCATGCGCGCGATTGTACGGGTCGCCGTTTCGACCGCATGCGAAACTTGACACGACGGACCGCACGCAGCAGCGCTGCGGCGGCAGCGACAGGAGCAGCGGCTTTGGCGCGGACGACGGGATCGGTGCTGGTGACGGGCGGAGCCGGGTACATCGGCTCGCATACGGTGGTCGAGCTGCTGCAGGCGGGCTGGGACGTCGTCGTCGTCGACAACCTGTCGAACGCCAGTGCCGAGTCGCTGCGGCGGGTGGAGGCGATCACCGGCCGCGAAGCGCCGCTCGTCGTCGCCGACATCCGCGACGAGGAAGCGCTGCGCGGCGTATTCGGTTCGCGCCGCTTCGACGCGGTGATCCATTTCGCCGGCCTGAAGGCGGTGGGCGAATCGGTGGCCGATCCGCTCTCCTACTACGACAACAACGTCGGCGGTTCGATCGCACTGCTGCGCGCGATGAGCGCGGCCGGCGTTCGCCGCATCGTCTTCAGTTCGTCGGCCACCGTCTACGGCGATCCGGCCTCGGTTCCGATCCGCGAGGACGCGCGCGTGGCGCCCACCAACCCCTACGGACACAGCAAGGCGGCGATCGAGCGGATCCTGCAGGATCTCGCCGCGTCCGACCCGGCCTGGTCGATCGGCATCCTGCGCTACTTCAATCCGGTGGGCGCGCACGAGAGCGGCCGCATCGGCGAGGATCCGCGCGGCGTGCCGAACAACCTGATGCCCTACGTGAGCCAGGTGGCGGTGGGCCGGCTCGCGCAGCTGTCGGTGTTCGGCGGCGACTGGTCGACGCCGGACGGCACCGGCGTGCGCGATTACATCCACGTCGTCGATCTCGCGCGCGGGCACCTGGCGGCGCTCGCGCGGGCACGCGCGCAGGCGGGGGCGTTCACCGTGAACCTGGGTACCGGCAACGGTTGCTCGGTGCTCGAGCTCGTGCGTGCCTTCGAGCGGGCGAGCGGGCGCGAAGTGCCGTATCGCATCGCCGATCGGCGCCCGGGCGACGTGGCGCAGTGCTATGCCGACCCGCGGCTCGCCGGGCAACTGCTCGGCTGGAGGGCGGAGTACGACATCGAGCGCATGTGCGCCGACGCGTGGCGTTGGCAGCAGGCGCATCCAGGCGGCTACGAAGGCTGAGCGCCGGCGCGGGCGGCGCAACGAGGCGCCACTGCCGCCTTGCGCGCTCGGGCTGCGCTGCGAGAAACAGCATTTCCGCGCGCGAAGCGGCTTGCGCAGCAAGAAATGCAGCGTCCCGCAGCGGAGGCTGCATCGAGCAGCGCGGGAAAGCGCAAACCGCGCCGCCGCGCTGCCGTGTCGGTCATCAATGCTTCGTGTCTGCGCCCTTGCGCAGCGCCGGATCCTCGCCTTTCGAGCGGGCCTTGCCGGCCTTCTCGGCCTTCTCCATCTGTCGGGCTTCCTCGTCGTTGCGCGGCGCAGCGTTGCGCATCGCTTCGTCCACCTTGCCCGATTCGACGAACTCTTCGACGTCCTTGCGGTAGTGGCGGGCGGCTTCGTAGTCGCCTTCGCCCTGCACGCGGGGGTGGCTTTTGGAAGCGTTGGCCGGGTTCTGCGTTTTCTCGTGCTTCATCACGTCCTCCTGCTGCCGGATCGCGACGTGCGATCGGAGCCCGGGTTGCGCAACCGGGAGGCCCGGCCCGCGCGGCAGCGTTCACCGCGCTCGCTCGCGCAGGAGACCGTCAGAACTCGACGTTGTCGATGAGCCGGGTCGTGCCCAGGCGCGCCGCGCCGAGCGCGACGAGCGATTCCGGCTGCGCGAGATCGTCGCTGTCCGGGACGGCGAGATCGACGCGGCGCCGCACGACGAGATAGTCGGGCGCCCAGCCGCGCGCGTGCAGGGCGTCGAGCGCCTCGCGCTCGGCCGCCTGCAGCGCGTCACGCAACGCGTCGCGCATCGTTTCGCCATCGTGCTTCGCGGAAGCGGAATCCGCCGCGATCGCGCGCGCGCGATCGGCCAGCGCGAGCAGCGCGCGGTGCAACGCCGGCGCCTCCGAACGTTGCGCGGCATCGAGGTATCCGTTGCGCGACGACATCGCCAGTCCGTCGCTCTCGCGCGCGGTCTCGCCGGCGAGGAGGCGGATCGGCAGGTCGAACTGCTCGACCATCCTGCGCACGACGAGCAGCTGCTGGTAGTCCTTGCGACCGAACACGGCGACGGCGGGCTGCACGCAGCCGAAGAGCTTCAGCACGACGGTGGCGACGCCTTCGAAGAAGCCGGGGCGGAACGCGCCTTCGAGCACGTCTCCCAGGCCCGCGGGCGTGGCCACGCGGAAGGTCTGCGGCACCGGATACAGCTCGCCCTCGTCGGGCGCGAAGACGAGATCGCAACCGGCGCCGCGCAGCGCATCGCAGTCGCGCTCGAAAGTGCGCGGATAGCGGCCGAAGTCTTCGCTGGGGCCGAACTGCAGGCGGTTCACGAAGATGCTGGCGACCACCGGCTCGCCGTGCGCCTTCGCGATCCGCACCAGCGACAGGTGCCCCTCGTGCAGGTTGCCCATCGTCGGCACGAA
>QEVN01000019.1 GCA_003576795.1 Burkholderiales bacterium
CGGGGGGGCGGGCGGCGCGTGCGTCGGGCGCGAGGAGGACGGGCCGCGCGCCGCCGCAGCGGGACCGGAGGCGCCGTCGCCCGCAGCGGGCAGCGGATGCAGCGCCGCGCGAACGACCTCGGGCGTGAACGGCGGCTGCCGGAAGCGGATGCCGGTCGCATCGAAGATCGCGTTGGCGATCGCCGCCGTTCCGGGCACCGACGCCGATTCGCCGACGCCGAGCGGCGCCTCGCCGGGCCGCGGCATCGTCACGACCTCGATGACCGGAACCTGGCGGAAGTCGAGGATCGGGTAGCTGCCCCATTCGCGCCCGGAGACGACGCTCGTCTGCGGATCGATCCGCACGCGTTCCTGCAGCGCGCGGCTCGTCGTCTGGATCACGTTGCCCTGCACCTGGTGCCGCACGCCCGCCGGGTTGACGACGAGCCCCGAGTCCTGGCCGACGACCACGCGCCGCACGTGCACCTCGCCGGTGGCGCGATCGACGTCGACGTCGGCCACCCATGCCGACCAGGCCGCCGCCACGCCGGGCCACTGCCCGTGCACGTAGCGCGCATAGGCGACGCCGCGCCCGTGCAGCAGGTCGCCGGTGCGGCCGAGCTGCTGCGGTCCGTCGTGCGCGACCCAGCCGGCGCGCTCGGCGGTCGCGCGCAGCAGTTCGCTGCCGCGCTCGTCGTTCAGGTGACGCAGGCGGAACTCCACCGGATCGACGCGTGCGAGGCTCGCCAGCTCGTCGACGAAGGATTCGTGCGCGAACGAATTCGGCAGCGCCGAGACGCCGCGCAGCCACGACGCGCGCAGGATCGGCGCCATGTCCTGGATCGTCACGCGCAGGTTCGGCACCGCGTACGGCGGCCGGGCCGTGCGGTCGCCCATCTCGAAGGAGCGCGCCACCGGGTCGATCGCGCGCGTGAGCAGCAGTGCGAGCGTCGGTGCGCCGTTCGACGGATAGGCGACCGAGAAGTCGTAGGCGTCGAAGGCGCCCGAGCCGTCGAGCGCGCCGCGCACCTGCATCCACTGCGCGGTGCCCTTCGGCTCCCACAGGTGCTCCTGCTCGCGGCTGAGCTGCACGCGCACCGGCGCGCCGACCGCGCGCGAGAGCAGCGCCGCGTCGGCGGCGACGTCGTCGGCGCAGTTGCGGCCGTAGCAGCCGGCGGCCTCCATCCGGATCACCTCGATCGCGACGTCCGGCAGCGCGAGCAGCGTCGCGAGGTCGGCGCGCAGCACGTGCGGGTTCTGCGTTCCGGCCCAGACCGTCAGCGCGTGCGGCTCGGCCGCTTCGCCGTGCCAGGCGGCGACCGCGCACGACGGGCCGATCGACGCGTGCATCTGGTACGGCCAGACGTAGCTGCGCGAGATCGATCCGGAGCCGTCTCCCAGCGCCGCGTCGACGTCGCCTTCGTCGACGACGCGGCGCGTGGTGGCCGGGTTCGCGCGCAGCGCCTGCTCGAGGTCCTCGAGCGGCGGCAGGCCGGGCCACGGCTTCCAGCGCACGCGCAGCGCGGCCGCGGCCTGCTCGGCGTGCTCCTCGCGCTCGGCGACGATGCCGACGAAATCGCGGATGACGACCACCGCGCGCACGCCGGGGATGTGCGCGATCGACGATTCGTCGACCGACTCCAGCGTGTTGCCGATGAACTCGCCGTGGTCGGCGCCGGCGTAGGGCGGACGCACGACGCGCCCGTGCAGCATGCCGGCAACGCGCAGGTCGTGCACGAAGCTCGTCTCGCCGAAGACCTTCGCCGGGATGTCGACGCGCGGCACCTCGCTGCCGACGACGCGGTACTCGGCGGCGGGCTTGACGCGCGCCTGCGGATCGAGCTCGAGCACGCGGCGGCGCCCGCGGACGAGCTCGCCGTAGCTGATCCGCTGGACGCCGGCGTCGCCCTGCGCGTTCGCGCATTGGACGACGCCGTCGCGCACGCGCAGCGACGAGGGCGGCGCGCCGAGCGCCTCGGCTGCGCGTTCGACGAGGTACGCGCGCGCCTGCGCGGCGGCCTGCCGCAGCGGGACGGCCGTCACCTGGATCGTCGCGCTGGCGATCGTCAGGCCCTGGTTGGGCGCGCGGGCCGTGTCGCCCAGCACCATCTCGACGCGCCCGGGCGCGACGTCCAGCTCCTCGGCGACGATCTGCGCCAGCGCCGTGCGGATGCCGGTGCCGAGGTCGACGTGGCCGTTCAGCGCGACGATGCGCCCGTCCGCGTGGATCGACAGCAGCACCTCGGCGCCCTCGGCCGGATTCGGCGGCACGCCGGGCGGCTGGCCGCGCGCCGGCGGCGGGGGCGCGGGCGGCTGGCGGACGACGATCAGCGCGTCGTCCTGCTCGAGAAAGTCGCGACGCGTGCGCAGCGGAGGCGGGCGATCCACGGCGGGGTCAGCAGGCTTCCGGCTGCACCGCGTCCGGCGCGCGCGCGGCCTGCCGCTCGAGCAGCAGCGCCGCCTTGCGCACCGCCTGCACGATCTCGACGTGCGTGCCGCAACGGCACAGGTTGCCGCTGAGCGCCGCGCGGATCTCGGCCTCGCTCGGATGCGGCGTGTGCCGCAGCAGCGCCGCCGCGGCGACGATCATGCCGTTCAGGCAGTAGCCGCATTGCGCCGCCTGCTCTTCGATGAAGGCCTGCTGCACCGGATGCGGGCGGCTGCGCGTGCCGAGCCCTTCGAGCGTCGTGATGCGCCGTCCGGCCACGCCGGCCACCGGGATCACGCAGGCGCGCGCCGCCGTTCCGTCGACGAGCACGGTGCACGCTCCGCACTGGCCGAGGCCGCACCCGTACTTCGGGCCGTTCAGGCCCAGGTCGTTGCGCAACACCGTCAGCAGCGGCGTGTCGGGCGCCGCCGCGACGCGGTGCTCGGCGCCGTTCACGTGCAGCGAAATCGGCGAAGCGCAGGCATGCGTCGGCACGACGGTCTCCGGTTGCGGGAGCGGACTGCGCCGGTTCATTCGGCCGCGCCGCGCTCCTCGCCGATGAGTCGGCGCAGCAGCCGGACGATCGTCGCGCGTTCGTCCTCGTCGAGGTCGCCGAAGGTGAGCTCGGAGATCTGCACGGCCAGCGGCGTGATCGTGTCGACGACGGTGCGGCCGGCCGGCGTGAGCGCGATATCGAGCTGGCGCGCATCGCCCGGTTCGTGCGAGATCGTGATCAGCTCGCGCCACTTCAGCCGCTCGAGGATCCCGCGCACCGACGGCTCGTCGATCGCGGTCGCCGCGGCGATGTCGCGCACCTGGCAGCCCGGCAGGTCGCGCAGCGTGCACAGCACGACGAACTGCGCCGCCGTGAGCTGCGAGTCGGGAACGATCTCCCGGAAGATCGCCGCGTGGCGCTGGTAGGCGCGGCGCAGCAGGAATCCGATCTGCTCGGTGAATCGGTAGTCGGCGGCGGTGACGGGCATGGAGCTCTCCGGTCGCGAGGGGAGTCGTGTCAGACGCTGAGGTACGCGCGGCGCACCTCTTCGTTGTCCGCCAGCTCGCGCATCGAGCCGGCGAAGCGGATCTGTCCCTTCTCGAGCACGTAGGCGCGATCGGAGACGAGCTCGGCGAAGTGCATGTTCTGTTCCGAGAGCAGGATGCTGACGCCGCGCGCCTTCAGTTCGACGATCATCTGCGCCATCTGCTCGACGATCACCGGCGCGACGCCTTCCGACGGCTCGTCGAGCAGCACGACGAAGGGGTTCCCCATCAGCGTGCGCGCGACGGTGAGCATCTGCTGCTCGCCGCCGCTCATGCGCCCGCCGGGGCGGTCGGGCATCTCGCCCAGGTTGGGAAAGAGGGCGAACAGCCGCTCGGGCGTCCAGTGCGGCGCTTCGCTCCCGTCGGGCCAGCGGCGCGCCGCCTGCCGGCCGACTTCGAGGTTCTCGAGCACGGTGAGGTCGGTGAAGATCCGCCGATCCTCGGGGACGAAGCCCAGCCCGTGCGAAGCCACCTCGTGCGGCTCGCAGTGCGAGATATCGCGATCCATGAAGGTGAGCGCGCCCTTGCGCCGGTCGAGCATGCCCATGATGGCGCTCAGCGTCGTCGACTTGCCGGCGCCGTTGCGACCCATCAGCGCGACGACCTCTCCGCGGCGCACCTGCAGGTCGACGTCGAAGAGGATGCGCGCCGCGCCGTACCAGGCCGACAGCGCCCGCACGTCGAGCAGGAGGCTCGCGGGCGTTGCGGCTGCGTCGTGCGCGCTCATGGCACGGCCTCCGCCGCGACCGCCTTCTTCTCGAAGGTCTTGCCGCTGCCGAAATACACTTCCTGCACCTTCGGATCGTCGCGGATCTCGGACGGAGCGCCCTGGGCGATCAGCCGCCCGCGCGCCAGCACGACCATGCGGTCGGCGTAGGCGAACACGACGTCCATGCTGTGCTCGGTGAAGAGCACGCCCATGTTGCGTTCGACGACCAGGTCCTTGGTGAGCGCCATCAGGTCGTTGCGCTCGGCCGGCGCCATTCCGGCCGTGGGCTCGTCCATCAGCAGCAGCTTCGGCGCGTTGGCCATCGCGATCGCCAGCTCGACGCGCTTGACGTCGCCGTAGGCGAGCACGCTGCACGGCCGGTCGGCCTGCGCCGCCATGCCGACCTTCTTCAGCAGCTCGAGCGCCTCGTCGCGCTTGTGCTCGCGCGCCGGCCGCCAGAACGAGTACAGCCTGCGATCGGCCGAGATCAGCGCCATCTGCACGTTCTCGACGACGGTGAGCGAGGCGAAGGTCGCCGCGATCTGGAACGTGCGTCCGACGCCGAGGCGCCAGATCTGGCGAGGCTTCAGGCCGACCAGCTCGACGCCTTCGAGGCGGATCGAGCCGCGGTCGGCGCGCAGCTGGCCGTTCACCATGTTGAAGGTGGTCGACTTGCCCGCGCCGTTCGGCCCGATCAGCGCGAGCAGCTCTCCGGCCTTCAGCTCGAAATCGATGCCGTCGACCGCGCGGATGCCGCCGAAGGACTTGCCCAGGCCGGATACGGTCAGCAGGCTCATCGCGGCTCTCCTTTCGCTTCCCGGCGCCCGTAGACGATCTGTCGCACGAAGCCGGCGATTCCCTGCGGGAACAGCATGACGAGGATCAGGATGATGGCGCCCAGCATCGCGCGCCAGTACTCGGTGTTGCGGGCGACCGCGTCGTGCAGCCAGGTGAAGGTGACGGCGCCGACCGCGCCGCCCGACAGCGTGTTCAACCCGCCGAGCAGCACCATCACCAGGCCGTCGACCGACTTCGTCACGTACAGCCCCTCGGGCGAGATGCTGCCCTTGGAGAACGCGTAGAGGGCGCCCGCGACGCCGGCGAACAGGCCCGCCACGACGAAGGCGACCCACTGCACGCGCCGCACGTCGATGCCGATCGCGTCGGCGCGCAGCGGCGAATCGCGCGTGGCGCGCATCGCATAGCCGAAGGGCGCGTAGAGGAAGCGCCACAACAGCAGCACGCCGGCGGCCGCGAGCGCGAAGGTGAGGTAGTAGTACGCGCTGCGATCGGCCAGCCAGGCCGACGGCCAGACGCCGGTCAGGCCGTTGCTGCCCCCGGTGAGGCTGTCCCACTGGTAGACGATCGCCCAGGTGATCTGCGCGAAGGCCAGCGTGAGCATCGCCAGGTACACGCCCGACAGGCGCACGCAGAACCAGCCGTACACGAAGGCGCCGAGCGCCGCGGCCAGCGGCGCGACGACGAGCGCGGCTTCCATCGGCAGCGCGAGCGCGCGCACCAGCAGCGCCGCCGCATAGGCGCCGAGCCCGAAATACGCGGCATGGCCGAACGAATGCATGCCGGCCGGACCCATGATGAAGTGCAGGCTGGTCGCGAACAGCGCGGCGATCAGCAGGTCGATCGCGAGCACGAGCGTGTAGGGCGCCTGCGCGCTGAGCGCCGGCAGCGCGGCCAGCGCGAGCAGCAGCGCGGCGGCGCCGGCCTTGAAGAGCGTGTCGGGCCTGCGCAGCGGCTGCTCGACCGCCGCCGCGTTGCGGCTCGGCGCCTGCGGGCGCCCCAACAGCCCCCAGGGGCGCACGACGAGCACGACGGCCATCACCAGGAACTCGACCACCAGCGTCAGGCGCGAGAACGAGATGCTGAAGCCCAGGACGTCGACCAGCCCGAGCCAGATGCACAGCGCCTTGAGCTCGGCGATCAGCAGCGCGGCGACATAGGCGCCGGGAATCGACCCCATGCCGCCCACGACGACGACGACGAAGGCCGCGCCGATCGTGTGCAGGTCCATCTCGAG
Organism: Burkholderiales bacterium; assembly: GCA_003576795.1. Lineage (GTDB taxonomy): Bacteria > Pseudomonadota > Gammaproteobacteria > Burkholderiales > Burkholderiaceae_E > Zeimonas. The sequence continues at coordinate 6,193 of QEVN01000019.1, forward strand.
GTTGGCCGGCTCGCGCGGCAGCTGCAATGCGCCGCCCAGGCCGGCGAGGAACGCGCCGAGCGCGAACACCGCGGTGAACAGCCACGCCTGGTTCACGCCGAGCGCGCCGACCATGTCGCGATCCTGCGTGGCCGCGCGCACGAGCGTTCCCCAGCGCGTGCGCGTGAGAACGAGCCACAGGAGGCCCAGCACGATCGGGCCGATGACGATCAGGAACAGGTCGTAGGTGGGAAAGGCGCGGCCGAGGATCGGAACCGACCCCGACAGGCCGGGGGCGCGCGGCCCGAGCAGCTCGGCCGGCCCCCACAGCCACAGCACCGCGTCCTTGATGACGAGCACCAGCGCGAAGGTCGCCAGCAGCTGGAACAGCTCGGGCGCATGGTAGATGCGCCGCAGCAGCACCAGCTCGACCAGCGCGCCGAGGATCCCGACCGCGACGGCCGCCAGCAGCAGCGCGGGCCAGAAGCCCACGCCGCTGCCGAGCCGATCCACGAGCGTGTACGCCACGTAGATCCCGACCATGTAGAACGAGCCGTGCGCGAAGTTGACGATGCGCGTCACGCCGAAGATCAGCGAGAGCCCCGCCGCCACCAGGAACAGCGAAGAAGCGCCCGCCAGTCCGTTGAGGAGCTGGGCGACGAAGCTCGAGATATCCATACGACCCCGGCGCGGCGATCTCGTCAGCCGGCTGCGCGCAGCTTGCGCACCACGTCGTCCGGCGGCATGAACTTCGCGCCGTCGAGGTAGCGGTAGTCGACCATCACGCCCTTGCCGCCGTCGTTCTTCGTGCGCCCGACGTAGGCGCCCATCGTCGACTGGTGATCGAGCGGGCGATAGAGGATCTTGCCGAACGGCGTGTCGACCGACAGGCCCTCGAAGGCGGCGATCAGCTTCTCGGTGTCGGTGGAGCCGGCCTTGGCGATGCCGGCGGCCAGCGACCGGATCGCGCTGTAGCCGACGATCGAGCCCAGCCGCGGATAGTCGTTGAAACGCGCCTGGTAGGCCTTCAGGAACGCGTCGTGCTCGGGCGTCTTGATGCCGTACCACGGATAGCCGGTGACGAGCCAGCCGTCGGGCGTCTCGTCCTTCAGCGGATCGAGATACTCGGGCTCGCCGGTGAGCAGGCTGACGACCTCGCGTCCCTTGAACAGGCCGCGCGTGTTGCCCTCGCGCACGAACTTCGCCAGGTCGGCGCCGAACAGCACGTTGAAGATCGCGTCGGGCTTCGCATCGGCCAGCGCCTGCACGACGCTGCCCGAATCGACGCGACCCAGCGGCGGCGCCTGCTCGGCGACGAACTCGACGTCGGGCTGCGCGGCCTTCATCAGCTGCTTGAAGGTGGCGGCGGCCGACTGGCCGTACTCGTAGTTCGGATAGACGAGCGCCCAGCGCTTGAGCTTCTTGCCCACCACGTCGGGCACCAGCATCGCCACCTGCATGTACGTCGACGGGCGCAGCCGGAACGTGTACCGGTTGCCGTTGTCCCAGACGATCTTGTCGGTGAGCGGCTCGCTGGCGAGGAAGAAGAACTTCTTCTGCTTGGCGAAGTCGGTCAGCGCCAGGCCGATGCTCGAGAGGAACGAGCCGGTGAGCACGTGGACCTGCTCGCGCGAGACCAGTTCCTCGGCGACGCGCACCGCGTCACCCGGGTTGGCGTTGTCGTCGCGCACGATCAGCTCGACCTTCCGCCCGCCGATGCCGCCGGCCTTGTTGATCTCCTCGACGGCGAGGTCCATGCCCTTCTTGTACGGCTCGAGGAACATCGGCTGGGCCTTGTAGCTGTTGACCTCGCCGATGCGGATCGGTTCCTGCGCGTGCGCGGGAATCGGTTTCAGCACGCCGAGCGTGCCGAGTGCGGAGGCGGCGAGACCGCCTCGAAGAACCTGCCTGCGTGTTGCCATGGATGTGTCTCCCGGGGTGAATCGTGGTGGTCGCCGAGGCCGGACGCGAACGCTAGCGCAGGCCGTCCTCGCCCTTGATCTCGGATACCTGCAGGCCGCCCACGCGGGGCAGCGGGCGGCCGCTGTCGGTGACGGCGACCGCGACGACGATCTCGTCGGCACGCGGCGCGTCGCTCACGCGCGCCTCGATCGCATCGAAGTGGCTGCGCACGAAAGCGGCGTCCTTGTGTCCGAGCGGCACGTCGATCGCGGTGCCCAGGCCGCCGCGCTTCTTGGCCGAGGGCACGAGCGCCGCGCCCTTGCCGACGGCCACGCGCAGCGTCGCGCCGAGCTTCGGATGCAGGATCGCGGCGGCGTGCTCGAGCTCGCCCGATTCGCCGACGATGGCGGCCTTGCCGTAGCTGTGCGCCTGCGCCGGCTCGATGCCGAGCGCCTGCACGCAGCGGCTGCCGAGCAGGCCGCCGAGCTCCTCGCCGATGGCGATGAGCTCGTCGAGCTTCTCGACGTACCGGCCGGCGCACGGATTCTCAATCACGGCCATCGCCACCGCGCGGCGCGTCGGCGGCTCGATCGTCCGGTTCATCTCGATGCGCGTCTCGTCGACCTGCACGATCAGCTTGCGGATCCTGGCGGCCATGGAATTCCTCCTGGTGATGGGTCGTGTTCGCGGGGCGCTGCCTGCTCAGCGCAGCCCGTCCCAGCGGCTGATCGCCGCGGCGGCGAGACCGCCCACGCGCGCGTGCACGCGCGCGCCGGTGCTCATGGCGAGCACGTAGACGAGCTCGTCGTGCTTCGGCGCGCCCGGCACGCGCACCTCGATGGCATCGAAATGGCTGCGCACGTAGCTCGCGTTGATGTGCGTGAGCGGCACGTCGAGCGCAGCGCCCGGCGGGCCGACCTTCTTGGTGGAAGGAACGATCGCCAGCGCGTTGCCCGGCTGGCCGGTCTTCTCTTCGGCGGTGCCCGCGCCGGCGCCAGCACGATAAGCGGCGCGGTCGCCTTTCCATCCGAGCAGCTCGCGCATCGCGTAGCCGCCCGGCACGTGCCACAGCGCGCCGTGCTCGAGCTCGCCCGCGCTGCCGACGATCGCGCCCTTGCCGTAGGTCTCGATCCGCTCGACGGGTACGTCCATCGCGGCGCGCAGCCGTTGCGCCAGATCGAGTCCGACCGGATTGAGCTCGTCCATCATCGGCAGGATGTCTTCGACGTAGCGCCCGGCGAAGGGATTGGTCAGCACCGCGGCGATCCAGCCGCGTCGCAGCGGCTGCGCCGCGACCGGGCCGAACTCGTGGTGGATGTCCTCGACCTGCGAAACGATGCGCCGGATCTCGATCATCGGGGGCTCTCCGGTGAATTTGGCTCAGGGAAGGGCGGCGCCGTGCACTTCGAGCCGCCGCGCCGCGGCGCGCCGCGCCCCGGGCGGATGGGCGACGGAGCCCTCGACAGGGCCGGCGCCGGGGGCAGCGACGGGGGCAGCGACGGGGGCAGCGACGGGGGCAGCGACGGCGACCAGGCCCTGGCACACGAGCGCGCACGAATGGACGAGCCCTTCGTGCTGCAGCTCGCGCGCGCGCCGCAGGCCCGCGTCGAGCGCGCGCCGCACGGCGCCCGGTTCGAGCCGTGGAACGTCGACGGTGACCGGAATCGCGCCGAGGTCGGTGTCGTCCTTCCGCTCGCAGGCCGGGCGCCGCACGATGCGCGGATCGTCGACGTCGACCGCGTTGGCGACGATCGTCGCCGCGGCGTCGGCCTGCGCGGCCGTGGCGGCGAGCACGGTGACGCTGTCGGCGATGCCGAGCGAGAAGCTGCGTCCGCGCCAACCGCTGGTGGCCACGCCGCGTACCGCCGTCGGGTGCGCGACCTCGAAGCATCCGTCGCTGCGGATGCCGTGCAGCACTTCGCGCGCGTCCAGGCGCGCGAGGTCCGCGTAGATTCCGATGCGCAGCGTGTGCCCGGGCGCCAGGTGCAGCGCGATGTCGCCGCCGTTGTTGATCCAGGCGCGATCGACGCCGTCGCGCTCGTAGTACGCGACGAGTTCCTGCGCGACCGCGCCGGCGACCGCGGCCATCGGCGTGATGAAGCAGGCGCGGTGGTAGGGCGCGCACGCCGTCCACATGCGACGCGCGATCGGACCCCGCAGCGGGCCGTCGTCCGGGCGGATCGGCGCGCGCAGGCGCGGCAACTCGGCGACGAGCTCCTCCAGCACGCCGCAAAAGCGCTGCCAGGCGGCTTCGTGCGATGCACGCACCGCATCGTCGCGGCCGTCGGCGCCGATCACGACGTCGATCGGGCCGTGCTGGAAATGCCAGCGGCCGTCGGACAACTGCCTGCGTTGCGCGGACATCCGGCTCACCCGATCAGCGGCGGGCGACCCAGCGGCCACGGGTTGCGCTTCGATGCTTCGACCCAGCGACGGGCGGTCGGCGCGCCGTCGTTGTGCCAGGCGCCGTGGCGCAGGACTTCGTCGAGCGGCCGCACGTGGTCGACGTGCCCGCCGAGCGCGCGGAAGTCTTCCAGCCGCATGCTGAACTCGATGGGCGCGACCAGCGCGGGCGTCGGCACCGTGCCGAAGCTGTTGTCGGGCATGCGCAGCACGTCGACCATGATCGTGATGCCGCCGCCCGGCCACACGTAGGCGGGCGCCCCGCCGCAGGTCACGTTCACCAGCGCTTCCTTGATCGCGCGGGTGAGCAGGACCGGGTTCTCGGTGACGCCGGCGCGCAGGCTGCCGCCGGCGCCGCCGAGGAACAGCACGGTGCACAGCGACGGCTCGCAGTTCTCGCCGATGCGCTCGACGACGGCACGCACCGCCGGCGGCATCTCCTGCTCCCGCGGCCGCAGCGCCTCGTCGAGCACGTACCACGACGCGTGCTCGCCGGTGGTCGAGGTCATCAGCAGCCGCAGCCCCGGGCGCGCCACCGACTCGTCCCAGCCCTCGATGATCGACAGCGGATCGGCGATGTCGGTTCCGCCCCAGCCGGTGCCCGGATTGGCGACCTGGAAATAGCGCCCCGGCGTGGACTTGCGCCCGCGCACCTTGATCCCCGAGCGCGGCATGTCCAGGCAGCGCCCGGCCTGGTGCTCGGTGAGCACGCCGGTGATGTGGTCGTCGACGACGACGACCTCGTCGGCCTTGCCGAAGAGCTGGCGCGCGAAGATGCCGATGGTGGCCGAGCCGCAGCCCACGCGCATGCGCTGCTCCTCGACGCCGTTGACGATCGGCGCGCGGCCCGCCTGCACGACGATCTGCGAACCGCCGTCGATGGTGAGCTCGACGGCGCCCTTGTTGCCGAGCGTCTGCATCGCCTCGAGCGCGAGGCGGCCTTCCTTCTTGCTGCCGCCGGTGAGGTGGTGCACGCCGCCCAGCGACAGCATCTGCGAGCCGTACTCGGCGGTGGTCACGTGGCCGACGACCTCCCCCTTGCAGCGCACGTTGGCCTGCTCGGGCCCCAGGTAGCGATCGGTGTCGATCTTCAGCTTGAAGCTGCAGTAGCTGAAGATGCCCTCGGTGACGACGGTGACGAGGTCGACGCCGTCGGCCTTTGAGCCCACGATGAACGGGGCCGGCTTGTAGTCGGGATAGGTGGTCGACGATCCGATCCCGGTGACGAAGACCTCGTCGCCGGCAAGGAGATCGGACGGCAGCGCGGCCGCCGGCGCGTCGGCGGCCGCCGGCGGCTCCTGCTGCAGTGCTGCAGGCAGGGTGGGCCGGTCGGCGAAGGACACCAGCCGCGCCTCGCTCTCCTCGACCCGGCGGCGCAGCAGCACGACCGGATCGACGCGCACCAGCGTGCCCTCGTGGTTCGCATAGCGGTCGCAGGCGCCGGTGCGCCCGGGGGCGATCTGGCACAGCACCGGGCAGGCGTTGCACTCGATCTTGTCGGCCGCCATGCGCTCGCTGCGCGGTCGTCCCCGTTCGAGGATCTGCGGCAGCGCCGGCACGTCGATGCCGGGCAGCCCGTCGGTGCGCGTGTGTTCGGTCATGGAGCGTTCCTGGGTGCCGGTCGGGATTGTCTCGCCGAATCCGTTCATGTAGCATCCACCGAAATTTGATGTTGTGGTCGCTACATCAAAGCGCGGAATCTACTGAATTCGCCGCGTTCTGGCAAGCGCCTCACGCAACCCGCCACGATCCCCCCATGAGCGCATTCAACGAGGAACGGGTACTGAGCGTCCACCACTGGACCGACCGGCTGTTCAGCTTCACGACCACGCGCGACGCCGCGCTGCGGTTCAGCAACGGCCACTTCACGATGATCGGGTTGCGGGTGGACGGCAAGCCGCTGCTGCGGGCCTACAGCATCGCGAGCGCCAACTACGAGGACCATCTCGAGTTCCTCAGCATCAAGGTCGAAGAGGGCCCGCTCACCTCGCGCCTGCAGCACATCCAGCCCGGCGATCCGCTGATCGTGGGCCGCAAGCCCACCGGAACGCTGGTGGTCGACTACCTGCTTCCGGGCAAGCGCCTGTACATGCTCGCGACGGGCACCGGCCTGGCGCCGTTCATGAGCATTGTGCGCGATCCCGAAACCTATGAGAAGTTCGAGCAGATCGTCCTGGTGCACGGCGTGCGCAAGGTCGACGAGCTCGCGTACCACGACCTGCTCGTCGAGCACCTGCCGTCGCACGAGTTCCTCGGCGACATGGTCTCCTCCCAGATGCGCTATTACCCCACCGTCACGCGAGAGGAGTACCGCAACATGGGCCGCATCCCCGATCTCATCGAGAGCGGCAAGTTGTTCGCCGATCTGTCCCTGCCCGAGCTCGACCCGGCCGGCGACCGCGTCATGATCTGCGGCAGCCCCGGCATGCTGCGCGACCTCAAGCACATGCTCGAGCAGCGCGGCTTCGCCGAGGGCAACACCTCGGTGCCCGGCGCCTTCGTCATCGAGCGCGCGTTCGCCGAGCAATGAGCGGCGTCGTGCGCAGGAAGGGCGTGCGCGAGCGCGCCGCGCAGGCCACGCGCGACAGCCTGCTGCGCGCAGCCATCCGCGTCTTCGCGCGGCACGGCCTGCACGGCGGCAGCGTCGACAAGATCGCCAAGGCGGCCGGCTCGTACGACCGGATGATCTACTACTACTTCGGCAGCAAGGAAGGGCTGTTCGTCGCCGTCCTCGAGGAGATCTACCGGCGCTTCAACGAAGCCGAGTCGAAGCTCGAGCTCGATCTCGAGCGGCCGGTCGACTCGCTCGCCACCGTGGTGCGCTTCGTGCACGAGTATTACCGCAAGCACCCGGAGTTCGTCACGCTGCTCAACAGCGAGAACCTGCATCGCGGCCGGCACATCGGGAAGTCGCTGCGCGCGCGCGAATATTCGTCGCCCGCCGTCGGCATCATCGACCGGCTGCTCGCCAGCGGCGTGACGCGAGGCGTGTTCCGGGCCGGCGTCACCGGGCGCGACCTGTACCTGCTGATCGCCGCCACCGGCTACTTCTATCAGTCGAACCGCTTCACGCTCTCGGCCTTTCTCGGCGAGAACCTGGAGGCGCCCGAGGCGGTGGCGCACTGGCAATCCTTCGTTCTCGACACCGTGCTCCGGACACTCTGTGCCGACGAGCCGGTATGTGCCGCCGCGCGCGTGGCGTAGCGGCGGCAGGCGATCGTCCTTCAGGAGAGTGAAACCATGGCAAACGTCACCGCTCAGGCCCGCTCCGGCAAGGTCGTCGTGCGCAACATCGGGCTGCTGCTGTCGGGCGACATCGACCGCCCGATCCTCGAGGCCGATACCGTCGTCGTCGACGACGGCCGCATCGTCGCGATCGGCCGGGAGAAGGACTGCGACACCGCGGGCGCACGCACGACGATCGATGCGCGCGGCACGGCGCTCGCGCCCGGGCTCATCGACTCGCACGTGCACCCGGTCTTCGGCGACTGGACGCCGCGGCAGAACCAGATCGGCTGGATCGACTCGTGCCTGCACGGCGGCGTCACGACGATGATCTCCGCCGGCGAGGTGCACCTGCCCGGCCGGCCGAAGGACGTCGTCGGCGTGAAGGCGCTGGCGATCACCGCGCAGCGCGCCTTCGACGGAATGCGCACCGCGGGCCTGGCCGGTGGAGTGAAGGTGCTCGCCGGCGCCCCGGTGCTCGAGAAGGGGATGGAGGAAGCCGATTTCGCCGAGATGGCCGCCGCCGGCGTGCGCCTGCTCGGCGAGGTCGGCCTCGGTTCGGTGAAGGCGGGCGACGAGGCCGCGCGCATGGTCGCGTGGGCGCGCAAGCACGGCATCCAGAGCACGATCCACACCGGCGGCCCGTCGATTCCGGGCTCCGGGCTCATCGACGAGAGCGTCGTGCTCGAGGCCGACGCCGACGTCATCGGCCACATCAACGGCGGGCACACCGCGCTCTCCTACAAGGCGGTGTGCACGCTGTGCGAGCGCAGCCCGCGGGCGATGGAGATCGTGCACAACGGCAACGAGCGCATCGCGATCCTCACCGCGCGCCATGCGATCGAGCTGCGCTGCCCGCACCGGATCATCCTCGGCACCGACGCGCCGGCCGGCTCGGGCGTGCAGCCGCTCGGCATCCTGCGGATGATCGCGCTGCTCTCGAGCATGGCCGACATCCCGGCCGAGATCTGCTTCGGCTTCGCCACCGGGAACACCGCGCGCATGCGCGGGCTCGAGCAGGGGCTGATCGAGCCCGGCCGCCCGGCCGACTTCGTCTTCCTCGATCGCGCGCAGCACTCGGCCGGCGCCGACCTGCTCGACAGCGTGCGACTGGGCGACATTCCCGGCGTGGGCATGGTGATGATCGACGGCATCGTGCGCTGCACGCGCAGCCGCAACACGCCGCCGGCGGCCGAAGTGCCGGTCGTGCAGGACTGAGATCGGGCGGCGCGGCGCTGCAGGACTGACCCTCGCGCTCCCGCTCCCGCTCCGTGCTTCGATCGAAGCACCGTTGCGGCGCGCCGTCCAGGGCGCAGCCGGTACTCGCCGGCCGCCGGGCTACGCTACACTGACCGCGCGTTTCCGATCCCCATTGCTCGACGGAGCCTTCCATGAGCCCATTCAAGCAAGCCGCCCTCTTCGCCTGCCTGACCTTCGTGTCCGCGGCCGCCCATGCGCAGGCGCTGAGCGGCACCCTGCAGAAGGTGAAGGAAACCGGCACCATCACGGTCGGCTATCGCGAATCGTCGATTCCGTTCTCCTACCTCGACAACAGCGGCAAGCCGATCGGCTACGCGATGGAGCTCTGCGGGAAGATCGTCGACGCGGTGAAGGCCGACCTGAAGATGCCCGGCCTGAAGGTGAACTACACGCCGGTCACGTCGAGCAACCGCATTCCGCTGCTCGAGAACGGCACCATCGACCTCGAGTGCGGCTCCACCACCAACTCGGTGGCGCGCCAGAAGCAGGTGGCCTTCGGCCCGACGTATTTCGTCATCAACGTCTCGGCGGCCGTGAAGAAGGATTCGGGCATCGACCGCTTCGAGCAGCTCAAGGGCAAGACGATCGTCACCACGTCGGGCACCACGTCGGTGCCGCTGCTGAAGAAATACGCCAAGGCCGAAGACGCCGACTTCAAGGAGATCTACGGCAAGGACCACGCCGAAAGCTTCCTGCTGATGGCCGACGGGCGCGCGGTGGCCTTCGTGATGGACGACATCCTGCTCGCCGGGCAGATCGCGAACTCGAAGGATCCGTCGGCCTACCGGATCCTGCCCGGTTCGCTGCGCAGCGAGCCCTACAGCATGATGCTGCGCAAGAACGACCCGCAGTTCAAGGCACTGGTCGACAAGACGATCGGCGACGTGATGAAGTCCGGCGAGATCCACCAGATCTACGCGAAATGGTTCACCAGCCCGATTCCGCCCAAGGGCATCAACCTCAACTTCCCCGAGAACGAAGCGAACAAGGAAGCCTTCGCGCACCCGAACGACAAGGGCGTCGAGTAAGCCTCCCTCGCGGGATTACCGACTGAGGGGAGGCCGTGCTCGACCTCGGCATCTTCGGCCAGGAGACCCCGGACGGCGACACCACGTGGTTGATGTCGCTGCTCTCGGGGCTCGAATACACGCTCGTGCTGGTCGCGCTGTCGTGGATCGTCGCGATGGCGATCGGCTCGCTGCTCGGCGTGCTGCGCACCACCGACCGGCGCTGGGTGGTGGCGCTGGGCGACGCCTGGGTCGAACTGTTCCGCAACATCCCGCTGCTGGTGCAGTTCTTTCTCTGGTACTTCGTCGTTCCGGAGTTCGTTCCGTCGCTCAAGCGCCTGGCGCTGTCGATGGACCCCACGCGTTTCCAGCTGCTGCTGTCGGTGGTCTGCCTCGGGCTCTTCACTTCGGCGCGCATCGCCGAGCAGGTGAAGTCGGGCATCCTGTCGCTGCCGCGCGGCCAGCGCATGGCCGGCTATGCGCTGGGCCTCACGCAGGCGCAGACCTATCGCTACGTGCTGCTGCCGATGGCCTTTCGCATCGTCGTCCCGCCGCTCACCTCGGAGTCGATGAACCTGGTGAAGAACTCGGCGGTGGCGTACTCGATCGGCCTGGCGGAGCTGTTCTTCCGCACCCGCGAGATGGGGGAGATGACCTTCCGCTACTTCGCCGCCTTCGGCGCCGCCACGGTCCTCTACGTGCTCGTGGCGCTCGTGATCAACCGGGTGTTCGCCTGGGTCGAGCGCGCCACCGCGGTGCCCGGGTATCTCGGGGGGAAACGGTAGCCCATCATGGCAGGCTTCGACTGGGGGTCGATCGCCGCCTCGCTGCCCTTCCTGATGAAGGGCCTGTCCTACACCATCCAGCTGACGGTGATCGCCGCGATCGGCGGAACGATATGGGGAATCCTGCTCGCGCTCGCGCGCCTGTCGGGCATCGCACCGCTGGCGTGGGCGGCGGCCGGCTACGTGAACCTGATGCGTTCGGTTCCGCTGCTGCTGGTCATCTTCTGGTTCTATTTCCTCGTGCCGGTGATGCTGCAATGGATCAGCGGCGCCGCCTATCCGCCGCGCATCGGCGCCGACCGCTCCGCCTACGTCACCTTCATCCTGTTCGAGGGGGCGTATTTCTGCGAGATCGTTCGCGCCGGCATCCAGAGCATTCCGAAGGGGCAGCTGTCGGCGGCCTACGCGATCGGCCTGAACTACGCGCAGGCGATGCGCCTGGTCGTCCTGCCGCAGGCGCTGCGCAACATGCTCCCCGTGCTGCTCACGCAGACGATCGTGCTGTTCCAGGACGTCTCGCTGGTGGCGCTGCTCAACGTCACCGACCTGGTCGGCGCGGCGAGCAAGATCGCGCAGCGCGACAGCCGTCTCGTCGAGATGTACACGCTGGTGGCCGTCATCTATTTCGTGCTCAGTTATGCGCTGTCGCTCGCCGTGAAGGCGCTGAACCGGCGCATCGCCATCATCCGCTGAGGCTCACAGGCGAAGCGACATGCCGATGATCGAGATCCGCGACGTCAGCAAGTGGTACGGCCAGTTCCAGGTGCTCGCCGACTGCACGACGCACGTCGACAAGGGAGAGGTGGTGGTGGTCTGCGGCCCGTCCGGATCGGGCAAGTCCACGCTGATCAAGTGCGTGAACGCGCTCGAGCCTTTCCAGAAGGGCGACGTGATCGTCGACGGCATCTCGCTGTCGGCGCGCGACACCAACCTGCCGCGGCTGCGCGCGCGCGTGGGCATGGTGTTCCAGCACTTCGAGCTGTTCCCGCACCTCACCGTGATCGAGAACCTGTGCCTGGCGCAGCGCAAGGTGCTCGGGCGCAGCAGGTCCGACGCGTCCGGCAAGGCGATGCACTACCTCGAGCGGGTCGGGCTCGCCTCCCAGCGCGACAAGTTCCCCGGGCAGCTCTCCGGCGGCCAGCAGCAGCGCGTGGCGATCGCCCGCGCGCTGTGCATGGACCCGATCGCCATGCTGTTCGACGAGCCCACGTCGGCGCTCGATCCGGAGATGGTCGGCGAGGTGCTCGAGGTGATGGTGGGGCTTGCGCGCGAGGGCATGACGATGATGGTCGTCACGCACGAGATGGGATTCGCGCGCAACGTGTCCGATCGCGTGGTATTCATGGACGCCGGGCGCATCGTCGAGGACTGCCGCACGGCCGAGTTCTTCGGCGACATGGGCGCGCGCAGCGAGCGCGCGCGGCAGTTCCTCGGGAAGATCCTTCCCAACCGGGCGCGGACGGAGTAGGACCAGTTCAGACGATGATCATCGATTCGCTGCTCGACACCGACCTCTACAAGTTCACGATGATGCAGGTCGTCCTGCATCACTTCCCCGGCGCGCAGGTGGAATACCGCTTCCGCTGCCGCAACGAAGGCATCGACCTGCGGCCCTACGTCGGCGCGATCCGCGACGAGGTGCGCCACCTGTGCTCGCTGCGCTTTCGCGACGAGGAACTCGACTACCTGCGCTCGATGCGCTTCATCAAGAGCGACTTCGTCGACTTCCTCGGCCTGTTCCACATGAACGAGAAGTACATCTCGATCGTGCCGTCGCCGAAGGACAACGGCGAGATCGACATCACGATCCGCGGCCCGTGGCTGCACACGATCCTCTTCGAGGTGCCGGTGCTGTCGATCGTCAACGAGCTGTATTTCCGCGCGACGGTGGACAAGCCCGATTACGCCGAAGGCCGGCGCCGGCTGGCGGCCAAGATCGACTCGATCGTCGGCCAGCCCGACCTCGCCGACGTGCGCATCGCCGACTACGGCACGCGCCGGCGCTTCTCGCGCATCTGGCACGAGGAGGTGCTGCTCGAATGTCGCGAGCGGCTCGGTGCGATCTTCGCCGGCACGTCGAACGTGCATTTCGCGATGAAGCACGCGATGACCCCGCTGGGCACGATGGCGCATGAATACCTGCAGGCCTGCCAGGCGCTCGGTCCGCGCCTGCGCGACACGCAGGTCTTCGGCTTCGAGACCTGGGCGCGCGAATACCGCGGCGACCTCGGCATCGCGCTGTCCGACGTCTACGGCATGTCGGCGTTCCTGCGCGACTTCGACATGTATTTCTGCAAGCTGTTCGACGGCGCGCGGCACGACTCGGGCGATCCTTTCCAGTGGGCCGAGCGGCTGATCGCGCACTACGAGAAGAACCGCGTCGACCCGAAGACGAAGACGCTGGTCTTCTCCGACGCGCTCACCTTCCCGCTGATGGCCGACCTGTACCGCCGCTTTCGCGAGCGCACGCGCATCGCATTCGGGATCGGCACGAACCTCACCAACGACCTCGGCTATCCGTCGCTGCAGATCGTCATCAAGATGGTCCGCTGCAACGGCCAGCCGGTGGCGAAGATCTCCGACACGCCGGCCAAGAACATGTGCGAGGACGAGGCCTACGTGAAATACCTGCGGCAGGTGTTCCAGATCCAATAGGGCCGTGCCGATTCGCCCGCCCTGCGTCGCTATAATCGCGCCGGTCCTTCCAGGGTGTCCGGAGCGCTGCCGATGAACCGACGACCGAAACTGCTCGTCACGCGAAGGGTCTTCCCCGAAGTCGTCGAGCGGCTGCAGCCGCATTTCGAACTCGAAGGCAACGCCGACGACGCCCTGTGGCCGCGCGAGGAACTGCTGCGACGCGCGGCCGATCGCGATGCGCTCTTCGTCGTCGGCTCCGACCGCATCGATCGCGAACTGCTCGACGCCTGTCCGCAGCTGAAGATCGTCGCCACCGGCACGGTCGGCTACAACCACATCGACGTGGCCGCCTGCGCCGAGCGCGGCATCGCGGTGACGAACACGCCCGACGTGCTCACCGAGGCCACCGCCGATCTCGGCTGGGCGCTGCTCATGGCGGCCGCGCGCCGCCTGTCGGAAACCGAGCGCTGGTTGCGCGAGGGCCGCTGGAACAGCTGGGCCTTCGACCAGTTCCTCGGCGCCGACGTGCACGGCGCGACGCTGGGCATCGTCGGCATGGGCCGCATCGGCTCGGCGATCGCGCGCCGCGCGCGCGGCTTCTCGATGCAGGTGCTCTATCACAACCGCTCGCCGGCGCCGAACGAGGCCGAGCTGGGCGCGCGCCGCGTCGCGCTCGACGAGCTGCTGCGCAGCGCCGACCACGTCGTGCTCGTCGTGCCGTACACGCCGCAGACGCATCACCTGATCGGCGAGCGCGAGCTGGCGATGATGAAGCCGGGCGCCGTGCTGGTGAACATCGCGCGCGGCGGCATCGTCGACGACGCGGCGCTGGCGAAGGCGCTGCGCAGCGGCCCGATCGGCGCGGCCGGCCTCGACGTCTACGAGAACGAGCCGAAAGTGAATCCGGCGCTGCTCGAGGTGCCCAACGTCGTGCTCACGCCGCACATCGGCAGCGCCACGCGCAGCTCGCGCCTGGGCATGGCGATGCTCGCCGCCGAGAACCTCGTCGCGTGGGCGGGCGGCCAGCCGCTGCGCACGCCGGTTTCCGCCTGAGAAGCCTCGCGCGCGTGCCCGCGATCCATCTCGAGCGAAAGCATCACCTGGGCCTGAAGAAGGCGCGCGCCGCCGCCCAGCGCGTCGCCGACGACATGGCGCAGTCCTTCGAGATGGCCAGCGAGTGGGAGGGCAACGCGCTGCATTTCGAGCGCGCGGGCGTGAGCGGAAGCCTTACCGTCACGCGCGACCGCGTCGTGCTCGATGCGCAGCTCGGCGGCCTGGTCGGGCTGTTCCGCTCCCGCATCGAGGAACGGCTGCACGCCGATTTCGACCGCTATTTCAGCTGAGAACGTGTTCCGAGGGAGAACGAACTGAACCCGACCGTCATCCAGCTGGGCGGCGCGATCCTGTTCGCCGTCGCGCTCGTTCACACCTTCTCGGCGAAGGCCTTCGAGCGGGTCGCGCACCGCTATCCGGCGCATGCCGGCCTGTGGCACCTGCTGGGCGAAGTCGAGGCCGTCTTCGGCTTCTGGGCGATGGTGCTGATCGCGTACATCGCGGTCGTCGGCGGCGGCGGCGAGGCGCTGCACTACCTGGAGTCGCGCAACTACACCGAGCCGATGTTCGTGTTCGTGATCATGGTCGTCGCCGCCAGCCGCCCGATCCTGCTGCTCGCGCGCGCGGCGGTCGAGCGCGGCGCGCTGCTGCTGCCGATGCCGCCTGCGATGGCCACCTATTTCCTCGCGCTGTTCCTGCTGCCGCTGCTCGGCTCGTTCATCACCGAGCCGGCGGCGATGACGCTCGCCGCACTGCTGCTGCGCGACCGCTTCTATTCGATGCCGATCTCGAGCCGGCTGAAATACGCGACGATCGGCGTGCTGTTCGTCAACGTCTCGATCGGCGGCACGATGACGCCCTTCGCTGCCCCGCCGGTGCTGATGGTCGCGGCGAAATGGGACTGGTCGCTGCTGTTCATGCTCGAGCACTTCGGCTGGCGCTCGGCGCTGGCTTGCCTGGTCAATGCGGGCGGCGTGACGCTGCTGTTCGCACCCGAGCTGCGCCAGCTGTCGGCGGCCGGCACGCCGTCGAGCGCCGGGCAGGACGCGCCGGCGGTGCCCTGGCAGCTGACGCTCGTGCACGTGCTGTTCCTGTTCGGCGTCGTCGTCTTCGCGCACCACGCGATCGTGTTCATGGCGCTGTTCCTGTTCTTCCTCGGCGTGGCGAGCGCCTACGAGCGCTACCAGGATCGACTCATCCTGCGCGAGGCGCTGATGGTCGCCTTCTTTCTCGCGGGGCTGGTCGTGCTCGGCGGCCAGCAGCAATGGTGGCTGCAGGCGCTGCTCGAGCGGATGAGTCCGACCGCCGTGTATTACGGCGCGACCGCGCTCACCGCGGTGACGGACAATGCGGCGCTCACCTACCTGGGCTCGCTGGTCGAAGGGCTCACCGACGAGTTCAAGTATTCGCTGGTGGCCGGGGCGGTGACCGGCGGGGGGCTGACCGTGATCGCCAATGCGCCGAACCCTGCCGGCTACTCGATCCTGAAGAACCGCTTCGAGCACGAGGAGATCAGCGCGCTCGGGTTGTTGGCGGCGGCGGCGATTCCGACGGTGGTGGCGATCGGGGCGTTCCGGTTGTTCTGACGCTGCGCGGGAGCGGCAGGCGGCCGCGGGCCGCC
>QEVN01000196.1 GCA_003576795.1 Burkholderiales bacterium
GGGCAACGCCGACATCCGCCCGGAAGTCGCCGACTCGATCGAACTGACCACCGACTGGAGGAACGGAGCGCTCGCCCTGCGCGGCAGCCTGTTCCACACGAAGGTGAAGGACCTGATCACCTACCGGCTGCTGAGCGTGAGCGGGATCCGCCGCACCTATCTGTACGACAACGTCAACCGCGCGCGCATCACCGGACTCGAATCCGGCTTCACCTGGACCATCGTTCCGGGCATCGACTGGAACACCGACCTGACGCTGCTGCACACCCGCGACGAGGACACCGACGAGGCGCTCGAGGATCGTCCGCGCCGCTCGCTGGCATCGCACCTCGACGCCGATCTGGGTGGCGGCTGGAACACGCGCGTGGGCTTCGAGTACACCGGCACGCAGACGAGCGCCGGCGTCGACCTGCCTTCGTACACGTTGTGGAACGCCTCCGTGACGCGCCGGCTCAACAAGACCTTCAGCGTGCGGCTCGGACTGGAGAACATCGGCGACGTGCGCCTGCTCGAGAAGTCGCCCGCCTTCGGCTACGCCGAGCGCGGACGCACGCTGAGCGCGACGCTGCGCGCCGAGATCTGAAGCGCCGGGAACCGAAGCGCCCGCCCCTGCACACGCGATGCCGATTCATTTGATGCCGACTCTCCTGCGCCTGCCGATCGTCGTCCGTCTGCTGCTGTGCGCCTTGCTGTGCGCCTGCCTCGCGCTGGGCGCGGGCGCCGCGCAGGCCGCCTCGGTACTGTTCATCGCCACCGGCAACGTGCCGCCGGGCAAGTTCCACCAGCTCGAGGAGATCGCGCGTCCGCACGGCATCGACGTGCAGGTGCGCTACGTCGACAAGCTGCCGGCCGGCATCGACGCGGGCGTGTTCGCCGGCTTCGATGCGGTGTTCTTCGACACCTACCTGCAGGACTACGTACGCGGCAAGCTCGCCGCCGCGCTGCCGGGGCTCAAGCTGCCGAACGTCTGGCTCTACGAAAAGAGCCCGGCGTGGGGGCAGCTGCCCGAGCCGCTCGCGCGGCGCCTGGTCGCCTTCTACAACAACGGCGGCCGCGCGAACTTCGACGGTTTCTTCGCCACGCTCGCCGCGCACCTGGCCGGACGCCAGCCGGTCGGCATCGCCGATCCGATCGTCTTTCCGAAGCGCGCCGCCTACCACCCGAAGGCGCCGGGGCTCGTCTTCGCCGATCCGCTCGCCTACCTGTCGTGGAAGGGCGTCGATGCGTCGGCGCCGGCGCGCGCACCGATCGTCGCGATCGCGCTGCACCAGCAGTACATCGCGTCTATGCAGACCGCGTTCATCGACGACCTGATCGCGCGCATCGAGGCCGCCGGCGCCACCGCGCTGCCGATCTACGGCCCGGTGATGGAGGCCGACGCTGTGACGGCGCTGCTCAAGCCCGGCGATCGCGTGCTCGCCGACGTACTGATCAACACGCAGATCATGCTCAACCCGGAGGGGCGGCGCGCCGAGTTCGATGCGCTGGGCATCCCGGTGGTGCAGGCGATGCCCTATCGCCGCGGCGACGAGGCCGAGTGGCGCGCCGACGAGCAGGGCGTGACGCTGATGGATGTGCCGTTCTACCTGGCGCAGGCCGAGTACGCCGGCGTCACCGACATCCAGATCGCCGCCGCAACGCGCAAGCAGGACGACGCGATCGTCCCGATCGACGAGCAGGCCGCCGCCATCGTCGGCAAGGCGATGAAGCTGGTCACGCTGCAGCGCAAGCCCGCGGCCGACAAGCGGATCTCGATCTTCTTCTGGAACTATCCTCCCGGCGAGAAGAACCTGTCGGCGCCTGCTCTCGACGCTGGCCGCGCTGAAGGCCGAAGGCTACTCGACCTCGGTGCCGGTCGGCGAGGACGAGCTGCTGCCGCAGTTGCAGCGGCTGCTCGAGCCGTCGTATCGCGAAGGCCGCGTCGAGGCGCTGGTCGACGACGGGCTCGCCGCGCTGCTGCCGGTATCGAAGTACCGCGAATGGCTGTCGTCGCTGCCCGCCGACCTGCAGCGCGCGATGAACGAGCACTGGGGCGATCCGGCGCGTTCATCGATGGTCGTGCGCCGCGACGGTCGCGAGTTCTTCGCGATCCCGCGGCTGCAGCTGGGCAACGTCGCGATCCTGCCGCAGCCGCCGCGCACCGGGAAGCGCGACGACAAGGAGCGGGCCCTCTACCACTCGATGAAGGAGTGGCCTTCGCACTACTTCTTCGCCGTCTATCTGTGGGCACGCAGCCAGCATGCCTCCGACGCCTTCGTGCATTTCGGCACGCACGGCGTGCAGGAGTGGCTGCCGGGCAAGGAGCGCGGCCTGTCGGTGTTCGATCCGCCGATGCTGGCGGTGGGCGACGTTCCGGTCGCCTATCCGTACATCGCCGACAACGTCGGCGAGGCGCAGCAGGCCAAGCGCCGCGGCCGCGCGGTGATCGTCAGCCACCAGACGCCGCCGTTCAAGCCGGCGGGCCTCTACCAGGAGATCTCGGCGATCCACGACCTGCTGCACGCCTGGCTCGGCCAGGACGAGGGCGCCGTCAAGGAGCGCACGAAGCTCGACCTGCTCGCGGCGGCGGACAAGGCCCGCATCCTGAAGGACCTGGGCTGGGAACCCGAACGCGCGAGCGTCGAGTTCCCCCGCTTCGTCGAGGAGCTGCACGCGCACCTGCACGAACTGGCGCAGACCGCGCAGCCGCTCGGCCTGCACCGGCTCGGGCAGGCGCCCGAGGAGCAGCACCGGCTGGCGACGGTGCTGCTGATGCTGGGGCGCCCGTTCTGGGAAGCCGCCGCGCGCGACGCGGGCGTGCGCCCGCAGGACTTCGACGAGGCGCTGGTCGGCGACTACGAGCAGCTCACGCAGACCGTGCCGTACCGCTTCCTGCATCGCCACCTGATCGAGGGGGCTGCGCTGCAGACCGCCGACCCGGAGCTGCGCGAGTCGATCGAGCGTGCGCGCAAGTGGTACGCCGACATCGGCGCCGCGCGCGAGATGCCGTCGCTGCTCGCCGTGCTCGCCGGCCGCCATCTGCGCACCTCGTACGGCGGCGATCCGATCCGCAACCCCGACGCCTATCCCACCGGCAACAATCTCTACGGCTTCGATCCCTCGCGCGTGCCGACGCGCCAGGCGTGGGAGGCGGGCAAGCAGGCGGCCGAGCAGCTGCTCGA
>QEVN01000197.1 GCA_003576795.1 Burkholderiales bacterium
GTTCAGCTCGGCGTCGCCCTTCCACTCCTCGCGCGAACTGCCGTCGCCCAGATCCTTGTCGATCCACGGGACGAGGCTGCCGGCGAGCGGAACCCCGAAATGCGCGGTCGGGAACGATTCGGCGCGCATCGTGGCGGAAACCTTCGCGTCGATCTCCAGGATCGCCGAAGCCGGATCGGCCAGCAGCGACGCGACCGACGCATGCGCTGCGCCCATCTGCGCGAGCAGTTCTCGCATGTTCTGCGCGCCCGCGCCCGAAGCCGCCTGGTAGGTCGTCGCGGCGATCCATTCGACGAGGTTCTCGCGCAGCAATCCGGCGAGCGCCATCATCATCAGGCTCACCGTGCAGTTGCCGCCGACGAAGTTGCGCGTGCCGCGCTCGAGCGCGCCGCGGATCACGTGCAGGTTCAGCGGATCGAGAACGATGACGGCGTCGTCCTTCATGCGCAGCGCCGAGGCCGCGTCGACCCAGTAGCCCTTCCAGCCGGCCGCGCGCAGCTTCGGAAAGACCTCGTTGGTCCAGTCGCCGCCCTGGCAGGTGAGGACGACGTCCATCGCCTTCAGCCGCTCGATGTCGGAAGCGTCGTGCAGCTTCGTGTCGCCCAGGTTGGGCACCTCGGGCGCCTTGCCGCCGGCGTTCGACGTGCTGAAGAACACCGTCTCGACGTGCGCGAAATCGTTCTCCTCGCGCATGCGCTGCATCAGCACGGAACCGACCATTCCGCGCCACCCGACCATTGCGACCTTCAACATGATTGCTCCATCCCTTGGCCGATGCGGCCCTCGTGCGGTGCGCTCTTACAGCGCGGCGAGCACCGCGTCGCCCATTTCCTTCGTGCCGACCGTGCGCTTGCCCGGCTCGGCGATGTCCGCCGTGCGATAGCCCTGCGCCAGCACCTTGCGCACCGCGCGCTCGATGCGGTGCGCCCCGGCCTCGTTGCCGAAGCTGTGCCGCAGCAGCATGGCCGCCGACAGGATCGTCGCCAGCGGATTGGCGACGTCGCGGCCGGCGATGTCGGGCGCCGATCCGTGGATCGGCTCGTACAGCCCGAAACCGCGCGCGTTCAGCGAGGCCGACGGCAGCATCCCGATCGACCCGGTGAGCATCGACGCCTCGTCGGACAGGATGTCGCCGAACATGTTGCCGGTGACGATCACGTCGAACTGCTTCGGATTGCGCACGAGCTGCATGGCCGCATTGTCCACGTACATATGGACCAGCTCCACGTCGCGGTATTCGGCGTGTACCTCGGCGACCACGTCGCGCCAGAACTGGGTCGTCTCGAGCACGTTGGCCTTGTCCACCGAGCAGACGCGGCGCCGGCGCCGGCGCGCCGTCTCGAAGGCGAGCACGGCGATGCGGCGGATCTCGCCCTCGGTGTAGCGCATCGTGTCGAAGCCCTCGCGCTCGCCGTTCTCGTTGACGCGCACGCCGCGCGGCTGGCCGAAATAGATGTCGCTGGTCAGCTCGCGCAGGATCAGAAGATCGAGCCCGGCCACCACCTCGTCCTTCAGCGTCGAGGCGTGCGCCAGCTCGGGATAGACGATCGCCGGGCGCAGGTTGGCGAACAGATCGAAGTGCTTGCGCAGCCGCAGCAGCCCCTGCTCGGGCCGCTTGGCGCGCGGCAGCGCGTCGTATTTGGGGCCGCCCACCGAGCCGAACAGGATGGCGTCGGCGCGCTCGGCGACCTTCAGCGTAGCTTCCGGCAGCGGGTCGCCGGCAGCGTCGTATCCGGCGCCGCCCACCGGCGCGCGCTCGATGGCCAGCTCCAGCCCGTCGCGTCCGAGCGCCTCGAGCACGCGCACCGCCTGCGCGGTGATCTCGGGGCCGATTCCGTCTCCTGCCAGGACTGCGATCCTCATCCGGATTTCCTCGATGTCGTTCCGTGTCTGCTTCGTTCGATGCTCGTTCGACGCTCCCGACCGCCCCGAAACGAAGCGGCCCGGCTTGCCTGCCAAGCCGGGCCGCCTTCGTGCTGCGGGCGCTCGCCAGCCTGGCGCTCAGCCGGCCAGCGTCTTCGCCAGCCAGGGCTGTTCGGTGAGCCGTTTTCGCTCGTATTCGCGAATGCGGTCGGCGTTCTTCAGCGTGAGGCCGATCTCGTCGAGACCGTGGATCAGGCATTCCTTGCGGAACGCGTCGACCTCGAAGCCGAACACGCGCGCGCCGTCGACCGTGCGCACCTGCTGCGCGGACAGATCGACGACCAGCTCGAAGCCGGGAAAGGCGTTCACCTGGTCGAACAGCCAGTCGACCTCGGATTCCGACAACCGCACCGGCAGCAAGCCGTTCTTGAAGCAGTTGTTGTAGAAGATGTCGGCGTACGACGGCGCGACGATCACGCGAAAGCCGTAGTCTTCCAGCGCCCACGGGGCGTGCTCGCGCGACGAGCCGCAGCCGAAGTTCTTGCGGGTGAGCAGGATCGACGCGCCGCGGTAGCGCGCCTGGTTCAGCGGGAAATCCGGATTCAGCGGCCGGCGGGCGTTGTCCATGCCGGGCTCGCCCGGGTCGAGGTAGCGCCACGCGTCGAACAGGTTCGGACCGAAGCCGCTGCGGCGGATCGATTTCAGGAACTGCTTCGGGATGATCGCGTCGGTGTCGACGTTGGCGCGATCGAGCGGCGCGACGACGCCGCGGTGCACGGTGAGGCTTTTCATGGCTATCGCCTGGCGGCGCCCTGGATCGATTCGCCGGCGCGCTGAATGTCCTTGCCCACGCCGGCCACGGTGTTGCACGCCGAGAGCACGAAGCCGCACAGCACGGCGGCGAGGACGATCAGGGCTCGATTCATCGCTCTTCCCCGGTTCAACGAAGCGAGCGCACGTCGACGAAATGCCCGGCCAGCGCCGCGGCAGCCGCCATCGCCGGACTGACGAGATGCGTACGCCCGCCCGCTCCCTGGCGGCCCTCGAAGTTGCGGTTCGACGTGGAGGCGCAGCGTTCGCCGGGCTCGAGGCGGTCGGCGTTCATCGCCAGGCACATCGAGCAGCCCGGCTCGCGCCACTCGAAGCCGGCGTCGAGGAAGATGCGGTCGAGCCCTTCCTGCTCGGCCTGCGCCTTCACCAGGCCCGAGCCCGGGACGACCATCGCGAGCCTGACGTTCGACGCCTTGCGCTTTCCGCGAACGACGGC
>QEVN01000198.1 GCA_003576795.1 Burkholderiales bacterium
GATCGACGCGCGCAGCTTCACGCTCGAACCGCTGTTCGACGACCAGGAGCTCGACACCCGCGCAACGACCGGCGTCGTCTACTGGGAAGGCGCCGTGCGCGTTCTCGAGCACGGCGCGGTCGTCGGCCGCGGCTATCTGGAACTGACGGGCTACGAGGGGCGGGTGATCTTCTGACTGCTCATCTCACGAGATCGTTGATCTCGATGATCGGCAGCAGCACCGCGAGCACGATCACGAGCACGATCGCGCCCATCGCGAGGATCAGCAGCGGCTCGAGCAGGCTGGTGAGCGTGAGCGTGCGGCGTTCGGTTTCCTGCGACAGCGTCGCCGCCGTGCGCTCGAGCATCTGCGGCAGCTCTCCGGTGGCCTCGCCGCTGGCGATCATGTGGATCATCAGCGGCGGGAACTGGCCGCCCGCCTTCAATGCGCGCGCGAGCGAGGCGCCTTCTCGCACGCGCGAGATCGCGTCCTGCACGTTCAGGCGCATCGCCTCGTTGGTCAGCGTGCGCGCGCCGGCTTCCAGCGCGCGGATCAGCGGCACGCCGCTGCTCGCGAGGATGCCCAGCGTCGACGCGAAGCGCGCGGTGTTCAATCCGCGGATCAATCGTCCGACCACCGGCATCGACAGCGTGCGCCGATGCCACGACAGCCGGAAGCTGGGCGAACGAAGCGCGGCGCGGAACGCGACGAAGGCCGCGACGGCCAGCCCGAGCAGCAGCAGTCCCCAGTGGCGAACGAAATCGGAAGTCGCGATCAGCGCGACGGTGAGCGCCGGGAGTTCCTGCCGCGTCTGCGCGAACACGCTGACGACCTGCGGCACGACGTAGGCGAGCATCGCGACGATGACGAGCATCGCGACGACGGTGACGATCGCCGGATAGGTGAAGGCCAGCAGGATGCGCTGCGCGAGCGCGGTTCGCGATTCGATGTAGTCGGCGAGCCGGCTCATCACCAGCGCGAGATCGCCCGACTGCTCGCCGGCCGAGACCAGCGCCCGGTACACCTCGGGGAAGTCGCGCGGATGCCGGGCCAGCGCCTGCGCCAGCGTCTGTCCGCCGACCACCTCGCTGCGCACCGCCGCGAAACGCTCGCGCACCGACTGCCGTTCCGCCTGCTCGACCACCGCATCGAGCGCCTGCTCGATCGGCAGGCGCGCCGACAGCAGGCTGGCGAGCTGTCGCGTGGCGAGCGAAAGCTCGGCGGCGCCGAGCCGCGCGCCGGTCGTGCGCGCGCCGGGCGCCGCATCCTGCAACGCGCTGACCTCGAGCGGCGCCAGGCCGCGGTCGCGCAGCAGCCCGCGCGCGTGACGCGGCGAATCGGCATCGATGACGCCGCGCGCGAGCTGGCCCGCGGCATCGGCGGCTTCGTAGCGATACGCGGGCACGGGCGGCCTTTGCTGCGACGGTGGCGCGCTATTCGCGCGTCACGCGCAGCACCTCGTCGGCCGACGTGACGCCGGCCTCGACCCAGCGCCTGCCGTCCTCGCGCATCGAGCGCATGCCCGCGCGTCGCGCCTGCGCGCGGATCTCGTTCTCCGGCGCGTTGCGATGGATCTGCGCGCGCACCTCGTCGTCGACGATGAACAGTTCGTAGACGCCGGTGCGGCCCTGGAAGCCGGTGCGATTGCAGGCGAGGCAGCCGGCGGCCCGCCATCCGCCGGCCACCGGATCGGGCTGGCGGCACTGCGGGCACAGCTTGCGCACCAGCCGCTGCGCCACCACGCCGAGCAGCGACGACGACAGCAGGAACGGCTCGATGCCCATGTCGATCAGGCGCGTGACGGCCGACACCGAATCGTTCGTGTGCAGCGTGGCGAGCACCAGGTGCCCGGTGAGCGACGCCTGCACGGCGATCTGCGCGGTTTCCAGGTCGCGGATCTCGCCGATCATCACGACGTCGGGATCCTGCCGCAGGATCGAGCGCAGCGCCTTGGCGAAGCTCATGTCGATGCGCGCGTTGACCTGCGTCTGGCCGATGCCTTCGAGGTCGTATTCGATCGGATCCTCGACGGTGAGGATGTTCGTCGTCGTCGAGTCGAGCCGGCCGAGCGCCGCGTACAGCGTCGTCGTCTTGCCCGAGCCGGTGGGCCCGGTGACCAGCACGATGCCGTGCGGCTGGTGCACGAGCGTGTCGAAGGCCGCCAGCGTGTCGGCGCTCATGCCGAGCCTGCCGAGATCGAGCCGCCCCGCCTCCTTGTCGAGCAGGCGCAGCACGGCGCGCTCTCCGTGGCCGGTCGGCAGCGTGGACACCCGAACGTCCATCGGCCGCCCGCCGATGCGCAGCGTGATGCGCCCGTCCTGCGGCAGGCGCTTCTCGGCGATGTCGAGCTGCGCCATGATCTTGATGCGCGAGATCAGCGCCGCGTGCAGTTCGCGGCGCGGTCGCACGACGTCGCGCAGCGTGCCGTCCACGCGAAAGCGCACGAGCGACGTCGTCTCGAAGGGCTCGAAGTGGATGTCCGACGCGTTGTCGCGGCTCGCCTGCGTGAGCAGCGCGTTGATCATCCGGATGATCGGCGCGTCGTCCTCGGCTTCGAGCAGGTCCTCGATCTTCGGAATGTCCTGCAGCAGCCGGGACAGGTCGAGATCGCTCGCCACCTCGTCGACGACGGCCGCGGCCGAGCCTTCCTGCTGCGCGTAGGCGCGCGAGATCGCCGCCGACAGCTCGATCTCGGGCTTGCGCACGGTGACGACGCGCAACGGCAGCGTTCGCGACAGCTCGGCGAGCGCCTGCCGCGGCGTTCGTTCGCCGATCCACACTTCGATCGCATCGCTCGAGACCGCGGCGACCAGCAACTGGTTGGCGCGCGCGAACCCGTAGGGAACGTAGCGCGACGGTGAAACGGTGGCCATCGGGCTCAGCGCTTCGGCGAAGGATCGACCGGCTCGTCCGCGGCAGCCGGGGCCTCGGGCCGCCGCAGCGGAACGACGATCTCGTTCGGCGCCGTCCGGATCACCGTGGTGGGTCGGGAGACGAACACCGGCGCGGGCGCCTGCGTCGCGGCGGTGCCGCCCGGCGACAGCAGCGCGCCCTGGCCTGCAGCGCCCTGGCCTGCAGCGGCCTGCCCGGCAGCGCCCGATTGCGTCGGCGCCGCCGTGCCGCCCGGCGCCGCACCCTCGGTCGGATTC
>QEVN01000020.1 GCA_003576795.1 Burkholderiales bacterium
GTACCGGCAGTACATGCGGCTGTTCAACGACATGGTCTCGGCGATCCTCGCCTGCGACAAGCCGGTGATCTGCCGCGTCAACGGCATGCGCATCGGCGGGGGCCAGGAAATCGGCATGGCCTGCGACTTCTCCGTCGCGCAGGATCTCGCCCGCTTCGGGCAGGCCGGCCCGAAGCACGGCTCGGCCCCGATCGGCGGCGCCACCGACTTCCTGCCGGTGATGGTGGGCGCCGAGCGGGCCATGGCCGCGTGCGTGCTGTGCGAGCCGTTCTCGGCGCACAAGGCCTATCAGATGGGCGTCCTCACCGACGTCGTTCCCGCGCTGAAGGTCGACGGCAAGTTCGTCGCCAACCCGCTGGTGGAAACGCAGCAGCTGTTCGACGAGTACGGGCGCAACGCCTACGGCGAGGCGAAGACCGGCGCGGCGGCGAAAGAGGGCAAGGCGCTGATGGCGCGCGGCACGGTCGATCTGTCGCTGCTCGATGCGAAGGTCGAGGAGCTGTGCGCGAAGATGCTGCTCACCTTCCCCGATTGCACGACGAAGACGATCGAGGAACTGCGCAAGCCCAAGCTCGAGATCTGGAACAAGAACAAGGAAAACGCGCGCGCCTGGCTCGCGCTGAACATGATGACCGAGGCGCGCGCCGGGTTCACCGCGTTCAACGAGGGCACGAAGGAAGATCGCGAAGTCGACTTCATCCTGTTGCGCCAGAAGCTCGCCGCCGGCGAGAGCTGGGTCGGTCCGCTGCACGACTCGATCCAGCCCAAGGCAAAGCACAAGGGTTGAAGCGATGAGCCAGGCTTCGGCCTCATCATCGTCGGTCTCGCCGGTCGACTCTCCGCTGCGCGTCGCGCTCGAGCGCGACGGCGCGCTGCTGCGCCTGACGCTGGCCCGCCCCAAGGCGAACATCGTCGACGCGCAGATGCTCGGCGCGCTGTCGGCGGCGCTGTCCGAGAACCGCAGCCGCCGCGGCCTGCGGGCCGTGCTGCTCGACGCCGACGGTCCGCACTTCAGCTTCGGCGCGAGCGTCGAGGAGCACCTGCGCGAGCGTTGCGCGCAGATGCTCTCGACGCTGCATGCGCTGGTCGTCGCGATGGTCGAGTATCCGGTGCCGATTCTCGTGGCCGTGCGCGGGCAGTGCCTGGGCGGCGGCCTCGAGGTGGCGATGGCGGGCGGCCCGATCTTCGCCGCGCGCGACGCCCAGTTCGGGCAGCCCGAAATGAAGCTCGGCGTGTTCGCGCCGGCTGCCTCCGTGCTGCTGCCGTATCGCGTGAACCGGCCGGCGGCCGAAGACCTGCTGCTGAGCGGGCGCTCGATCGGCGCCGAGGAGGCGAAGGCGATCGGCCTGGCGCTGCAGGTGGCCGACGACCCGGCCGCCGCCGCGCTCGCGTATTTCGACGCGCACCTCGCCGACAAGAGCGCCTCGAGCCTCGCGCTCGCGCTCGCCGCGGCACGTGCCCCGATGATCCGCCAGGTGCGCATGCGCCTGGCCGAGGTCGAGGCGCTCTATCTCGAGAAGCTGATGCAGACGCGCGACGCCAACGAGGGGTTGGCCGCTTTTCTCGGCAAACGCAAGCCCGCATGGGAGCACCACTGATGACAACCGCAAACCCTGTACAGGCGATCGTCGATCGTTGCCAGGCGCTGTTCGATGACCTCGACTTCAACGCCGTCAAGCAATGGAAAGCGGCCGTGCCGGGCCGCAAGGCGATCGGCTACATGCCGGTCTACGTGCCGCGCGAGCTGATCCATGCCGCCGGCATGCTGCCGGTGGGCATCCTCGGCGGCGGCGACCAGCTCGAGGTGATCCAGGGCGACGCCTACTACCAGAGCTACATCTGCCGCATTCCGCGCTCGACGATCGAGCTGGGGCTCACCGGCCGGCTCGACTGCCTCGACGGCATGATGTTTCCGTCGATCTGCGACGTGATCCGCAACCTGTCGGGCATGTGGCAGCTGATGTTCAAGGACAAGTACGTCCGCTATTTCGACGTTCCGCAGAACTACGAGGACGAGGTCGGCGGGCGCTTCTACGTGCACGAGCTGGAGATCCTGCGCACGGATCTCGGCAAGCTGCGCGGCAAGCCGATCACCGACGCCGAGCTCGACGCGTCGATCGCCGTCTACAACGAGAACCGGCGCGCGATCGCCGATCTGTACGCCTACCGCGCCGCCAAGCCGTGGCAGGCGCCCACCTCGGAGGTGTACCTGATCCTGCGCGCGGGCATGGTGCTGCCGCCCGAGGAGCACACGCAGCTGGTTCGCGACTATCTCGCCGCCACCGACGCCGTGCAGCGTCCCAAGCGCGACAACGCGCGCATCGTCATCAACGGCTCGTTCTGCGAGCAGCCGCCGCTGAACCTGATCAAGTCGATCGAGATGGCCGGCTGCTACATCGTCGACGACGACTTCATGCTCGTCACGCGCTGGCTGCTCGACGACGTGCCCACGGTCGGCAAGCCGCTCGAGGAGCTGTCGAAGGCCTTCCTGCATCGCTCGGCGTCCACCGCCGCCAAGTACGACGCGAAGCGCGAAGACAAGGGCCAGTACCTGCTGAAGCAGGTGAAGACGGGCGGCGCCGAAGGCGTCATCTTCGCCGCTCCGTCGTTCTGCGACCCGGCGCTGCTCGAGCGTCCGATGCTGCAGGACGTGCTCGCCAAGCAGAAGATTCCGTACACGGCGTTCAAGTACGCCGAGAACACCGGCCAGATGGCTCCGATCCGCGAGCAGGCCGGCACCTTCGCCGACTCGATCAAACTGTGGAGCGCTGCATGACTACCGCCGCCAAACCCGCCGTCGCGGCGAAGAAGCCGCAGGACGTCCAGAAGGACGACGCGATGTCGCTCCAGAAGGAGCTGATCAACGCGAACTACATGGACCTGGCCACGGCGCATCAGAACGGCCGCAAGGTTGCGGCGACCTTCGTTCCGGGCAACCTGAACGAACTGCTGATGTGCTTCGACTTCGCGCGCAGCTTGCCCGAGACGAACGCGCTGCAGAACGGCATGCGCAAGAAGTCGGGCAAGTTCATCATGGACGCCGAGCGCGAAGGACACTCGGAAGACGTCTGCACGTACGTGAAATCCGACCTCGGCATGATGGCCGGCGGCGAGATCGGCCCCACCGGCGATCCGCTGCCCACGCCCGACGTGCTGCTGCTGTCCTACACGGGCTGCTTCACCTTCATGAAGTGGTTCGAGCTGATCCGCCACAAGTACGGCTGCGAAACCACGATGTTGCACGTGCCGTACCAGGGCGAAGGCCGTATCGAGCCGAACATGCGCGATTACGTCGTTCGCCAGCTCAAGGAGTCGGTGATCCCGACTCTCGAGCGCGTGTCGGGCGTGAAGTTCGACATCGACCGCCTGCGCGAGTACATGAAGGAGTCGGCCAAGGCCGAGGAAGACCTCGTCGCCGTGCTGCAGTCGGCGAAGAACCGGCCGTCGCCGATCGACGGCTACTTCGGCGCCGTCTACTACATCGGCCCGATCTTCACCGCCTTCCGCGGTTCGAAGGACGGCACGAAGTTCTACCGGATGCTGCGCGAGGAGATCGAGCAGCGCGTGCGCGAGGGCAAGGGCCCGATCACGCCCGACGGCGAGATGACCGAGGAGAAGTACCGCCTCATCGTCGAGGGCCCGCCCAACTGGACCAGCTTCCGCGACTTCTGGAAGATGTTCTACGAGGAGGGCGCGGTGGTCGTCGCCTCCACCTACGCGAAGGTGGGCGGGCTGTACGACTTCGGCTTCCGCCACAACCCCGACAAGCCGCTCGAGTCGCTCGCCGAGTATTGCCTGGGCTGCTATACGAACCTGAACCTGCCGTCGCGGGTCGACATGATCTGCCGGTACATGGAGCAGTACGAAGCCGACGGCCTGCTGATCAACTCGATCAAGAGCTGCAACAGCTTCTCGGCCGGGCAGCTGCTGATCCTGCGCGAGGTCGAGAAGCGCACCGGCAAGCCGGCGGCGTTCATCGAAACCGATCTCGTCGATCCGCGCTACTTCTCGGCGGCGAACGTCAAGAACCGGCTCGAGAGCTACTTCCAGATGGTCAAGCAAAAGCGCACTGCGCACGCAGCGGCGTAAGGAGAGGGAACGCATCATGCGCTGCTTCATCGGCATCGACCTGGGCTCGACGACCACGAAGGCGGTGGTCATCGACGAGAACCAGAACATTCTCGGCCGCGGCATCACGAACTCGCGCTCGAACTACGACACGGCGGCCGAGGTCGCCAAGCAGGAGGCGCTGGTCAACAGCCGCTTCCACCTGTTCCGCAACGCGCTGGGCCAGAGCGGCGCGCTGAACGGCTCGCTCGACGGGTTCCTCGGGCAGCTCGAGCGCGATTTCCGCGCCGAGCAGTATCTCGAGCAGCTCGACGACCTCGAGGAAACCTGCAACCGCAGCCTCGAGACGGCGAAGTTCGGCGACGACACGAAGGCGGTCGGCGAAGCGCTGAACGAGACTTTCGAGCGCATCAAGGTGGAAGCGCCCGCGCTCTTCGCCGAAGGCGCCAAGCGCAAGTCGGACTTCTTCCGTGACATCGCGGGCAGCCAGTACCTGGCGATCGGCGAGACGGTCGCGAAGGAAGCCAACACCCGCTACGACTACCTGCTCAACGTCTTCGACCGCTCGATCATCGAGGTCGAGAACCGCGTCTACAGCGATTCCATCCGCCGCCACCTGCTGGCGGCGCTCGAGCGCACTTTCGCGGCGCTGCCCGAGACGGCAGCGCGGCGCGCGCAGGTCGAGGCGCCGATCAAGGGCATCCTCGACACCGAGATGGAGGAGACCTACGTCGTCGGCACCGGCTACGGCCGTGCGCGGCTGCCGTTCTCCAAGGAGCACGTCCGCTCCGAGATCCTCTGCCACGGCCTGGGCGCGCACCAGATGTATCCGAACACGGCCACCGTGCTCGACATCGGCGGCCAGGACACGAAGGCGATCCAGGTCGATCCGGCCGGCATCGTCGAGAGCTTCCAGATGAACGACCGCTGCGCGGCCGGCTGCGGACGCTATCTCGGCTACATCGCCGACGAGATGAACATGGGGCTGCACGAGCTGGGCCCGATGGCGATGAAGTCGACCAAGCAGATCCGCATCAACTCGACGTGCACGGTGTTCGCCGGCGCCGAGCTGCGCGACCGGCTGTCGCTCGGCGACAAGCGCGAGGACATCATGGCCGGACTGCACCGCGCGATCATCCTGCGGGCCATGTCCATCCTTGCGCGCTCGGGCGGCATCCGCGACGAGTTCACGTTCACCGGCGGCGTCGCCAAGAACGAGGCGGCGGTCAAGGCGCTCAAGGAGCTGGTCGAGGAGAACTACGGCAAGCTCACGCTGAACATCGACCCCGACTCGATCTACACCGGAGCGCTCGGCGGCGCCACCTTCGCGTATCGCGCCGTCGTGCAGGAAGGCAAGACGGCCGAGAAACGCGCCTGAAACCGCAACCGAGCGTACCGCAAGAGAGGCAACCGAGATGACCTACACGATCGGAATCGACATCGGCTCGGGCGCGGTCAAGACCGTGCTGTTCCGCGTCGACGGCGACAACGCCGAGTGGCTGGCCAAGCGCAGCGAGCGCATCCGCCGGCGCGACCCGATGACGCTGGCGCAGGAAGGCCGCGACGGCGTGCTCGCCGACGCCGGCCTCTCGCCGGAAGACGTCGACTACATCGCCACCACCGGCGAAGGCGAGAACGTCAAGTTCGCCACCGGGCACTTCTACTCGATGACCACGCACGCGCGCGGCGGCGTCTATCTGCATCCGGGCGCCACCGCCATCGTCGACATCGGCGCGCTGAACGGGCGCGCGATCAACGTCGACGTGCGCGGCAAGGTGCTCGCGTACAAGATGACGAGCCAGTGCGCGTCGGGCTCCGGGCAGTTCCTCGAGAACATCGCGCGCTACCTCGGCGTGGCGGTCGAGGAGATCGGCGGCCTGTCGCAGGAGTCGAAGGATCCGGAGAAGGTCAGCTCGATCTGCGCCGTGCTCGCCGAGACCGACGTCATCAACATGGTTTCGCGCGGCATCGCGACGTCCGACATCCTCAAGGGCATCCACCTGTCGATGGCCTCGCGCATCGTCAAGCTGCTGAAGGTCACCGGCGTGAAGTACGGCACCACGCTGCTCACCGGCGGCCTGGCGCTCGACACCGGCCTGCTCGCGGCCATCCAGGAAGAGATGGCCAACGAGAAGGTCAACGTCGAGGTGGTGAACCACCCCGATTCGATCTACGCCGGCGCGATCGGCGCAGCGCTGTGGGGCGCGTTCCGCCACGACAAGCTGCGCGAGCTCGAGGCCGCCTGAGCGGCAAGAGTCTTCGCACGGTCACCGATTCTGCATACGGAGCATCAGGAGAATCGAAATGGCATTGATGATCGACGACAACTGCACTTCCTGCGACGCCTGCCGTCCGGTGTGCCCGAACGAGGCGATCAGCGCCGGAGATCCCGTCTACGTGATCGACCCGGCCCGCTGCACCGAATGCGTGGGCGCCGAGGACGAGCCGCAATGCATGCTCGTCTGCCCGGCCGACAGCATCGTCCCGCATCCGGACTTCCGCGAGACGCCCGAGGAGCTGCAGGCGAAGTACGAGGCGTTGCACGGATGAGGAAGTGAAGGGTGAAGGGTGAAGGGCAACTTCAACGTGGCGCTTCGTAGCCGCCGGGTTTTCCCCTTCACCCTTTACCCTTCACTGCAGTCCCGGAAACAACTCCCTGAGTCCCTCCGCCATCGTCTGCACCGCCATCGCGGCGAGCAGCAGGCCGAGGATGCGCGTGGCGATGTTCATCGCGGTGAGGCTCATGTGCGAGGCGATCCGCTGGGCGCGCGATAGCACGAACCACGAGAGCGCGCTCACCACGGCGATGCAGGCGACGATCGCCAGGCGGTGAACGATGCCGCCGCTTTCGGCGGCGATGATCGTCGTGCTGATGGCCCCCGGCCCGGCGAGCAGCGGAACCGCGAGGGGCACGACGCCGCTCACGTCGCCGGATTCCAGCTCCTGCGTCTCGGCGGGCGTGTGACGCACGGCGCCGACTTCCGCATTGAGCATCGCCAGCGACATCAGCAGCAGCACGAGGCCGCCGCCCACGCGAAACGACGGCAGGCTCGCGCCGATCGTCACGAGCAGCGCCTGGCCGACGAAGGCCGACAGCACGAGCACGAGAAAGACCGTGATTCCGACCGCGCGCGCCAGCCTCTTGCGTGCGGCTCCGCTCATCGACGCCGTGAAGGCGATGAAGAACGGAACCGCGAGGAACGGGTCGACGACGGCAACCAGCGTGACGACGAAGCGCAGGTATTCGGTGGCCGCGACCATCGCTTCGACGCGCGCCTGCGTCGGTCAGGCGCGCGCGGTGCCGGCCGAGGTCCGCGTGCGCGACCGCTTGCCGCGCACGACCGCGGTGAGCATGGTGGCGATGAACACGGCGAGCGAGGCGGCGTTCAGCAGTCCGCCCGCCTTCGTCCAGCCGTAACCCGCGCCCGCGTCGCCGACCAGGCGTATCGCCACCGACGCGTGCAACAGCGCGAGCGGCAGGTAGAACGACGGATGGTAGGGCAGCGTGACGCGCAGCACCGCCGGCAGGATGATCGCCGCGTGGCCGAACACCATCGAGAAGACGAAGCCCAGCGTCAGCGCATGCAGCGCGGCGTCGTAGCTGCGCGTGCCCGGCGCGAAGCCGCCGGCGGCGAGCGCGACGAGCGAGCCGATCGCCAGCCACGCGTAGCCGGCGAGCAGGCAGACGGCGATGAAACGCGTGAGTGCGCGGCCGCGCACGGTACGCCGCGCGATGTCCTGGCGAAGCAGCCAGGCCGAGAGCGCGAGCAGCGCGGCGGCGAACAGCAGGGCGCCCCAGGGCGCGCCCGAGCCCGCGAGCCCTGCCACGGCGGCGACGAGGATCGCGCCGAAGGCTGCCTTCGCGCCCGGCGACGGCGGCAGGAAGCGCGACAGCTCGAGCCGCTCGCCGGCGATCGTGAGCACGAGGAACGCGAGCCACCACGGCACCGCCGCGACGATCGGCTGGCCGGCGAGCCACAGCGTGGTTCCGATCGGCCAGCAGGCCGCGCCCAGCGCGAGGGTGACGGTGAACAGCGCGCGCTGGCGGCGCAGGACGTCGAGCGACGCGGCGAGGAACACCAGGCCGCCGCCGAGGAAGAGGAGCGCCGCCCAGGGCATCGCGGGTACGGCGCTGCCGCCGAAGGCGGTGAGCAGTGCACCCGCTCCGGCGAGCAGCGGCCCCGAGTACGCCCAGTACCGGCCGATCGCGACCGCCCGCTCGAGCGCGATGACGACGCCGAAGAAGCCGCCGATCATCAGCGGTCCGTGCAGCGCGGCGACGCCGGCGACGGCATCGGGCATCGGCCAGCCGAGGCGCACGAGCCCGGCGCCGGTGCCGAACAGCAGGCCGACGAAGCCGAGCATCAGCAGCGGCACGCGCCACGCGGGCGGAAGGCCCGTGCGGGACGCCGCGGCCTCGGCGGGGTGCGTCACCTCAACCCGGCGACCAGCCGAAGTGATCGCGTGCGAAGCCGGTCATCTTGTCGGGAGTCCAGGGCGGATCCCAGACGAGTTCGACCTCGACCGCGGTGCCTTCGGGAACCAGCGCCTGGACGACGCGGCGAACGTCGTCCATGATCATGTCGGCCATCGGGCAGGCGGCGGTCGTCATCGTGATGTCGATGAAGACCGCCTTTTCGCCGACCGCAATGTTGTAGACGAGCCCGAGGTCGACGATGTTCATCCCCGCCTCGGGGTCGTCGACCTGGCGCAGCGCCTCGCGGATGGCGTCGTCGTCGGGCATGGAAGGCATCGCGCTTTCCTCCGGACCGTTTCGTTTCCTCAGTCGAAGCGTCGCACGAAAGCGATGCGCTGCGAGGGAACGAACCCGGTGTCGTTGAGGAAACCGAGCAGGCCGAGATTGTCCGGACTGACGCTGGTTTCGACCCGCTCGGCACGCAGCGCGCCGAGGTTGACGAAGAGCTGCGACAGCAGCGCCCGGCCGACACCGCGGCCGGCGTAGGCCGGATCGACGCCGATCGTGTCGAGAACCGCCACCGATTCCGTGCGCCCGTAGTCGCCGAGGTCGACGCGCGCCATCAGGAAGCCGATGACGAGATCGTCGTCGATGCGGGCGCTGAGCGAAACGCCGATCGCCGAATCCGCGGTGGTCTCGGCGAAGCGGTGCGCCATGTACTCCTCGCGGTTGCGCCCGGTGATCGCGCGGTCGATGCGGACGATGTCGCGCAGTTCGCCGGCGTTCATCGCGCGCACGTCGGCGGTGTCGCGCGCCAGGCGTTCGAAGTCGTTGGACGCCTGTCCGCCGAAGTTCACCTCGGCAGGAGGAGTGGCGGCGGCATCGGCGAGCACCGGATCGTCGCGCTCGGGGGCGTAGGCGCCGCCGGCAACCGGGCAGTCGAGCACGAACTCGGGCGCGCGCTCGAAGCCCATCGCGCTCATCCAGCGCAGCATCGGCAGGTCGTTCCACCGCGCCTGCGTGCGCAGGCTGGCGATGCCGTGCCGCTTGGCCCACTCGGACAACGCGGCGAAGAGGTCGCGGCCGACGCCCTGGCCCTGGACGTCGCCGCGCACGCCGATGGCTTCGAGCCGCAGGGAGGGCTCGCTGCGGCCGAATTCGCCTTCGAGCACGCGCGCGAGGATGTAGCCGGCGAGGCCCTTGGCGTCGATCGCGGCGAACTGCGCGTGCAGTGCGGGTTCGCGGCGGGCGGATTGAAGGCGCCGCTCGAAATACGGGCGGCGCGAATGGCCTTC
This sequence comes from Burkholderiales bacterium, assembly GCA_003576795.1. Lineage (GTDB taxonomy): Bacteria > Pseudomonadota > Gammaproteobacteria > Burkholderiales > Burkholderiaceae_E > Zeimonas. The sequence continues at coordinate 9,781 of QEVN01000020.1, forward strand.
CACCGCCGTGTCGATGGCGACGACTTCTTCGAGGTCGCTCGGGGCGAGCGGGCGGATGTCGGCGCGAAGCGTGTAGGAAGCTTGCATCGGTTTGCCTGGCATGGGGACTGCGGGGATGAGAAATGCACGCCGGCGCGGACGCGCCGGCACGCGGGTTCAGGCCGTTGCGTACGCGAACGCCAGTTCGCGGTCGGTTTCCTCGTCGAGCAGGTCTTCGAGCGCCGGCAGCAGCGCCATCGTTTCCTTCTGGATATGCGCGACCTGGCGCTCGACCATCTCGGCGATGCCGACCTTCAACTGCGTCCAGCCCGCGTCGTCGAGCGCGCCGGCGGCGGCGGCGTTCGCCAGCGGCAGCAGCGTTTCGGCCGCCTCGCGGATCGCCTGGTGTTCCTCGGCGAGCAGCTCGGCGATGTCGCCTTCGCCGGCTTCGGCGAGCCGGCCGAACAGCTCGTTCTCCTCGAAATCGAAGTGGCGCCCGACGTCCTGCTCGAGGTGGCGGGCGAATTGCCCGGCCAGGCGCACGAGATCGGGATTACCGCTCGCGCCGGTGCGCGGCGCGCGCGCAAAGGCCTGCTCGACCTTGCCCAGCAGATCGAGGCTCGCGCGGTGTTCCTCGTCGAGCGCGTGAGCGACCTGGCCCTGGAAATTCATGACGGCTCCGAAATCTGCATCGCGCTACCAGAATAGGCGCGCGGGTCGGGAGGGCCATTGATACGGGTCAAGCAACGGGCGCGGCTGGCCGGGCGGCGTTGCGCGGCGGCGGAGGCAGGCGCATTCGACGCACCAGAATGACGAAGAACACGAGGAACGACGCCGCGCCCACCGAGCCGACGAGCGCCGCCGCGAGCGCGAGCCACGCGGAGTCGACCACCGCGGCGCCGGCCAGCAGCGCGAGCGCACACAGGTGGCACACATAATGCACGGCGAGCGGACGCTCGGCGGTGAGCGACGAGGGCGTGCGCGGCAGCTTGGTTCCCGGCGCCTTGTGCATCGACGCGAGGAACGGGACGATGCGCTGCATCATCCCGAGCACGAGCGTGAGCAGCCACCCGGGAACGAGAACGATGCCGAACAGCGTCTTGAGCAGCGCAACGTCGGGGAAGAGGACCATCGCGAACGCGACAACGAGGCCGGCGGCGAGCAGCGCCCAGGCGATGCGGACGAGGCGGAACGACCGGCCGAGTTCGCGCCGCATGCCGGTGCGCAGCGCCAGCAGCGCGAGCTTCAGGTGCAATGCGACGGCGGCGCTCGCCGCGACGAGCGCCGCGATGCGCAATGCCGTCGCGTGGCCGTGGACGAAGGCCGCCGCGGCGGCGAGCGCGAGCGCGAGGGCGCCCAGGCCGGCCGACACGCGTACCTGCGTCTCGTCGGGCGCCGGAGAAAGCGCGAACATCGGCACGAGGATGTACGCGAGTCCCAGGGCGAGCATTCCCATGAAGCCGTAGGCTGCGAAAGGCACGTGCAGCGCGAGCGCGCTGCCGCGCTCGAAGAGCGGCCAGCCGAGGTAGGTGAAAGCCAGCGACAGCGCGCTGACGACGACGACGACGAGCGAGGCCAGCGCGATCCAGCCGTGCGCGACGATCCCCGCCATTCCCCGCGCGCCGACGAAATTGCGCGCGCTCAGGCCGGCATAAGCGAGCAGTCCGGCCACTACCGCCACGGCGCCGGCGCCCAGCCATGCAGGCTGGCCGGCGCCCATGCCGATCGCCGTCGCGGCCACGCCCACGGTGTAGATCCACCAGGTCGCCGCCGGCAGCCATGTGGCGCGCACCGGCTGGCGCGTGGCGACCGGCATCAGCTGCAGGCTGGCGCCGATCGCGGTCATCGCGAGCACGCCCAGCGTGACGAGGTGCAGCGCCGCCAGCGGCCAGCCCAGCCCGCCGACGAAGCGCGGCGCGCCCGCCGCGCCGACGGCCAGCGCGATCCAGGCGGCGAGGTGGAAGACGGCGGCGGCGCCGAAATAGCGCAGCGGAATCGACGCGGGAAGCAGCCGGCTCGTCGCGCCGGCGAGGAATCCGGCCGCCAGCTTCGGGCGCGCGGCGTCGGGCTTCATGCGCTGCGCGAAAGACGCAGCCGGATCTCGCCCGGTTCGCCGTCGACGATCTCGGCCGACCAGCCGATCTCGGCGAGTTCGGGGTAGAGCAGTTGCGGGTCGCGGTCGTGATGGACGACGACGACGGCGCGGTCGTCGTCGATCGAGCGCACGAGCGAGAGGATCTGCACCAGCGGCTGCGGGGCCGACAGGCCCCGCACGTCGATGTGGATGCCGTCGGCTTCGGTCCAGCGCTTCATCTCACCGGGCCTCACTGCGTCTTGTGCAGATCCTGCAGCTTGCGCCGGATGAGCTTGCCGGTGGCGGTGCGGGGCAGCGCGTCGATCGGATGGAACCAGCGCGGACGCCGGAACGGCGGCATCGACTGCGTATGCTCGCGCAGCGCCGCTTCCGCGCGCGGCAGGCTCGCGTCGTCCTTCGGCACGTAGAACACGGCCACGGCATCGAGCCCGTCGTCATCGGGCACGAGGACCGCCGCCGCTTCGAGGATGTCGGGGCTGACCAGGCCCAGCGTTTCCTCGATCGCGATGAGATCGACCCAGCGGCCGTGCACCTTGACAAGCGATCCCTCGCGACCGGCGAAGCGCCAGGAGCCGTCGGGTTGCGGCTCGAAGAGGTCGCTCGGGCAGAAGCGTCCGTCGCGGAAATGTTCGGCCTGGTCTGCCGGCAGGTTCCAGTAGCCGAGCGCGATCATCGGCGCGGCGAACGACAGCCGGGTGGGCGATGCGCCGTTCTCGGCGAGCGGGCGCGCATCGATGCCGGGCGAGGGCCGTAGCCCGCGGCCGTCGTCGCGGTCGGTCATGACGAGCACGAGCGTCTCGGAGGCGCCGTAGCCGTTGATGATCGACGCGCCGGTCTGCCGACGCCATTCGTCGCGCAGGTCTACCGACAGGGCCTCGCCGGCCGAGACGAAGCGGCGCACGCCGTCGCGCACGAGCTGCGCGGCCAGGCCCTCCTTGAGGAGATTGCGATACAGCGACGGCACGCTGCACAGCACCGTGGGGTGGGTGCGCGCGACGGTCTGCGCGACGCCCGCGGCCGTGGGCCAGGCGGGGTCGAGAACGATCGAGGCGCCGAGCTTCAGGCCCGCGTACAGCGCGTTCGTCTGCGGATAGGAGAAGAACATCTTCGAGCTGGCGAAGATCCGGTCGCCTGTGCCCGCACCGACGACTTCGGCGGTGACGCGCTCGATCTCGCCGGCGAAGCGATGGCCGTGCACGACCGCCTTCGGCTTTCCGCTGGTGCCCGACGAGTGCACCCAGACGGCCGGTTGCGTCGGTTCGCAGGCCAGCGGCTCGACCGCCGCGCTTCTTTCCTGGTCGGCCAGCCATTCCTCGAGGGGAACGACGGATGCGCGCCAGGGCTCGGGCGTCTGCTCGCGCGACTCGGCGAGCACGAAGCGGAATCCGGCGGCGTCGAGCATCGCCCTCCACTCCGCTTCGGACAGTCGGGGATTGACGCCGACCGCGACGCCGCCGGCCCAGATGCAGCCGAGGAAGGCGTCGACCCAGGCGAAGCCGTCGCACAGCTGCACCGCGACGCGCTCGCCCGGCTGCAGCCCGCGGGCGAGCCAGGCGCCGGCGGCGCGCGCGACGGAATCGCGCAGTTGCGCGTAGCTGCGCGTCTGCCCGTCGCACACGAGGGCGACGTCGTCCGCCCGACCGTTCTGGAGGAGAACCGAGGCCGCATTGCACTTCATGGCCGCTTCCTGTTCAGGCTTCGATGCGCTGCCTAGCCTTTCGGGCGCAGGTCGCGAACGCGAACCGCCTTGCCCTGCGAGCGCGGGATTTCGCCGGGCTTCTTCACCGATACCGCGGTGGAGATGCCGATCATCGACTTGATGTGATGCGCGATCTGCTTGCCGATGCGCGCGTACTCGCTCTCGGGCACGCCCGCCTGCGCCTCGGCTTCGATCGACACGTTGTCGAGCGATCCCTGGCGCTCGACGACGAGCTGGTAGTGCGGCGCGACGTCGGGCAGGCCGACGAGCACCGCTTCGACCTGCGACGGGTAGACGTTCACGCCGCGGATGATCAGCATGTCGTCGTTGCGGCCGGTGACGCGCAGGATGCGCACGTGCGTGCGGCCGCAGTCGCAGCGCGTGGTGCTGAGCTTCGTGATGTCGCGCGTGCGGTAGCGGATCATCGGCAGCGCCTGCTTGGTGAGCGTCGTGATGACCAGCTCGCCGGCTTCGCCTTCCGGCAGCGGCTTGCCGCTGTCGGGGTCGATCACCTCGAACAGGAAGTGATCTTCCCAGCCGTGCAGTCCGTTGCGGTGCTCGCACTCGCAGGCCACGCCCGGGCCCATGATCTCCGACAGCCCGTAGATGTCCATCGCCTTCAGCCCGAGGCGCGCCTCGATCTCGCGGCGCATCGCGTCGCTCCACGGCTCGGCGCCGAAGATGCCGATCTGCAGCGGACCCTTCGAGAGGTCGACACCCATGTTGCCGGCCACTTCGGCGATCGCCAGGGCGTACGACGGCGTGGCGCACAGCACCCGCGCTTTCAGGTCGACGATCAGCTGCACCTGACGCTCGGTGGAGCCGCCGGAAACCGGCACTACCGCGCAGCCCAGTCGTTCGGCGCCGTAATGCGCGCCCAGCCCGCCGGTGAACAGGCCGTAGCCGTAGGCGTTGTGCACGACGTCGCCCTTGCGCGCGCCGGCGGCGGCGAAGGAGCGCGCGACGAGGTCGGACCAGTTCGACAGGTCGCTCGGCGTGTACGCGACGACCGTCGGCTTGCCGGTGGTGCCCGACGAGGCGTGCACGCGGGAGATCTCGCCGAGCGGGCGCGCGAGCATGCCGAAGGGGTACTGGTCGCGCAGGTCGGTCTTGACGGTGAACGGCAGGTGGCGCACGTCGTCGAGCGAGGCGACGGCCGCCGGGTCGATGCCGGCGGCCTCGAGGCGCGCGCGGTGCAGGGGGACGTTGTCGTAGGCGTTGCGCAGCGTCTCGCGCAGGCGCGCGAGCTGCAGCGCGACCAGCTGCTCGCGCGGCATCGTCTCGGATTCGCCGTGCAGGTACGCGCCGGCGCCCTGGGTGCTGCGGGTTGCGGGGTTCGCGGTCGTCGTCACGGCCATCGGGGAGTCTCCTGTTCTGCGGAATCGGTTCGTGCTTCAGGCCAGGCCGGCCTTCTGCGCCTTGGCCGCCAGCCGGGCGAGCGTGGTGTCCACGCCGACGACGAAGCGGTTGTGCCGGCCGCGGCAGACGGGCTCGATGCTGTCGCGGCCTTCGACCTCGAGCGATATCGCGCGGCCCTTCACTTCGGCCACCGTGACGGTGATCTCGACGTCCATGCCCATCAGCGTGGCGGCGAGATGATCGACCTCGACGCGCGTGGAGACCGAGTCTTCGCCGGCATCGAGATGCCCGAGCAGCAGTTCGCGGGAGATGCGGTCGATGTCGAGGACGAGCATCGGAGTGGCGTAGACGCGGGCCTTCTCGCCCATGGAGTCGATCGCGCGCTCGCGGTCGACGTGGATCTGCCGCGTGACGGAAAGGCCCTTGGCCAGCGAGTCCTTCATTCCGCTCTCCCGTTTCGCTGGCTTCCCAGGCTGCCCGTGCCCATCAGAGGCCGAGATAGGCCTGCTGCACGCGGGGATTGCCGAGCAGTTCGGCGCCGCTGCCGGCGAGCGAGATGCGGCCGACCTCGAGCACGTAGGCGCGATCGGCGATCGAGAGGGCGGCGCGCGCGTTCTGGTCGACGAGAAGGATGGTGGTTGCCGCGTCCTTCAGTGCGCGCACCGTGGCGAAGATCTCGGCGACCAGGCGCGGCGCGAGACCCATGCTCGGCTCGTCGAGCAGCAGCAGCTTCGGGCGCGTCATCAGCGCGCGGCCCATCGCCAGCATCTGCTGCTGCCCGCCCGAGAGCGTGCCGGCCGCCTCGCGACGCTTCTTCGCGAGGATGGGGAACAGCGAATAGACGCGCTCGAGTCCGTCGGCCACCTCGCTCGACGGGCGCACGAAGGCGCCCAGGCGCAGGTTGTCGTCGACCGACAGCGGGCCGAACACCTGCCGGCCTTCGGGCACCTGGACGATGCCCATGCTCACCCGCCTGCGCGGCGCTGCGCGGGTGACGTCCTCGCCCTCGAAATGCACGCTGCCGGCCGCGATCGGCTGCACGCCCGACAGCGCGCGCAGCAGCGTCGTCTTGCCGGCGCCGTTGGCGCCGACGAGCGCCACCAGCTCCCCGCTGCCGACCTGCAGGCTGACGTCGTGCAGTGCGGTGATGCGGCCGTAGCGCCTCGACAGGGCGCGGACCTCAAGCATGCGCGACCTCGTCGGTGGCGGCGCCGAGATAGGCTTCGATGACGCGCGGGTCGGAGCGGACCTCCTCCGCCGTGCCTTCGCACAGCTTGCGTCCGTAGTCGAGCACGACGATGCGGTCGGAGACTCCCATGACCAGCTTCATGTTGTGCTCGACGAGCACGACCGTGGTGCCGCCGCGGGCGAGCTGGCGGATCAGCTCGCCGATCTCCATGGATTCGGTGGGGTTCAGTCCGGCCGCCGGTTCGTCGAGCAGCAGGAAGCGCGGCCCGCCGGCGATCGCGCGGGCGATCTCCAGCCGCTTGAGCGCCCCGTAGGGCATGGAGTCGGCGCCCGCGTCGGCGTAGTCGGCCAGCCCGACGAAGCGCAGCAGCTGCATCGACTGCTCGCGCGATTCGCGCTCCGCACGGGCCAGCGCCGGCGTGCGCAGCATCGTCGACCACAACGAACAGCGCTCGCGCAGATGACGGCCGGTCATCACGTTCTCGAGCGCCGTCATGTTCGCGAAGATCTGCAGGTTCTGGAAGGTGCGGCCGATGCCTGCGGCGGCGAAGCCGTGGGCGGGCGCTCCGGTGAGGTCGCGGCCGTCGAAGAAGATGCGGCCGGCGCTCGGCTGGTATACGCCGGTGAGCAGGTTCAGAAGCGTGGTCTTGCCCGCGCCGTTGGGGCCGATGATCGAATGCACGCTGCCTGCGGCCAGCTCGAAGGACAGGTTCTGGACGGCGTGCACGCCGCCGAACTCCTTCGACAGGTTGTCGACGCGCAGCGTGCTCATCGCGAGCGGCGTCCGAAGCGCGCGGCCAGCGTGGGCACGGCGCCGCGCGGGAAGAAGATCATCGTGACCATCATCACCGCGCCGAGCACGACCATTTCGTATTCCTTCACGACGGTGAGCGCCTGCGGCAGCACGGTGAGCACCGCGGCTCCGACGACGGCGCCGAAGGTGGACGCCATGCCGCCGAAGACGACCATCGTGACCAGCTCCACCGAGTGCATGAACGATGCCTTCGACGGCGTGACGAAGCCGCTGTAGAAGGCGGTTAGGCCGCCCGCCGCGGCGGCGAAGGCGGCCGACAGCACGAAGACCATGACCTTCTGGCCGGCGCTGTCGATGCCGACCACTTCGGCGGCGACCTCCGAGCCGTGCAGCGCCCGCAGCGCGCGGCCGCGCGGCGAGTCGATGAGATTCAGCGCGAGCCAGACGGCGGCGACGAGGCAGGCGCCGACCACCCAGTACCACATGCGCTCGCCCTGCACGGCGAAGCCGAGGACCGAGAAGGAAGGCACCGGCATGCCGTCGGGGCCGCCGGTGATCCCGTCTTCGTTGGCGAGCACGATCGCGATGATGATGCCCAGCCCGAGCGTGGCCATTGCCAGGTAGTTGCCCTTCAGCCGCAGGATCGGGCGACCGACGACGAAGGCGAGCAGCGACACCGCGGCAGTGGCGAGCACGAGCGCGGCAAAGGGCGGCACGCCCCAGTTCGCCGCGAGCAGCGCCGAGCCATAGGCGCCCAGCCCGAAGAAGCCGGCGTGGCCGAGGCTGATCTGGCCGGCATAGCCGATCAGCAGGTTCAGCCCTACGCAGACGATCGCGTTCAGGCAGACGAGGATGGCCACGTCGTAGAAATACGCGTTGACCAGCGCGAACGGCAGCAGCGCGAGGACCAGCGCGAGCACCGCCAGGCCGCGCAGGCGCGACGCGACGCGCGGGGATGCGGGAAGCGCCGGGGCTTCAGACCCGCTCGCTCTTGACTGCGCCAAGGATTCCATCGGGTCGGAAGAAGAGAACGACGAGGATCAGCACGAAGGCGAGGACGTCCTTGTAGGCCGAAGAGACGTATCCGGCGCCCAGGCTCTCGAGCAGCCCGAGCACGAGCCCGCCGACGATCGCGCCGGGGAAGCTGCCGAGCCCGCCGAGGATGGCGGCGGCGAAGCCCTTCAGGCCGAGCATGATGCCGACCTCGTACGAAGTGAAGGTGATCGGGGCGATCAGCACGCCGGCGAGCGCGCCGAGCCCCGCGGCGAGTCCGAAGCTGGCGAACAGCACCTTCTTGATGTCGATGCCGACCAGCTGCGCCGCCAGCGGGTTGTACGACGTGGCGAGCATCGCCTTGCCGAGCACCGTGCGGCGGAAGAACCAGGAGAGCGCGATGACGACGGCCACCGTGGCGCCCAGCACCCACAGGCTCTGCGGGACGATGGTGGCGCCGAGGAAGGCGATCGGCGTGTCGCCCGACAGCGGAGCGAGCGCGTGGATGTTCTTGTCCCAGACGAGCTGCGCGACGCCGCGCAGGAAGATCGATGCGCCGATCGTGATGATGATCAGCGTGACGATGTCGGCGTTCTTCGCGCGTCCGACGGCCAGGCGCTCGAGCGCCAGGCCGACGATCGCGGCGATGCCGATCGCGCCGAGGATCGCCACCGGCATGGGCACGCCGGTGGCGACGAGGGAGACGGCGCTCATGCCGCCGATCATCACGAATTCGCCCTGGGCGAAGTTGATGACGCGGCTGGCGTTGAAGATGATCGAGAAGCCGAGCGCGACGAGCGCGTAGATCGAACCGGCGGTCAGTCCGCTGGCGAGGAACTGTACTGCCTGGCCGCCCATCTGCGCATCCCGCCCGGTGGTTCGATCAGCGCTTGTTGTCGACGAGGGTCCAGTTGCCGTTGCGCACTTCCAGCATGCGGAAGGCGCTCAGGTCCAGTCCCATGTGATCGGTGGGCGACATGTTGAACAGCCCGCCCGTGCCCATCAGGCCCTTGGTCTTCTCGATCTCGTCGCGCACTTTCTCCTTGTCGGTGCTGCCGGCGCGCTTGATCGCTTCGACGACGATCATCAGGCCGTCGTACGCGTGGCCGCCGAAGGTGGAGACGTCGGACTTGTACTTCGCTTCGTAGTCGTGCTTGTACGCGGTGACGACCGGCTTCTGCGGGTCGTTGGCGGGCAGGATGTCGGCCACCAGCAGCGCGGCAGCGGGCAGGCGCACGCCTTCGGCGGCGTCGCCGGAGAGCTTGACGTACTCCTTCGAGGCCACGCCGTGCGACTGGTAGAACGGCAGCGACAGGCCGACCTGCTTGTAGTTCTTCGTGACGATGGCCGGGCCCTGGCCGAAGCCGCAGTTCATCACGGCCTGCACGCCGGCGGTGCCCTTGATCTTCGTGAGCTGCGCGGTCATGTCGGTGTCGGCCGCACCGTAGCTTTCGTCAGCCACGATCTCGATGCCGTATTTCGGCGCCACCTTCAGGCACTCGGCACGCAGCGACTTGTCGAAGCCGCCGGCGCCGGAGATCAGCGCGAGCTTGCTCAGCTTGCGCTCGTTCATGTCGGTGAAGATCTTCTCGCAGGCCATGCGGTCGGTGTGCGGCGTCTTGAAGACCCACTTCTTCACGGGCTCGATGATGACGACGGCGCCGGCGAGGGAGATGAACGGGATCTTCGCTTCCTCGACCAGCGGCACCGCGGCCATCGTTTCGCCGGTGCTCGTTCCGCCGATGATGACGTCGACCTTGTCCTGCTCGATCAGGCGCTTCGTGAAGGTGCGCGCCTTCTCCGCGCTGCCGCCCGCGTCGTAGGAGATCAGCTCGAGCTTGCGTCCGAGCACGCCGCCCTGCGAGTTGATGCGCTCGACGTACATGTCGAGCGTCTTCTGCTCGGGGTCGCCGAGGAAGGAGGCGGGCCCGGTGACGGCCAGGAAGGCTCCGATCCGGATGGGTTCCTGCTGCGCGTATGCGCTGCCCGCGGCTACGACCGACGTCGCGAACACTGCAGCTGCGATCCGCGCGGCGGCGCGGGTCTTGCCAATCGACTTCATCCTCTCGTCTCCCTGTTGTTGACGCGTTCGAGAACCGTTTGTAGGTGCGGCTTCGCGTCGAACCTTCGACCGTACCGCGGAGTGGCGCCCGCCGGGAAGATCCCGCCGGGGTGCCGGTTCGTGACAACGTTCCGGATTCGCTTGTTCAGGGCGCCTGACGGCTCGGCCCTTCCGACTTTCGGGTTATTCTGGTACTCCGATGCAGGTATTGAATTGATCTGCGTCACCTTTTGGGGAGCGCATGGCACGAGGCTCGGCGAGCGCCAACGGACGACGGAAGGCGGCGAGAGCGACGGGCACGAAACCGCCTGCGAAGGCGCCCGCCGCGAAGCGTACGAAGACGTCGACGCCGCCGGTGACGCGAGCCGCCGGCAAGCCCGCGGCTTCGCGCGTACGCCAGCACGAGGGCGCGCCGGCGCGCACGGAAACGATCGACCGCGCAGCGGCACAGGCGGCGACGACGGTCTCGATCCGTCCGGTGCGTCCGTCCGACCTCGCGCAGGTGATCGCGATCGACTCCATCGTCACCGGAATCGAGAAGGCCGATTACTGGCGCACGATCCATCGGCGTTACGGCGACGCCGAGCGCGCCGGCCGGCGCTTCCTCGTCGCCGAGGCGAACGGCAGCGTGGCCGGCTTCGTGATCGGCGAGGTGCGCGACTGGGAGTTCGGTTCGCCGCCGTGCGGCTGGGTCTTCGCGATCGACGTGCATCCGCAGTTCCGCCTCGCCGGTCTGGGCACCCGGCTCGTGGGCGCGATGGCCGACTGGTTCCGCAGGGAGGGCGTCGACACGATGCGCACGATACTCGCGCGCGACAACACGCTGATCCTGTCGTTCTTCCGCAGCCTGGGCATGACCACCGGACCGTTCATTCCGCTCGAGATCGGCCTGCACGACGCCGACTTCTTTCCGATCGGCCGGGATCACGCTCCATGAGGCTGCAGAAGAACACGCTGCTCGCGCTGTACAGCGTGCTGGAGTTCGCCTTCGATCCGTCGAGGCACATCTCGGCCTCGGAGATCGCGCACAAGTACGACGTCTCGCCGCATCATCTGGCGAAGGTGCTGTCGGAGCTGGCGCGCTCCGGGTACGTCGAATCGGTGCGAGGCGTCGGCGGCGGCTATCGCTTCGCGGCCAATGCGCGCCGCGTCACGCTGATGGACATCATCCTGCTGTTCGAGGACTTCGCTCCGGCGGGCGCCGATCGGCGCGAGCCCGGCGAGAGCACGCCGGTGGGACAGGCGCTGGCTTCGGTGATGCACGAGATCGACGAGATCGCCAAGGCCACGTTGAGCACGATCACGCTCGCGACGATGCTGCAGTGGATCGAGCGCAACCGGCAGGTTCGACCTGCCCGGCGCCCGGCGGCGCGATCGGCGTCCCGGGGCAAGTCCGGCGAAGCGACGGAAGAAGCAGCCTGAGGCGCCACTGAGACGCCACGGAGGCGCTGCCCGCCTCACACCGCGACGTCGGCGCGGATCGGGGGATGCGGGTCGTAGCCTTCGACGGCGAAGTCGTCGATCGTATACCCGTCGATGTCCGGCGGACGACGAAGCAGGCGCAGGCGCGGCAGTGCGCGCGGCGTGCGCGAGAGCTGCTCGCGCGCCTGCTCGAGATGGTTCAGGTACAGGTGCACGTCGCCGGCCATCCAGACGAACTCGCCGGG
>QEVN01000199.1 GCA_003576795.1 Burkholderiales bacterium
TCCACCGGCCAGCGCCTCGACGCGAAACGCGCTCCCGGATGCACGAGCACCAGGCGCTGCGGATCGAGCGAATGCCGCTGTGCAAGGCGTCGCCATGCGCGACGTTCGTCCTCGCGCAGCGGGAACTCCAGGTCGCGCCCGCGCCGCGCGATGCCGAGGTGATCGACGATGCGCAGCAGGCGCTCGATCTCCGGTTCCCCTTCGGGCCAGCGCAGGAAATCGTCGCTCGCGCCGTCGAGGCCGTGCGCCGGGGTGAAGCCGCAGCTGCGTTTCGCGCCCATCATGCGCACGATGCCGTTGGTGCGTTCGCCGCTGCCGTGCAGTTGCAGTGCCAGGTCGAATCGACGCGCGCGAGCCTGGGCGAAGAAGCCCGGCAGCCGCGAGACTGCCGGCGGCTGCTCGGGCAGGCCGACCGCCCCGGGGAAAGCCATCCAGTCGTCGACGTAGCGGTCGAAGCGCCGCGCGAAAGCGTCGGACGCAGGCAGTCCGACCAGCGTGACCTGCGCGTGCGGCCAGGCGTGACGCAGCGCACGCAACACCGGCACCGCGCAGAGCAGGTCGCCGAGCTGCAGTGCGCGGAACACCGCGATGCGCTGCGCGCGTTCGTGAATCATCGGTTCGATCGGCAAGGCTGCCATCCGCCTCAGTGCTCCTTTCAATGCTCCTGATCGAGGAATCGTTCTTCGAGAGCGCGCATCGAACGCCGCGCCGAGAGCAGCGCGAGCGCGGCGTCCACCGCTTCGCCCGGCTCGACGCCGACGAGGCACGCCTGCGTGCCGTTGGGGCACACGCTCTTGTAGCAATTGCGGCACGGCACGTCGCGATTCAGCACGCGCGCGGGTACGCGCCACGGGCCGTGCTGCGGGTTCGTCAGTGCATAGAGGTCGACCACCGGCGTGCCGAGCGCGGCGGCGACGTGCACGGGGCCGGTGTTGTTCGCGATCAGCAGGTCGGCGCCTTCGAGCAGCGCGCCGAGTTCGCCGAGCGCCAGGCGTCCCGAGAGGTCGTGCACCTGCGCGGGCCCGCCCGCCTGCGCGACGATGCCGGCGACCAGCGCGGCTTCGCCGGCGTCGCCGGTGAGCACGATGTCGCGGTGCTGCCGCTGCGCAAGCTCGCGCAGCGCCTGCGCGAAATGCGCCGCCGGCCATCGACGCGACGGCGCGCTCGCTCCCGGATGCACGACGATGCGCGCCGCCGCGGGATCGACGCCGGCCTCGCGCAGCTTCGTCGCGAGCGTCGTCCGATCGGTCCGGGCCACGCGGAACGACAGTCGAAGATCGGCCGGACGCGGCGCGAAGCCGGCCACCAGGTCCAGTTGCCGATCGACTTCGTGGCGCAGCTGCTGCGCCGGTTCGGTCTCCGGCCGCCAGTCGGTGAGCAGCAGGTACGGATTCTCCCGGCAGTGCGCGAGCCGCAGCGGGATGCCCGCCATCCGGCACACGAGCGCAGCCGCGATCGGGCTCTGGCTGTAGGCGGTGAAGATCACCGCCGCGTCGAAGCGATGCGCGGCGAGAACGTCGACGAGCGCACGGTCGACGTCGTTGCCCGACGCGTGGGTGCGCGCGTTCTTCACCCACGGCGCCTCGTAGACGATCGCCGTGTCGATCTCGGGCACGTGCGCGGCCACGCGCACGCCCGGCGCGGAGCCGAGCAGCGTGAGGTGGCGCGACGGCTTCGCCGCCCGGATCGCGCGGATCGCCGGCGTGGTCATCAGCACGTCGCCCATGTTGTCGAGCCGCACGCACAGCACGCGTTCGGCCTCGCGCCATGCTTCGTTCATGCCGCCACCGGCACGCCCTTCGGCGCGCTCGCCGCCTCGACGAGCGCGGCGGCTTCGTCCAGGTTGCGCACGAGATGATCGGGTCGACGGAAGGGCCCGCCCACCCACTCGGTTTCGTTGCCGTTGCACAGGAGCACCGAGCGGCATCCGGCGCGCTTGCCCGCCTCGACGTCGTCGAGGATGTCGCCGATCATCCACGAGCGCTGCAGGTCGATTCCGTGCTCGCGCGCCGCGCGATGCAGCAGCCCCGGCAGCGGCTTGCGGCAGTCGCAGGCGAAGGCGTGCGCAGCGACGCTGCCCTGCGGATGATGCGTGCAGAACCAGGCGGACGTCAGCGAGGCGCCGCATTGCGCGAACATCGCCGCCAGCTGCGCGCGCACGTCGTCGAGCCGCGCCGCGTCGAAACGGCCGAGCGCGACTCCCGCCTGGTTGCTGACGACGATCAGCGGAACGCCCAGCGCGGCGAAGCGCGCGAGCGCACGCGGCACGCCGTCGGCGAAGCGCATGCGCTGCGGATCGACGTTGAACGGAACGTCGACGAGCAAGGTTCCGTCCTTGTCGAGAAAGACCGCCGGCCGCGGCGCAGTCACGGCCACGAAGTCTCGCGCATCGGCAGGACCATCATCTCGGGGATGACGGTCTCGGCAGGCTGCTCCAGCACGAAGCGGATCGCGCGCGCGACGTTGCGCGGGTCCTGCAGCAGCGAAGGATCGATGTCGGGAAAGCGATCGAGCAGGAACGGCGTGCGCATGCCGCCGGCGACGATCGCGCAGACCTTGATCCCCTGCGGCCGCAACTCCGCGTGCAGCGCGTGCGAAAGCCCGAGCACGCCCCATTTGGTCGCGTGGTACGCGCTCGCGTTCGGCCAGGCGCGCTTCGACGCGGTGGAGGCGATGTTGACGATCGCGCCGCCCCGCTCGCGCATCGCTGCGCAGGCCTGCCGCGCGACGAGAAACACGCCGTTGAGGTTGGTGCGCACTATGCGTTCCCAATCGGCGGCCGAGAGCTCCGCGATCGGCGCCGTGACGTCGATCGCCGCGCTGTTGACCACGGCGTCGACCGCGCCGAAGCGATCGATCGCGGTATCGAAGAGACGTCGCACCTGCCCTTCGTCGCCGACGTCCACCGCCGCGGCGAGCGACTCGACGCCGCTCTCCTTCAGCCGCGATGCGCAGCGCTGCGCCCGCTCCGCCGCCACATCGGCGACGACCACGCGCGCTCCCGCCGCGCCCAGTTCGGCGCAGGTCGCCGCGCCGAGCCCGCTCGCGCCGCCGGTGACGACGACGAC